>CAJUBG010000025.1 GCA_910584575.1 uncultured Dorea sp.
GATTCAAAAGAAACTGTGCGAAGGCTGGTATTCAGCAGGAGATTCGTAAGAGAGAACATTACGAGAAGCCAAGCGTAAGACGTAAGAAGAAGTCTGAAGCTGCTAGAAAACGCAAATATAATTAATTATGTGCAATGGATAGAGTGTCAATGGACACTCTATTTTTAGATTTATGAGCAGGAAAATGGTTTGTGTAGAGAAGGTGCGATAATGAGAATAAAGGAAAAATGTATTCCCTGCATTGTGAATCAGGCAATCAAGGTGGCTGATATGGTTGGGTTAAAAGAGAAGGACGAATTACTCCGAAGCGTGTTTGCTTACCTGAGCACCGTAGATTTTAAGGGCTCCTCCACTCCGGAATTAATAGGGGAGATTTTTTCCCTGTTAAAAAAGGAAACCGGCTGCGAGGACCCCTATAAAGAGACACGGGCGCAATATAACAGGATGTTTTTAGCCAAGCTTCCCAGGTTGGAGAGAGAAATCAATGAAGGGGAGAACCCTTTTGTGGAAAGCATCAAATACGCGATTATTGGAAATATAATAGATTTTAACCCTATCCATGAGCTGTCGTATACAGATATCCAGACCAGTTTTGACAGACTAAGGGAGGAACCGCTGGAATTGGACGATTCTGCGGTTTTGAGCCAGGAAATCCGTAAGGCGCAGACGTTGCTCTATCTTGGAGATAATTGCGGGGAAATCTGTCTTGATAAGCTCTTAATCAAAAAAATTAAGGAGATCGGCCCACAGTGCCATGTATTCTTTGCAACACGGGGCGAGGCCGTTGTAAATGATTCCGTGGAGGAGGATGCCTATATGGTGGGAATGGATGCCTACGCAACGATTATCAATAACGGCGATTCCTCATTAGGTACGGTACTGCATCGGACTTCAGAAGAATTTCAGGAGATTTATCAGAAGGCTGATATTGTGGTTGCAAAGGGGCAGGCAAATTATGAATGTTTAAGTGATGAGAAGAAGAATATATTTTTCCTTCTCATGACAAAGTGTAAGGTAATTGCAGACGATATCGGTACGCCTGAGATAAAAATGATCTGCATGAAGAATAACCCGAAACAATATGAAAGGAAATGATAATATGCAAACGATACATACAGAAAGGCTGATGCTTACGCCTTTAGGAATGAAATATTTAGAGACAGTGCACGAGTATGCCTCTGATCCGGAAAACACAGAGTATATGCTCTGTTTACCCAATGAAACCATAGAAGAAACGAAAGAGTTTGTCCAGAATGCGCAGCTTGAGTGGGCCAAGGACAAGCCGTCCTTTTATGAGTTTGCCATTCTCTATGAGAAGCAGCACATAGGGGCAGTAAGCATCTATCTGAATGAGGATGCCTCCGGCGAACTGGGGTGGATTATCAATAAGAGATACTGGAGACAGGGGATTACTTATGAGGCTGCGTCGGCATTGCTTCAATATGCAAAAAAAGAGTTAAACGTCCATCACTTTATTGCCCACTGTGATTCGGAAAATATCGCCTCGTATAAGATTATGGAAAAGCTAGGGATGTCTCGGACGGGGGCGTCTGGGGGGAGGAAGAACAGAGGCTCAGAAGAAGAAAGAACGGAGTATGTATATGAATTACATATTTGATATCAATCCGTAGTATTTTTTAGAGATAATACAAGAACTGGGACTTCATCTGCTGAATATCCTATATATATGATATGAAATGGATTGCAAAAAAGGAGACTACGGCAAATGTCTGAGCATGAGGAACCTGATTACATTCTGGAATTAATTCATAAAATGGGCGGTTACCTGGATGAAAACGGTATGCTTCAACTGAAAAATGGCTTCCGTGTGGGTGAAAAGATACCTCCACACGGAAAATTTTTCCGAAGTATTGCCTCTTATATGGAGAAAACCTATGGAGAGACAGGGTTTGGCAGCCTCAGTGATATGGAGGCGCGGATGCTTCACCAGTTCCGAATGTATATTGACCGCCACAATATTGCATATATCAGGAAATATTTTAAGAAAGACAAAATGACGGACGAGAGCGCATTGGAGGCTTATGTCAATGCTCTCTCAGCATCGGGCGGGCTTAACGGAAAAAAGCTGCTTCGAGAGCCTGCAAGGCTTCACAACAAGTATCCGTGTGCTTCAAGCTATCGGAGATACCAGAAGGGGCAGGAGAATAAAAAGCGGCTGACACCGGATTTTCATTCAGAATTTATCATTGACAGGGAAGGGAATTTTGTAAGCCAGTGGAATGTTCTTGAGGAGGATGCAAACGGAAGAATCATCAGCGATATCGGCTATTACCGCCAGAAGTATCTGACACAAGGAGAAAAGGCATGGCAGGAGGCCCAGAGGCAGATTATGGATACAGAATCCTTCAACTATGCCTCCAGGAACGACAAAGTACATCAGCGGCTGGATGTTGAACCCCCCAAATTGTTTGACACAGATTTAAGGCGGCAGATTGCAAAAGAATGGAAAAGCCCCTGCAAACATGCAAAGGCTCTAAAAGACATAAAAAACCGTTATTGTTATGGCTCAGACAAGGGGGATGGATATTCTGCCAGCAGCTCTTGATAGAGCCGGCAGACCGGAAGTCCCACCACATTGTTGTAGTCCCCGTTAATACATTTCACATGAACCGCAAACGCGCCCTGTATTCCATAGGCGCCCGCCTTATCCAAGGGGTCGCCTGTCTCTACATAGGCGTGGAGGTCCTCCTTGCTGACAGGGCAGAAGGTGACGTCTGTTGCTTCAAAGAAGGTCCTGGTATGAACCTGCCCGTTCCTTAAAATAACCAGGGATACGCCCGTGTAAACCTGATGGGTGCGGTCAGAAAGCATGGACAGCATATCGTAGGCTTCCCCCTTGTCAGCAGGCTTTCCCAGAATCTCGTCTCGGTAAACAACAATGGTATCTGCGCCGATTACCACACAGTCCTCGCCTCCATGATGACAGAATACATCCATCGCCTTCTGGGCCGCCAACTCCATCACAATCTCTGAAGGCGTGGTTTTCGTGATTTTTTCCTCAATAGAGGAGGGAATTACCTCAAATTCAAATCCCGCCTGTGTCAACAGTTCTTTTCTTCTCGGCGAAGCTGATGCCAATATATATTTCATGAAAATTCTCCTTTTATACGTCCTCCTCCAACATCCGAAGCCCTGCCGTGCTTGTGACAGGAAGGGAGAAGATGATTCCGCCCGCAGGGCTTTTTATTCCTGCCTGGTCCATGATTGCCTTCATAATTCCATTTTTCTGCTGTTTGCGCACCACGATAAAGATCATCTCTTTTTCCTCCGCAAGAGAAATCCCAAGGAAGCGTTTCGCGTGCTCTGCACCGGTTCCCTTTGCGTGGATGACGGTGCCGCCCGGCGCGTCTGCGCTTCTTGCTGCATCCATGATTGTCTCGATATATCCTGAATTAGCAATGGTGATTAATAATTCATAATCTGTGTTCTGCAACGTGCTTTCCTCCTCAATCGAAAGTTCCTGGCCCACTGTAATGTATTGAAGCCGTTTCTTGCCACCGATACTGCTTAAGGGAATGAGAAATGCAATCCCCCTGCCTGGGACGTCAATCTTAACCTGGGCGTACAGGTCTTTTTTCAGCAGCTTCCAGGTATCCCAGGTAACGAAAGCAAAGTAGAGGGTCTTCTGGGTAGCCTCCATTCCAAGGTAATCGAGGATGGCGCTGTTGGCGGTCCCTTCCCCAAGTACGGTCAGAGTCACATGGATATTGTGCAGCTTGAAAAACTGTATAAATTTTTCACGCATACCTCTGTTGGTTATAATGCTGAGCATATAGACTGAATTCATAAAATAAATATCCTCCTATAACTCTATAATATCATCATCTGCCAGGATATCAAGATAGGATGTTGCTTCCGGTACGGTAATTTCGCCTTTTCCGGCGCGAAATTTATAGACAGCGCCCTGAAGCTGGATTGCAATCAGGGGAGTCATGGCAACCATAGCAACAATCCCGAAGGCATCCTCTACAATATTTCCCCCGACTGCCTGGCAGGCGCCCATGGCAAAGGGCAGGAGAAAGGTTGCGGTCATAGGTCCGGAGGCAACCCCGCCGGAGTCGAATGCAATGGCGGTAAAAATCTTCGGCACAAAGAAGGACAGGCAGATTGCGATTACGTATCCTGGAAGAATGAACCAGAAGATGGAGATACCGGTAAGCACCCGCGTCATGGCAAGGCCGATGGAAACCGCAACGCCCAGAGACAGGCTCACTCCCATGGAATTGCCGGAAATAGCGCCGGAGGTGATTTCCTCCACCTGATCCATCAGTACATAGACGGCAGGCTCGGCTTTTACGATAAAATAGCCGATAATCATTCCGATGGGAACCAGGACCCATCGATAGGGAAGTGCGGCGATGGTCTGTCCAAGATGGTTTCCGGCAGGCATAAATCCTACGTTCACTCCCGTAAGAAACAGAACGAGCCCGATATAAGTATAGGCGACTCCGATGATGATTTTCAGAATCGTCTTTTTCTTAAGCTTTAGGGACACAACCTGGAAAACTGCGAAAAATACGGCAATCGGAAGCAGGGATACCAGGATTTCCTTCATGTATTCCGGAAACCCTCTGACAAAGTACTGCCCTAACTCCACAGAATCCTGAAGTTCAGGAAGGAGGGCAGGAGTATAGCTGGCGTCGCCTGTATGGTATATAAGTCCAAGCAGCAGCACGGCCAGAATCGGGCCAATCGAGCAGAGGGCAACCAGCCCGAAGCTGTCGTCCTCCGCGTGTTTATCGCTTCGTACTGCGGCGAAGCCCACACCCATGGACATGATGAAGGGAACCGTCATAGGCCCTGTGGTGACCCCTCCGGAGTCAAAGGCGACTGCCAGGAAATCCTTTGGTACGAAGAAGGCCAGTATAAATACAATGATATAACACAGAATAAGCAGGGAGGGTAGGGAACGGGAAAACAGCATACGCATCATGGCCACAACCAGAAAAAATCCAACGCCAAAGGCGACTGCCAGGATTAAGACCATATTAGGGATTGAGGGAACCTGCTCTGCCAATACCTGAAGATCCGGCTCTGAGATGGTGATTACAAAGCCCAGGAAAAAGCACAGAAAGAAAACAATCCATAATCTTCTGGAATTCGCCATCTTAGTGCCCACCTTTTCTCCCATGGGCGTCATGGCAAGCTCTGCCCCAAGGGTAAAAAGCATCATGCCTATGACAAGGAGTACGGCCCCAAACAAGAACAAAAGCAAAATACTTGGGGGAACCGGCGCAATGGTAAAACTTAAAAGCAGCACCAGCCCGATAATAGGCAGCACGGCTTTCAATGCTTCTTCTAATTTTTCAGCGAGTTTTGTCTGGTAGAATTCCATGAAATGAGTTATCCTTTCTAAAAGAAATATGTTTGTCAGATACATTTACTTTAACATGATTTCTGAAAGAACCGCAACGGAATTATAGGTTTTTAACAGGTTCTTAACGTTATTTATTTACAGCTTGCAAATGTTTCGCTATAATGTTAGGGAATCATAAAGGTTGGGCTTGGCCCGCAGATGGAGGAAAAGAAGTATGTATATCAGCGAAATCAGGACAACGGCGCCCACAAACGAGAGGATGCCATTGGAAAGAAAGATGTATGACACATTGGATAAATTAAAGATACCCTATGAACAGGTGGACAATGACCCTGCGGCGTCCATGGAGGAGTGCGCAGCCATCGACGTAGCAATAGGGACAGAGATACGCAAGAATGTATTCCTGTGCAACCAGAAGAAGACCACCTTCTTCCTGTTAGTTATGCCTGCAAACAAGGCTTTCGACACAGCCGCTTTCAGCAAGAAGCTAGGGGTTTCCCATATGTCCTTCGCACCGCCGGAGAAGATGATGGAGCATCTGGGAACCACGCCGGGCTCTGCCAGCGTGGCGGGGCTTCTGATGGATGAGGACGACTATGTGCAGGTGATTGTAGATAAAGAAGTGGCAGAGGCAGAGTGGTTCGGATGTAATCCTGGGATTAATACCAGTCATTTAAAGTTTAAAACCAAAGACCTTTTGAATAAGTTCCTTCCGGCAATCCATCACAGGGCGAGGATTGTGGCGTTATAGACAGTAAAGGAGTATGGCATTGACGAAGATATCAAAGGAACAATTAGAAGATATTTTAGCAAAGCAGAGTCATCACAGAGATATTTCCCTTCGGGAGGTTTCCTTTGCGGATATGGATCTTTGCGGATTTAAGCTTTCGGGGATTGATTTTACCCTCAGTTCATTTCAGAATGTAAGGCTTGACGGCGCGGATTTTAGCGGGGCTGTGATTGAAAATGTGCTTCTGGACGGCTGTTCTATGAAAAGGGCTGTTTTCCGGAACGCGGATATGACGACAGCCTCCCTTAGATACTGCGATATGAGGGATTGCGACATCAGAGGGGCGAATCTTTTTGGCGCGGTGCTTGAGTATGCCAGGCTTGACGGGATTATTTCCGATGAAAAAACCCAGTGGTTTCGGATGCACTGTCCGGAAAACGGGGCCATCCTTGGCTATAAGAAATGTGTCAATGACCGGCTGGTGCAGCTTTTGATTCCTGCCGATGCGAAGCGGACGTCGGCTACGCGTCCGTCCTGCCGGTGCAGCAAGGCCAAGGTGCTCACCATCAAGAGTTTTGATTCCACAGAGGAGTTTGACGAGGCATGGTCTTTGGTGGACGAGAATTTCGTCTACCGTAAGGGCGAATGGGTGGAGGTTCTGGATTTTAACGAGGACCGGTGGATGGACTCCACCACAGGGATTCACTTCTGGATGTCAAGGGAGGAAGCCATTGCCTATTAGCGGTAAAATATAAACATTTAAGGAGATAAAATGAAGACAGCAGAAGATTTGAGACAATTATTAGACCGGATTGACCACAGGGGATATCCGGCATATAAGGACACAAAGGGGGTCTATCAGTTCCAGAGATATGTGTTATCCATAGACCATGTACAGGGAGACCCCTTTGCAGCGCCTTCCAAGTTAAGCGTGAGGGTTTTGGGACGGGCGGCAGGCTTTGAGAAGGAGTTGTATGACAAGAAGCATAAGAGAATTGCCCTGCAGGATATGCTGATCCGCAATTTTCATGAACAGATTCAAAAGTATTCCTTTCAGGCAAAAGGCTCTGGAAAGAGTGGGATTATCGGCGTAACCAGGTGCTCGCAGGAGATTCTGGAGAGAACGGCGTGTGAGATTAACCCTTCAAGCGGCGACGTGACGGTACGGTTCGAGGTTGGTTTTCCGGCAAACGGGCGTACCATCAATGCCCGTGAGCTTAAGAAGATTCTATATGATTTTCTTCCCTCCTGTGTGGAGAGGGCTTTGTACTATGGAAGGCTTGACAAGGAGAAGGTGCGAAGGGTCATGGAATTATCCGAGGACCAGGAGGCTATCCGCAGCCAGTTAGAGCCGAAGGGATTAGTTGCTTTCGTTGCAAATGGCTCTGTACTTCCAAGAGAATCTGGGGTTTCACAGCGTCCTATGAAGGGGGCGGTTCCGTTTGCGTCGCCTAAATCCCTGGAGGTGACCATGGAGCTTCCCTTTCGGGGCAGGATCAGCGGCATGGGGATTAAAAAGGGCGTGACCCTGATTGTGGGCGGCGGCTACCACGGCAAATCCACCCTGCTGAAAGCATTGGAGACAGGGGTGTATCCTCACATTGCCGGAGACGGAAGGGAGTATGTGGTGACGGACGCCACAGCCATGAAGATTCGGGCGGAGGATGGAAGGAGTATCAGGCACACGGATATTTCCATGTTCATCAATGATCTGCCAAACGGCAAGGATACCGTGGCGTTTGACACGGAGGATGCCAGCGGAAGCACCTCCCAGGCGGCAAACGTGGTGGAGAGCATGGAGGCAGGCGCAAAAGTATTTCTGATTGACGAGGATACCAGCGCGACGAATTTTATGGTGCGTGATGAACTGATGCAGCGGGTGATCCATCGGGATATGGAGCCAATCACTCCCTTTATCGAGAGGGTAAGGGCGCTCTATGAGGAGTTCGGGATTTCCACCGTAATCGTGGCGGGAAGCTCTGGGGCTTATTTTCAGGTGGCGGATTCCATTGTGCAGATGGACAGGTATGTGCCAAAGGAGATTACAGAGGCGGCAAAGACGGCGGCAAAGGATTATCCGCAGCTTACGCTTCCGAAGGAGGGACCGAAAAAGCCCAACTTTGACCGGAAGATCCGCAGTTATCCTGGGCTAAAAAGCAAGGGGCGGATCAAGATTAAGACGATGGGGAGGGACGGCGTGACCCTGAACCATGAAAATATTGACTTAAGGTATGTAGAGCAGTTGATGGACAGCGAGCAGCTTACTTCCCTTGGAAATGTTGTAAAGCATCTGGAGGAAAATGTATTCGACGGAAAACGCACCCTTTTACAGACCATCGAGGAGTTATACAAAAAGCTCGACTTACAGGGGCTTAGCGCGGTATGCGACGGCAGTTATCTTCCGGGAAACCTGGCAATGCCCAGGAAGCAGGAGATTTATGCATGCCTGAACCGGTACCGCCGTCTGGGAACCTTTAGGAAGTAGGCAGTTATACAGCAAGGTGGTTGACAGATTGACGGCAGAAACCTATAATAGTTACAGTTTAACGGAATATAAGGGGTTTTTATATGAGAGTAATCGCAGGTAGCGCAAGAAGGTTACAACTGAAGACATTGGATGGGATCGAGACGCGTCCCACCACAGACCGCATTAAGGAGACCTTGTTTAACATGCTGTCGCCATATCTGTATGACTGCGTCTTTCTGGATTTGTTTGCAGGAAGCGGCGGTATCGGGATTGAGGCATTGAGCAGGGGCGCTATGGAGGCTGTGTTCGTGGAGAAGAATCCAAAGGCAATGCAGTATGTGAAGGAGAATCTTTCCCATACTCACCTGGAGAGAAAGGGAATGACCATGTCTATGGATGTCATGACAGCCCTCTATAAGCTTGAGGGGGAGAAGCAGTTCGACTATATCTTCATGGATCCTCCTTACGGACAGGAGTTGGAAAAGCGCGTACTGACCTATCTTTCCGGTTCAGGGCTTTTGGCGCCGGAGGGCGTGATTATCGCAGAGGCGGCAAAGGATACCGATTTTTCTTATGCGCAGGAGTTGGGATTTACCATAATCAAGAACAAGGTATACAAGACCAACAAGCATGTATTTTTTGAGCCGGCAGGGAGGAAAGGGATATGTTAAGAGCAATTTATCCGGGGAGTTTTGACCCTGTCACGTTTGGCCATATGGATATCATACGCAGGTCGTCAAGGCTTGTGGACGAATTAATTGTGGGAGTCTTGAACAATAAAGCAAAAACTCCGTTGTTTTCCGTGGAAGAACGTGTTAGAATGTTAGAGGAAGTAACGAGCGATATACCGAATATCAGGATCATCCCGTTTGGGGGATTGCTGGTAGACTTTGCCCGCAGGGTGGATGCCGGTATGGTGATTCGCGGACTGAGGGCGATTACGGATTTTGAATACGAACTGCAGATGGCACAGACCAATCACAAGATGGCGCCGGAGTTGGAGACAGCGTTTCTGACCACCAGTTTGGAGTATTCTTACTTGAGTTCTACGACGGTGAAGGAAGTGGCAGCTTTCGGGGGAGATATTTCTCAGTTTGTACCAGTGCCAGTTGCGGACAGGATTACAGAGAAGATGAAGAAAAAGGAGAGTGTAGATTAATGAGCAGCCGTATTGAACAGATTATCGAGGAGATCGAGGAGTATATTGACAGTTGTAAGTTTCAGCCTTTGTCTACTTCTAAGATTATCGTGAATAAAGACCAGATGGACGAGCTTCTCCGTGAGCTTCGGATGAAGACGCCGGATGAGATTAAGCGTTACCAGAAGATTATCGCCAATAAGGACGCCATTTTAGCGGACGCCCAGGCCAAGGCAGACAGTATGATTGAGGAGGCGCAGATTCACACCAGCGAGCTGGTCAGCGAGCATGAGATTATGCAGCAGGCTTACGCCCAGGCCAATGAGATTGTAACTGCGGCGACAGAGCAGGCTCAGGAGATTCTGGACAACGCCACCAGCGACGCCAATGATATCCGTATCGGCGCAATGCAGTATACGGATGATCTGCTTGCCAATGCAGAGAGTATCATCGGTCATACCCTTGACAGCTATACCACCAAATACGACGGGCTTGTGAACTCCCTTCAGGAATGTTATGACATGGTGCACAACAATCGGGCAGAGCTTGAGATTCCGGATCAGTCCGCGAGAACGTTGGAGGCAGAGTACGGCAATGCAGAGCCAGAGCCGGAATTCACCGTGAATGAGGAGGATTTGATATAACCGCTATTTGAATAAGAGAAAGCACCATACTAGGAGACTGGTTACCAACGCGGTAATCAGTTTTTCTGCTATGTAGGGGAGAAACGCAAGGGAGGTATCCTTTATCATAGCATGGGTCTGGGCGGCGGCGCACCATCCGCCGAAGGAGGTAAGGGCAAGAGCCTTAATAATCTGAGCGTCTGGGGAGACAGGGGCGTTGCATATCATGGTAATACCTGTGGTTATCTCCAGGGACGGAAGGATGAGGGTTGTAAGGGCAGCCGTTTTCACAGGGATAAGACCTGCAAAGGATATCAGGATTGAGAACAGTATGATGTATCCGCCGATTCGGGTGATGTTCTCAAAGCCGTTCATAATACAGTCATCCAGAGAAATACTGTTATTTTCAATATGGGCAGTCTTGGAAAGTAAACTGCGTGAAAATGCCTGCGCCGGAACATGGTAGAGACGGCGGAACCCGAAGCTTAACAGGATTGGCGCCATAGTAAGTAAAGCAAGAAGGGGCAGGGTCAACGCTTGGATTTTCAGGTTTTGCCACAGGATGTAGCTTACAATGAACATAGGGCTTGTATTGTTGCAAAAAGACAGCAGGTAGCGCGCTTCTTTTTCAGAGATTGCCTCTTTTTTGAGCAGATCCGCGGTTACCTTGCTTCCCATGGGACAGCCGCACAGGAAACCGATCAGGATCACAAAAGCGCCGTAGGGCGACACGGAAAAGAACCTGCAAAGAATTGGCGCAAGAATTCGGGAGACAACATTGATGGCTCCGGTATGTATCAGAAGGTTGGTGATAATCAGAAAGGGCAGAAGCGTGGGCAGGACGGTGTGAAACCAAAGCAGCAGGCCAGAGCTTGCCCCTTGGAATGTTTCCTTAGGAAAAACGAGCATAGCGGTAAAGAAAAGTATGACGCACATTATACTTAGTAATCGTTTCATAAGAATTCCTACTTATTTCTCTTAAAATAATTCTATGGATTTGGTTGATTTTTTATGAAGGATGTAACATAATGATAGTAGAAATAACTATTAGAAAAGAGAGGAAAAACAAATGGCAGTATTAGAAAATTTAGAGCCCCAAAAAGTGTTCCGGTTTTTTGAGGAGATTTGTCAGATTCCCCGTGGAACCTTTGACACCAAGCGTATCAGCGATTATTGTGTCGCGTTTGCAAAGGAGAGGGGGCTTTCGGTAATTCAGGACGAGGCTAACAACGTGATCATCAAAAAGCCTGGAACCCCCGGCTATGAGGACAGCGAGCCGGTAATCTTACAGGGGCATCTTGATATGGTATGCGAGAAGACGGCGGATTCTGACCATGATTTCAAGAAGGACGGATTAGACCTCTACATTGAGGACGGATATCTCAGGGCAAAGAATACGACTCTTGGAAGCGATAACGGAATCGCTGTGGCGATGGCGATGGCAGTCTTAGACAGCAAGGATATCCCACACCCTCCCATTGAGGCTCTCTTTACCGTGGATGAGGAGGACGGTATGGGAGGCGCCCATGCCATCGATCTGACTCAGCTTAAGGGAAGGAAGCTGATTAATATTGACTCAGAGGAGGAGGGTATTCTGACAACCGGATGTGCAGGCGGAATCCAATATGAGTCGATTCTTCCGGTACATAAGGAGAAGAAGAACGGAAGTCTTGTATCCTTCCGGCTTCATGGATTACTGGGCGGCCATTCCGGCGCAGAGATTCATAAACAGCGGGGGAATTCAAACAAGATGGTGGGACGGTTTCTTTACCGTCTGTCAAAAGAAGTTGACCTTCATCTTGTCAGTGTAAATGGCGGCACCAAGGACAATGTGATTACCCTTGATACAACGGCTGAATTTTTAGTTGCAAAGGATGCCCAGTCGGTTGTCCTTGCAAAAGCCGAGGAGATGGAGAAGATCTGGAATAACGAATTCATGGGCGAAGAACCAGGACTTAAGGTGGATACCAAGGTTTCTGAGGTGACAGACTGTGAAGTGTTTGACGCTGCCTCCACGGCAAATGTCATCGCATATCTTGAGCTTTGTCCTAACGGATTACAGGAATACAGCCGCAAGCTTGAGGGCGTGGTAGAAACTTCTCTGAATATAGGCGTGGTAGAGACAAGAGAGGATTGTGTCAGAACCCTTTTCCAGATCCGAAGCTCTGTGGAAACCAGAAAGCATCAGTTGAAAGAGCAGCTAGAGGTATGTACAAAGCTGACAGGCGGAGAGGGGAGAGTGACCGGAGAGTATCCGGCATGGCAGTATGACCCGAACTCTAAGCTTCGCCAGATTATGGTGGATACATATAAAGAGCTATACGGAAATGAGCCTGTTGTGTCGGCCATCCATGCCGGCCTGGAGTGTGGCCTGTTCCTTGGGAAACGTCCTGATCTGGATTGTGTATCCTTTGGTCCAAATCTTCTGGATGTACATTCAGTGAATGAAGCTCTCGATCTTGCCTCCACAAAGAGGTCTTGGGAGTATCTGACGACGGTTTTGAAGAATTGTAAATAGTTAGTTTGGTTTCAATCCGCAGAAGTTGCATAGCTTCTGCGGATTTTTATTGTAAATAATTTCCATATTTACTATAATAAATATGGAAATTATTTACAAATAGAGATTAAAAGCTCTTTATTTTATTTACGCAATACATATATTATATCGTAAAAAATTTTCTCTAATATACAGAGTATGTAAAGGGGGCAGTAGTGTGCCATGTTGAAAAAAGTAATAATGAACAACTTCAAATGTTTTAAAAATGAAATAGCTCTGGATTTCAGAAAAACGAATTATAAGTTTCTGGAACAAAATACAGACGGAAAAATATTGAAGGGCGCGCTGTTCGTGGGAGAGCATGCCTCCGGCAAGACAACAATTCTTCAAGCTGTGAGATTGCTGCCAGAGCTGTTATTTAGAGAAAATTCTTGCGATTTAACTCCTTATCAATGCATTTTTTCAGAGGAGAAGGTCAGCCGTCTTGTATATGAATTTGAGCTTGACGGCCATGAGATTTCTTATTCCTTCGCATTTTCCGGCAATTCTTTTGTGGAGGAGAAACTGCTGGCGGATAGCCGGGCTGTGCTCGAACGTTTGGGTGGAAAAAGTAAGTGGATTATGGGGAAGGAAACGGTTCTGCGGGACACGGAGGACTCAGAGTTGTTTTTAAGGCAGATTTTTCTGAAGCAGGAATTTTCCGGCAATGAGCTTCTTACAAGATGGTTTGACGAGCTGAAAAATTCGGTCTATATAGACACCTATTCCAGAAGGATTTCTGCCTTTGGCGGCGAGAGCCTTAGCGCTGAAAAATACATAGAAACGCACGGAACGGAAAAAATTAACGAATTTTTAAAGAAATATGGATTTCATTATCTTATTCGTTATCGTGAAGGAATCTTTTTTGAACAGGAGGGAAGGGGTGCGTTAGTTCCTGCCTCCATGGAATCGTCGGGGTGCAGGACTCTGCTCAATATTCTTCCTGGCTTTCTTCAAGTTGCCGAGAGAGGAGGGCTGTTGATGATTGACCAGTTTGGCGGCGGACTGCACAACAGAGTGGAGGAACTCCTTGTCAGACATATGATGGAGAAGGGTTCTGGCGCGCAGCTTTTTCTTACCTCCCATTCAACGAACCTTCTGTCTAATTCTCTGCTGCGTCCGGATCAGATTTTTGCTGTGGAGAGGGCAGGAGATGAAGGGGGAAGAATACACCGCTTTTCCGATGAACAGCCCAGAGTTGCCCAGAATCTTGAGAAGATGTATTTAAGCGGGGTATTTGGGGGATTACCTTCTTATACAATAGAGACTTTATCCACAATGACTGTAAAAAAATAGGTGATAATTCACGCTATTTTCCACATTTGCAGGGAAAGTTTTCAACGAAAAGAGCTATTTTTAGTAGCTCTTTTTGTCGAAAAAAAGCGATAAAATATACAACAAAGATTTGGAGAAAATTTTCAACAGTTGGGAGGAGAAGCAGCAGGAAGAATTCCTTGACTTCTGTACAGGCGCAAAGGGAGTGAAAATGCTTTACGACTTCTGCGCGAAAGCGGTGTTAGATCCGGAAATCTATCCGATGCGGATTGAGGAATTGATTTCACTGTTTTTAGGGAAGAAAGTAAAGCTGTTAAAGGTTCTTCCAAATGATAATACGCGCATCTCGGACGAGACTTCTCTGCTGATCATGGATTTTCTGGTGCAGTTGACGGATGGGAGTATCGCGAATGTAGAATTTCAAAAAGTCGGGTATGCATTTCCAGGGCAGAGGAGTGCATGTTATTCGGCGGATCTTCTGTTAAGGCAGTATCGGCAGGTTCGGAGTCAGATGACAAAAAAGGCTTTTTCTTACCGGAAGATTTCAAATGTATATACGATTGTGCTGTTTGAAAAAAGCGCAGCTAAGTTTCATGAATTCCCAAAGCGATATCTCCATAGATTCCGGCAGAAATCTGATACAGGGCTTGAGATGAATCTTTTACAGGAATTCGTCTTTGTTGCACTTGACATTTTCAGGGAAAACCATCAAAATAAAAGTATCAAGAATCGGCTTGAGGGATGGCTTACTTTCTTATGCAGCGATAAGCCTGAGGATATCGTTTCATTGATTAAGGCGTATCCTGATTTCAAGCCAATGTATCAGCAGATATATGAGATTTGTCAGAATATTGAGCAGGTGATGGGAATGTTTTCAAAGGAATTGTACGAGCTGGACAGGAATACGGTACGATACATGATTGATGAGCTACAAGAAGAAAATAAGCGTTGGAAGGTAAAAGATCAGCAGAATATGGAAGTAATTAGAGGAAAGAGCAAAGAAATTGAAGGGCTGAGAAAAGAAGTGGAGGATGTGAAGTCCGCCCTTCAGGATGCTTTGAAAAAGTTGGAAGAACAGAAAAATTGAAATGCATAAGCAGAATATTTCCTAAAGAGAGAAGAACATGAATTTTTGTTTTTTTCTCTTTTTTTATTTGTACTGGCATATCACAATGTGTAAAAATATCTACAATATCTATCCTTCATTTTTTAATGACTTATCCACAATACACTCAAAAAATCAGCGATAATTCACGTTGTTTTCCACATCTGAAAGGAAAGTTTTCCAAATTTTTTTCATATAGTGAGAAAAAAGGCTTTTTTATGGGTAATCACAAAATTAGAAACATGCTTGTCTGTATATTCCTTCTTGGACTATTTTCCGTTCTGGGTTCCAATTACCTAAAAGAGAGAGGGCAGTACAACACTCTCCAGCAGAAGACGGTGGAGGATGCGGAATTCAGGAGAGATTTTTTCTCGGACTCCATGCGGGAAAATCGGGAGTTGTTATCAGGAGAGTGCAAATCTTTCCTCGAAAATGTGGAAAAGGACGTGAATTATCATCCAATTCCAGAGTCCATTGTGGATAAGTCCCTAAAAATATCCTATATAGACGGCTGGATGGCAGAGAGAAATTACAAGGGAAAACGGGGGCACGAGGGTACGGATATCATGGCAAACGTTGATAAACGGGGGGTTTATCCGGTTTTATCCATGACAAACGGTGTTATTACGAACCTGGGATGGCTGGAAAAAGGCGGATATCGGGTCGGAATCACCTCAGATAGTGGTATTTATTATTACTACGCTCATTTAGACTCCTATGCAAATGTCTCAGAAGGCCAGAAAATCAAGGCAGGAGAGCTTCTGGGCTATATGGGGGATTCCGGATACGGACCTGAGGGAACTAGGGGTCAGTTCGCCGTCCACCTCCATGTAGGAATCTATACGGTTAAGGACGGGCAGGAGATCAGTGTAAATCCCTACCATGTGCTAAGATTTTTGGAGAATCGTAAATTAAAATATGAATTCAGCCAGTAGACGATTCCTTTCCGGATGTGCTATACTATACGGGCAGCAAATTACATAAATAGGAGGTTTTCATGAATCTTCCATATACATTTGAGGAAAAGATGCGTGCTCTGTTGGGGGATGAGCTGGAGGCATATCTGGCATGTTACAGCGAGCCGAGATATTATGGGCTGCGTGTAAATACCAATAAGATTTCCGCAGCGGAATTCCAAAAGATTTGTCCCTTTGAGATTACGCCGATTCCATGGATTGAGAATGGTTTTTATTATGACGGTGAGCATTTATCGCCGGCAAAGCATCCTTACTATTTCGCAGGGCTTTACTACCTTCAAGAGCCAAGCGCCATGACGCCTGCCAACCGGCTGCCCATTGAGCCAGGCGACAGGGTCTTAGATCTCTGTGCCGCGCCTGGAGGAAAGGCGACCGAGCTTGGTGCAAGGCTTGAAGGGGAGGGGCTTCTGATTGCCAACGATATCAGCAGCTCTAGGGCTAAGGGGCTGCTTAAGAATATAGAAGTGTTCGGGATTGGCAATATGGCGGTACTGTGCGAGGAGCCAGGGAAGCTTGAGACATTTTTTCCGGAATATTTTGATAAAATTTTGATTGACGCACCCTGCTCAGGAGAAGGAATGTTCCGAAAAGACAAGAAGATGGTAAAGGCATGGAACGAGCATGGTCCTGAATATTTTTCCAATATCCAGAGGAGTATCATTCTTCAGGCGGCAAGGATGCTGAAGCCAGGCGGGATGCTCTTGTATTCCACCTGTACCTTTGACAGCAGGGAGAATGAACAGATTATCGAGGTTCTGCGAAAAGAATACCCCGAATTTGAGATACAGAATATCCGTCCCTATGAAGGATTTTGTTCCGGAATATCAGAGGCAGTACAGCCTCCGGATGAGGAGTTGAATAAGACGGTCCGTATTTTCCCCCATAAGATGAGAGGAGAGGGACACTATCTGGCGCTGCTTCAAAAAGGAAAGGCGTATGAAAAGTCCTTGTCCTTTGGTGCGCCTAAGCCAAATGGAAAAGCCGGACAAAAATTACCGGAAGCGGCGGCATCGTTTTTCGGGGATATTTCCTGGGAAATGGAGGAGGGGCGCCTGGAGGTTCGGGGCGAACGGCTTTACTACATGCCGGACGGGCTTTCGGACATGAGGGGGATCCGTTTTTTGCGCACCGGACTTCTGCTTGGAGAATTGAAAAAGAACCGGTTCGAGCCGAGCCAGGCTCTTGCCATGTGCCTGAAAAGAGATGAATATGCCCATTCTATCAATCTTTCGGCAAAGGACGAACGAGTTTTCCGCTATTTAAAAGGAGAGACTCTGGACGTGGAGGATTTGACGGATTTACGCGATAAGGCATGGCAGCTTGTATGTGTGGAGGGTTACCCTCTTGGTTGGGGCAAATCCTCAGGCGGAGTCCTTAAAAATAAGTACCTGCCAGGATGGAGGCTTTGCTGATGCTTCGACTGGATAAATATTTGGCAGATATGGGACTTGGAACCCGCCAGGAGGTGAAGCGAAAGATTCGTAAAGGTATGGTTTCGGTCAACCAGGAGACAGTTAAATCACCCGATTGTAAGATACAAGAAGGGGTGGATTTGGTTTCAGTGGAGGGCAGAAGCATCAGTTATGCCGCTTATGAATACTATATGCTGAACAAGCCGGCAGGGGTGGTATCTGCAACCGAGGACTTACATGACCCCACGGTGATAGACCTAATCCACACGAAGCAGCGCAAGGATTTATTTCCTGTGGGGAGGCTTGACAAGGATACAGAAGGGCTGCTTCTGATTACCAACGACGGCGAGCTGGCTCACCGTCTTTTGGCGCCGCGCCGCCATGTGGATAAGACCTATTTTGCAAAGATTAAGGGACGTGTTACCGAGGAGGATGTTACAAGCTTTGCAAAGGGACTGGATATCGGAAGCCAGGGTAAGGAGGAGAGGACCATGCCGGCAATACTTGAGGTTCTTTTTGCAGGAGAGGAGTCGGACATCCGGCTGACCATTCAGGAGGGAAAGTACCATCAGGTGAAGCGGATGTTTAAAGCATTGGGAAAAGAAGTGATATATCTGAAACGGGAAAGGATGGGAACGCTGATTCTGGACAGTATGCTTAAGCCAGGAGAATACAGGCGGCTTACCGAAGAAGAAGTGGAAGGATTAAAGGAGTTAGAATATGTTAGAGACAAAAATGCTTGAAGATATCGAGGCGGTTATTTTTGATATGGACGGGACGCTGATTGATTCCATGTGGATTTGGCCCTCCATCGACGAGGATTTTTTCAAGAAATATGACCTGGTAGAGCCGGAGAATTTTCACGAGGACATTGAGGGGATGAGCTACACGGAGGTGGTGCATTTTTTCCTTAAAGTATTTCCGACCCTAAAGCGGACGCCTGAGCAGATTATGGATGAGTGGACGGAAATGGCACATGACCGCTATATCCACCAGGCGCCTTTAAAAGCGGGTGCCTGGGAGTTTATACTGGAAATGAAACGTCAGGGAAAGAAGCTTGGGATTGCCACCAGCAACGGAAAGGTTTTGGTGGAGGATACTTTAAAGTCTCTTAAGGTGGCAAAATATTTTGACGTGGTCAGAACCGCATGTGAGGCGGGTAAAGGGAAGCCGGCGCCGGACGTCTATCTTATGGTGGCGGATGAGCTGGGCGTTTCGCCAAAACGCTGCCTGGTGTTCGAGGACGTGCCTATGGGAATTCTTGCGGGGAAAAACGCAGGAATGAAGGTGTGCGCCATTGACGATGAATTTTCCCGTATACAGGAGGAAAAGAAGAAAAGCCTTGCCGATTATTACATCCGTGATTATGACGATATCAGAAATGGAACCTATGAGGTGTTATAGATGAATTCAGGATTTTTGCCTGTGTGCAGGCGGGAGATGGAGGAACGGGGATGGGAGTATGTGGACTTCGTCTATGTATCGGGCGATGCCTATGTGGATCACCCGTCTTTTGGACATGCCATTATTACCAGAGTCCTTGAGGCCCACGGATATCGGGTGGGAATCATTGCGCAGCCGGATTGGCGGGACAAGATGAGTATTACCGAGTTTGGCAGGCCAAGGCTAGGCTTTTTAGTGTCTGCCGGCAATATGGATTCTATGGTCAACCACTATGCCGTGTCAAAAAAACGGCGAAGGACGGATGCGTTTACCCCAGGGGGCGTCACAGGGAAACGTCCGGATTATGCGGTCATTGTATACGGCAACCTCATCCGCCAGGTCTATAAAAAGACGCCTGTAATCCTGGGAGGAATCGAAGCTAGCTTAAGAAGGCTTGCACATTACGACTACTGGTCAGACCGCCTTAAGCGGTCTGTACTCCTGGATTCCGGTGCGGATCTTATTTCCTATGGGATGGGGGAACGCTCGATTGTAGAGATTGCAGACGCCCTTGACAGCGGCATTTCCGTCGAGAATCTTACCTTTATCGCGGGAACCGTGTATAAGACAAAGGATTTGGACAGTGTCTATGACGGAGTCCTGCTTCCGTCCTATGAGGCCATGAAGGAGGACCGGCTTTTGTATGCCAAAAGCTTTTATACACAGTATTGTAATACAGATCCATTTTCTGCAAAAAGGCTGGTTGAGCCTTATGGAGAGCATCTCTTTGTGGTGCAGAATATGCCCTCCATGCCTCTTAGCCAGGAGGAGATAGATTCGGTGTACAGCTATCCCTACATGCGGACTTATCATCCCACCTATGAGAAGGATGGAGGCGTACCTGCCATTTCGGAGGTAAAATTCAGCCTTGTCAGCAATCGGGGGTGCTTCGGGGGATGTAATTTCTGCGCCCTGACCTTCCACCAGGGACGGATTCTCCAGACCAGAAGCCAGGAATCCCTGCTTCAAGAGGCAAAGGAATTGACAAAGGATAAGGATTTCAAGGGATATATTCATGATGTAGGCGGCCCGACGGCAAATTTCCGGTATCCCTCCTGTGAAAAGCAGTTGACCCGCGGGGTATGTAAGGATAGACAGTGCCTGTTTCCCAAGCCGTGCCCCAATCTCAAGGCAGAGCATAAGGATTATGTGGAGTTGCTTCGTAGGCTTAGGGCATTGCCGGAGGTGAAAAAGGTGTTCATCCGTTCCGGAATCCGGTTCGACTATGTGATGGCGGACAGAGACGATACTTTTTTCCGAGAGCTGTGCGAGCATCATATAAGCGGGCAGTTGAAGGTCGCGCCTGAGCATGTGTCAAATGTTGTCCTTCAAAAGATGGGGAAGCCCTCCAATGAAGTGTATCAGGCTTTTGGGAGGAAGTATACGGCTCTGAATCAGAAGCTTAAGAAGAAGCAATATCTGGTTCCTTATCTCATGTCGTCCCATCCTGGCTCGACCATGAAGGAGGCGGTAAAGTTGGCGGAATATGTCCGCGACCTGGGATATATGCCTGAGCAGGTGCAGGATTTTTATCCCACGCCCTCCACCATCTCAACCTGTATGTATTATACCGGCGTAGACCCAAGAGATTTAAGCCGGGTGTATGTACCGAAGAATCCCCATGAGAAGGCGCTTCAGAGGGCTTTGCTTCAGTACCGTGACCCGAAGAATTATGAACTGGTGGCAGAAGCGTTAAAACTGGCAGGACGCATGGACTTGGTGGGATATGATTCCCATTGTCTCATACGGCCAAGGAATCGAAAGAAGGAAAAGGAAAAGAAAAAGAATACAATCCGTAATATTCATAAGAAGAAAGTGAAAAAATAGTAGAAAGTATCAAAAAGTAAGGGGAGAATTTCTATGAGAATTGCAGTTGTAACCGGCGCCTCCTCCGGAATCGGGAGGGAATTTGCCTTGCAGATACCAAGGCTTTACCGGAATTTGGACGAGCTGTGGGTGATGGCCAGAAGAACAGAGCTTTTGGAGGAGTTGAAAAAGCAGATTTCGATTCCTGTCAGAATCTTTGACGGGGACATGCAGCGCGACTATATCTTTGAGCGTCTTCAAAAAGAGCTTGAAAGGCGGGACGCCCATATCCGTATGCTGGTCAATGCCGCCGGATACGGCAAGACAGGTGTTTTCGCCGAGATTGCTTCAAAGGAGCAGTTGGGGATGGTGGCCTTAAATTGCCATAGTTTGACAAAAATATCACAAATTTGCTTGCCTTATCTGTCAAATGGAAGTAGAATAGTTAATATTGCATCGTCCGCCGCGTTTGCGCCGCAGCCGGGCTTTGCCGTGTACGCTGCGACCAAATCCTACGTTTACAGTCTTTCACAGGCGCTTCGGACTGAGCTCAGTCCCAGGGGAATTATAGTAACGGTGGTATGTCCTGGGCCTGTGGATACGGATTTTTTCCGCCGCTCCGGAAAATTGCCTAACCCCTTCAAGGATTCCGTGAAGGCTTCGCCTGAGTGTGTGGTCAGGAGGGCTTTGCTGGATTCCGTAAAAAAGAGAAGGGTTTCCGTCTATGGTCCGGCTATGAAATGTGCCAGAATAGCCACAAAGGTGGTTCCGGATGGACTGACCGCTGACCTCCTTGGCCGGTTAAACAGAATACATTGACGAAATAAGAGGTAGGGCAGATGAAGATAGAAAAAGGACAGATGGGATATCTGAAGGCATTGAAGAAGAAGTATCTTTTGTGGTCTTTGGGGGAATTTGGGATTGTAGCGGCAGTTTTCATCCTGGGCTATGTCCAGACAAAGACAAAACAGAATCTTTTCACGATTGTAGCGGTGGTGGGCTGTCTTCCGGCTGCGAAGATGCTGGTAGAATTCATTACCGTTTCTCCTCACCAGGGGATTGAAAAGGAGAAGTTTGAGGAGATTGAGGAAAAGGCGCCTCTGATTATGCGTCTCTATGACATGCTTTTTACCAGCGCACAGAAGGCTATGCCGGTAGACGCCCTGGTTGTCTCAGGGCATGTTGTATGCGGTTATGCCAGCAGCCCGCGCACTGACGAGGCGGCGCTTTCCGAGTATATCAAAGGTATACTTAAGGATAACCGGTATGACAAGATGACAGTCAAGATCTTTCACAATTATAAGATGTTTCTGGCAAGGGCAGAGGGGCTTAATAATATGGCCGCCGTTGAGCGTCCTGAGAATGACCGCAATGAACAGAAGATCAAAAAGATTTTATTCAGTATTGCAATGTAGGGGAAACTATGAAAGAGATTGTAATCAGACGGAATGAAGCGGGGCAGAGGCTTGATAAGCTTTTAAAAAAGTATTTAAGCGAGGCGCCGTCAGGGTTTCTCTACAAGATGCTTCGCAAGAAGAATATTGTGTTGAACGGCAAGAGGGCGTCAGGCAATGAGAAGCTTACAGAAGGGGATAAGGTCTGCCTCTATCTGGCGGAGGAGACAATCTGCAAATTTTCTTCCAGGGCAGAGAGTGCTTCAGGAGAACTGCCTATGGAAATTATTTACGAGGATGCAGATTTGCTGCTTCTTAATAAGCCAGTTGGGATGCTGTCTCAGAGGGCAGAAAAAAAGGATACTTCAGTGGTCGAATATGTAATTTCTTACCTCCTTGAAAAGCACGAGCTAACGCAGGACGACCTCCTTCTCTTTAAGCCTGCCGTATGTAACCGGCTGGATCGGAATACCAGCGGCATCATCATTGCAGGAAAGAGTATGCCAGGCTTACAGACCATGGGACAGCTATTGAAAGAGCGTAGTCTCAAAAAATACTACTTATGCGCCGTGAAAGGAAGGATTACCCGAAAGCGTCGGATTCAAGGCTTTCTAAAGAAGGATGAACGGCAGAATGTGGTGAAGATTATGGATAAGGGTGAGGGCGCGCCCATTGAGACAGAGTATTTTCCTCTTGCATGGAACGACAGTGTGACCCTCTTAAAAGTCCACTTAATCACCGGAAAGACCCACCAGATTCGGGCGCATTTGGCTTCCATGGGGAATCCTCTGGTGGGAGATTACAAGTACGGCGACCACGGCTTCAACGAATTTTACAAGAGACAGTTCCAGATTACTTCTCAGCTTCTCCACGCGTATCAGGTTGTATTTCCCACTCTTACAGGGGCGTGCGGGGCGGTGGCCGGACAGACGTTTACAGCAAAAATACCACAAAAGTTCTGGCAGATGATTGGGGGGACAAAATGGGAACATGGAATTCAAGAGGTCTTAGAGGTTCAACACTAGAAGAAATGGTCAACCGGACCAATGAATGGTACTTGGAGAAGGGGCTTGCACTGATTCAGAAGATTCCGACGCCCATTACACCTGTGAAAATGGACAAAGAGCATCGGCACATAACCCTCGCTTACTTTGACAAGCGCAGCACAATCGACTATATCGGCGCGGTTCAGGGGATTCCCATCTGCTTTGACGCCAAGGAGTGCGTTGCGGAGACATTTCCCTTACAGAACATCCACGGGCATCAGGTGAAGTTTATGGAGGAGTTTGAACGCCAGGGAGGGATTGCTTTCATACTCATCTATTATTCTTCCAAGAATATCCTCTATTATATGAGGTTTGCCGAGCTTCGTGTTTTCTGGGAGCGCAAGGATGCGGGCGGAAGAAAGAGCTTCCGTTTTGACGAGCTGGATCCGCGGTTTTTCATGGAATTTCTGAGGGGATGTTATGTCCCATATCTGGACGCAATGAATCTGGATTTGGAAATCCGTGATGGGGCTTAAGAAAACTTGACAAAAGGCAGGAAAATGCTTATAATTCTATACTGTTTAATATGGTAGTATACTAAAGCAGCAGACGCGAAGGAGGTACTATGAAAAGAGTATTACATACTCCGGAAGGAGTCCGAGATATATATAATGTAGAATGTGGAAAAAAACTTACCCTGGAGGGTCATCTGAAGAAGATTTTCCAGTTATACGGTTATCATGACATCCAGCCGCCTACCTTTGAATATTTTGACGTGTTCCGCAAGGAGATTGGAACCACGCCCTCCAAGGACTTGTATAAATTCTTTGACAAGGACGGAAATACTCTTGCCCTGAGGCCGGATATCACGCCCTCCATTGCCAGGGTTTCAGCGACATTACTTAAAGATGAGATGCTTCCTGTGAGACTGTGTTACACGGGAAATACATTCATCAACCATTCCAATTACCAGGGCAGGCTTCGTGAGACGACCCATATGGGTGCTGAGCTTATGGGAGACGCTTCCGTTGAGGCGGATGCAGAGATGCTGGCGCTGGTGATTGAGTGTCTGCTGACCATTGGTTTGAAGGAATTCCAGCTTAGCGTGGGAAATGTAGATTTCTTCCAGAGTCTCATTGAAGATGCTTCTCTTGACGAGGATGCGGAGGAACGGGTGCGAGAGCTGATTAACAACCGGAATTTCTTTGGAGTGGAGGAATTTCTGGACAGTATCCAGGTAAAGCGAAGCTCTAAGGAGGCGTTTGCCGCGTTAAACGACCTGGTGGGCGGGATTACCACTCTGGCGCAGGCTAAGAATATTGCGCCCAACTCCAAAGGGGTGAAGGCTATTCGACGTCTGGAAAAAATTTACGATATTCTGAAGCTGTATGGTGTGGAAAAGTTTGTTACTTTTGATTTCAGCATGAGTGGTACTTATGGGTACTACTCCGGAATTATATTCAGAGTCTATACCTTTGGCACCGGAGACGCCATTGTAAAAGGCGGAAGGTACGACCATCTGACCGAGAAGTTTGGGAAGAAATCTCCTGCCATTGGTTTTGCCATTGTGATTGACGAGCTGATGAACGCTATGATACGTCAGAAGGTCCGCATTGTCTATACGAGAAAGAATACCATGATATTGTACGACCCGGAACGGAAGCGGGAGGCTATCTCTCTTGCCAGGGATTTCAGGCGCAAGGCCAAGAATACAGAGTTAATCCGCAAGGACAGCGCACGAAGCCTTGATGAATATGTGACCTACGGCAATGAATATTATGCCGGAAACCTGATCTATCTGGATAAATCGGGGGAGATTACCATGGTCAACCTTGCTACGGGTGAGCATAAGATTTTAAACAGCGGCTCAGACAGCAGCACAGAAAACAATGCTAAGGACAGCGCAGAAAACAGCACAGATAGGAGTTCATAAGATGAGATACCTGACATTTGCTTTGGGAAAGGGACGTCTGGCGGACCAGACATTAAAATTATTCGAGAAGATCGGGATTACCTGTGAAGAAATGAAGGATAAGGATTCCCGCAAGCTAATCTTCGTCAATGAACCGATGAGGCTTAAGTTTTTTCTGGCCAAGGGGCCGGATGTACCCACCTATGTGGAGTACGGTGCAGCGGATATCGGCGTTGTGGGAAAAGATACGATTCTTGAGGAGGGCAGGAAGGTTCATGAGGTGCTAGACCTGGGATATGGAAAATGCAGAATGTGTATCTGCGGCCATCCCGATGCCGCCCCCCTTCTCCGCCATCATGAGCTGATACGGGTTGCCACAAAGTATCCCAATATCACCAAGGATTATTTCTACAATACGAAGCATCAGACCGTGGAGATTATCAAGCTCAACGGCTCTATTGAGCTGGCGCCCATTGTGGGGCTTTCCGAGGTGATTGTGGATATTGTGGAGACAGGAACCACCTTGAAGGAGAATGGTCTGGAGGTGCTGGAGGAGGTCTGTCCTCTGTCTGCCCGTATGATTGTGAATCCTGTGAGTATGCGGATGGAAAGCGGACGGATTAAGAGTCTTTTGGCGCAGCTACGGTCACAGCTAGATTGAAAGGATGAATGTAAAAATGAGAATACAATATTTGGACAGTAATACCAGGCAGAATCTTTTGGAAAACCTTTTAAAGCGCAGCCCAAACCAGTACGGGGAATATGAGAAGGCGGTTCTTGAGATCCTTGGCGACGTGAAAAAAGAGGGGGATAAGGCTCTCTTTGCATATACGGAAAAATTCGACGAGGCGCATCTTGACGCAGGGTGTATTCGGGTTACGGAGGAAGAAATCAAAGAGGCTTACCGTCTTGTTGACCCTAAACTTCTCGAAATTATCCGCAAGGCCCTCGGCAATATCAGGGAGTATCACGCCAAACAGAAACAGTACAGTTGGTTTGACAGTAAGCCTGACGGAACCATGCTTGGACAGAAGGTGACTCCCCTTCAAAGGGTGGGCGTGTACGTGCCGGGCGGAAAAGCCGTATACCCTTCCTCTGTACTGATGAACATTGCGCCCGCCAAGGTTGCCGGTGTGGAGGAAATCGTCATGGTGACCCCTCCCGGCAGGGATGGAAAGGTAACAGCCAATACACTTGTAGCCGCAAAGGAGGCGGGTGCGGACGTGATTTATAAGGCGGGCGGCGCACAGGCGATTGGAGCCCTTGCATACGGAACCGAGAGCATTCCTAAGGTTGATAAGATTGTGGGACCGGGGAATATCTATGTTGCCCTGGCAAAAAAGGCGGTTTACGGCCATGTGAGTATTGACGCTGTGGCAGGGCCGAGCGAGATTCTGGTCATCGCGGACGAGACGGCAAATCCCAGATTCGTGGCGGCAGATTTACTGTCACAGGCCGAGCATGACGAGCTGGCGTCGGCAATTCTGGTGACCACTAGCGCGCCCCTTGCCCGTCAGGTGTCAAAAGAGGTTGATTTATTCCTGGAGGAATTGCCGAGACGGGAGATTATCCAGAAATCCCTGGACCAGTATGGTTATATTCTGGTGGCGGACTCTATGGAGGAGGCTATTGGGGTGGCGAATGATATTGCCTCCGAGCATCTGGAAATCCAGACCAGAGAGCCTTACGACGTGATGATGAAGATTCGCAATGCAGGCGCAATTTTTATCGGGGAGTACGCAAGCGAGCCTCTTGGAGATTATTTTGCAGGCCCGAACCACGTTCTGCCCACCAATGGGACGGCCAGATTTTTCTCACCACTTTCGGTGGATGATTTTATTAAAAAGTCCAGTATCATTGCCTATTCCAGGGATGCCCTTGAGGCTGTGCATGAGGAGATTGAACAGTTTGCCGAGGCTGAAGGGCTAACCGCCCATGCCAACTCCGTCAGGGTTCGTTTTTCATAAGGAGGGCTTAAGTATGGAGAGAATTGTAACCCTTAACAGGACGACGAAGGAAACAGATATTTCGGTTACCCTGAATCTTGACGGAGCCGGAAAGAATGAGATTGATACAGGAATCGGCTTTTTTGACCATATGCTTGACGGCTTTGCAAGACACGGGCTGTTTGATTTAAAGGTTGCGGTAAAAGGTGATTTGAACGTGGACTGTCACCACACAATCGAGGATACGGGAATCGTGCTTGGACAGGCAATCTTAAAAGCAATCGGAGATAAGGCTGGCATCAAGCGGTACGGCCACTTTATTCTGCCTATGGATGAAACCCTTGCTCTGTGCGCCATAGACCTGTCCGGAAGGCCATATTTGAAATTTGACGCAGAATTTACGGCGGACCGCCTTGGAGATATGGATACTGAGATGGTGCGGGAGTTCTTCTATGCCGTATCCTACACGGGTATGATGAACCTCCATCTTCGCATTATGGATGGGGAGAACAATCATCACAAGGCGGAGGCATTGTTCAAAAGCTTTGGAAAAGCCCTTGATATGGCCGCTTCACAGGAGCCGAGAATCAAAGAGGCTTGGACCACCAAGGGAACTTTATAAAGGAGATGACGAGATGAGTTATAAAAGATTGATCCCCTGTATCTTCATTGCAGCGGGAAAAGCGGTGAGGTGGTTTGACGACCATACCGTAATCGCAGAGGACGCCGTAGAGCTTGCGAAACGTTACAGTGACAGCGGTGCGGACGAGCTGCTGGTGTTTGACCTGTCGGACTATGCCAATGAGCACGACGAGGCCATTGATTTGATGAAGCGGATGAATCGGGTGATTCGGATTCCCATGGTGGCAGGAGGCAATGTCAAACGTCAGGAGGATGTAAAGAAGATTCTATATGCAGGCTCAAAGCGGGCCATACTGAATTTTTCCAAGCAGGACAGCATCAAACTGATTGAGGATGCCGCAAAGCGTTTCGGGAAAGAGAAGCTGGCGGTTTCCCTGAACGATTTTGATTCTCTGTTCAAGCATCAGCATGTGATTCAGGAATATTGCAGCGAGATTATTTTCATGCACAGGCTTGACTTGAATTCTGTCGCAAATATTACCGACATCCCTTGCGTGGTGGTGACGGACACCATGGAAAGCGAAGAACTGTTCAAGATTTTGAAATCTTCGGGTGTGAGAGGACTGTCTGGTAAATTCATCAGCCAGCCGGATATGGATTTTAATCAGTTCAAGGAGCAGTGTGAGCAAAGAGAGATTCGCATGACTTCTTTTGAAAGCATGATTGAGTTCTCGGAATTTAAGACCAATGAACAGGGCTTGATTCCGGTGATTGTACAGCATTACAAGACCCAGGAGGTTTTGATGCTGGCCTATATGAACAGAGAGGCATTCAACAATACCATTAAGACCGGAAGGATGACCTATTTTAGCAGAAGCCGGCAGTCCCTTTGGGTGAAGGGGGAGACCAGCGGACATTTTCAGTATGTGAAATCCCTAACCATTGACTGTGACAACGACACCTTGCTTGCAAAGGTGGATCAGGTGGGGGCGGCCTGCCATACCGGTAATCCGACCTGCTTTTTCCAGCATATTGCGGGAAATGATTTCGACGAGACGAACCCCTTGCGTGTGTTTGAGTCTGTATACCAGATAATTGCGGACAGGAGGGAGAACCCCAAGGAGGGTTCGTATACCAATTATCTGTTTGAGAAGGGGATTGACAAGATCTTGAAGAAAATTGGCGAGGAGGCGACAGAGGTGGTAATTGCCGCCAAAAACCCTAATGCGGAGGAGATTAAGTACGAGCTGTCGGATTTCCTGTACCATGCAATGGTACTGATGGTGCTTAAAGGGGTTACGTGGGATGATATTGTGATGGAGCTTGCGGACCGGTAGAGGATTTTTATAAACAGGTATATTAAAAGTGAGATATGCATATATTTTCCTGAGGTGATGAACGTGAATGATTCTGAAAAAAGAAGGCAGAGGCTTTTAGAGCAGACCAGGGAATTATATGGTGAGAAAAGGCCGATTCCGGCGGTTCATCCAAGGTACGGCTCGGCCTACCGGCAGATTTATGGGGATGAGCAGCCCCTTCCGCCCAGTACCTTCGGAATACGGCTGTTTCTGTGCCTTTTGCTGTTTGCCGCTTTTGTCTCTATGGACAAGAATAAGAGCGAGGTCATGCATGTCAACAGCAGCCGGATTGTGGATGAGATTACAACGAATCTGGATGTGGCAGAAGCCTGGAGGGAACTTTAGTTCCCTCCAGGCTTCTTGGCTTTGTTTACTTCGTTCCAAAAATCCGGTCACCCGCATCCCCAAGTCCTGGCACGATATATTTGTGCTCATTCAAATGGCTGTCCAACGCACCGATATAGAGCGCCACGTCCGGATGCTCGGCTTTCATCCGTTCTACACCCTCCGGCGCCGCAATGATGCACAGGAAACGCATATGCTTCACGCCTTTATCCTTCAGCAGTTGGATTGCCGCAGAAGAAGAACCTCCGGTGGCCAGCATAGGGTCTACTACAAATACCTCCCTCTCGTCGCAGTCTGCCGGAAGTTTACAGTAGTATTCCACAGGCAGAAACGTCTCCGGGTCGCGGTACAATCCGATATGGCCCACCTTGGCAGCCGGTATCATCTTAAGGATGCCGTCCACCATTCCAAGTCCAGCCCTCAATATTGGCACAACCGCCATTTTTTTACCACTCAATTTTTTCCCTGTCATCTCGCAAATGGGAGTTTTAATCTTCACATCCTGCAATTTCAGGTCGCGGGAAGCCTCATAGCACATGAGAGAGGCAATTTCGCTTACAATCTCTCTAAATTCCTTTGAACCCACATCTTCGCTTCGGATGTAGTTAATCTTGTGCTGGATCAGAGGGTGATCCATAATCTGTATGTTTGACATGTCTGAATCCTCCTTTGGTATACACCATAATATCTGCTTCTATCATACTACAAGTAACCAAAAGTCCGCCATTTATTTCTGTAAATTGTTATAAAATGACTGGTTGATTTTATTGATAAATCCAGATATACTAATAGACGGACATATTTCGACAAATTGTGATGGTAAAAATAAAAATTACGACAAGAGAGGTGCAATATGACAAACGTTCAAGAATACAGAGGACATATCAGGAATTGGGAAGCGCTCTGCCAAGAGCTTGAGATTTGGCCCGGTCTTCCCAGAGAGGATATGGAACCTCTCATCCTTACGAAAGCCTATGAGAAATGGGGATATGATATGGCTGACCATCTCCATGGAATGTACGCTTTTGCCTTGTGGGATGTTGACCGCCAGCAGCTTTTCTGCCTGCGTGACCATTTTGGGACAAAACCATTCTACTATTACCAGACAGCCGACGGAAAACTCCTCTACGGAACCACCATCCGAAAGATTATGGAACAGCCAGGATTTGTAAAGGAATTGAACGAGGAGATGCTGCAAATCTATCTGACTCTGACTTACGGGGCAGGGGAGGATACATTTTTTAAAGGTGTGAAAAAGCTGCTTCCCGGACGTTATCTTATCTGGAAGGACGGCCAGTTGAAGACAAGGCGTTACTGGAAGCCTGAGTTTCATCCGGATGAGAGAAAATCTCTTGAGGACTGGGCCGACGAGATTCACACTACCCTTCAGAAGATTATGCCTGAGGTAAAGAGAGAAGATGAACATGCAGAGTCATTTCTGTCCGGAGGCGTGGATTCCTCCTACGTGTTGGCTATGTCTGATCTTAAGATGACGGATTCCTGCGGTTATGAGGAGGAACGCTTCGATGAGTCCCGTCTTGCGGCAGAGACGGCGCGGATTCTTGGAAGGGAGAACCAAAGATGCTGTATCTCGCCTGAGGAATATTTTGAGACGGTTTCCTATGTGATGTACCATATGGAGCAGCCCCTTGGGGACGCCTCCTCCGTCGTGTTCGCCCTTGCATGCAAGGCCGCGGCAGAGCATACGAAGATCTGTTATTCAGGGGAGGGTTCAGACGAATTCTTCGGCGGATACAATATGTACCGCAATGCAGAGCGTTACGGTGAGAATCTTAAGACCTTCTATGTGGGCAATACCAATATCATGAAGGAGGACGAGAAGAAGCGTATCCTTAAGAATTATTCTGAGGAGGTACTTCCCATCCATCTTGTTGAGGATATCTATGAGGAAACGGAAGGGCTTGACCCCCTTACAAAGATGTCGGATGTAGATATTCAGATCTGGCTGGAGGGCGATATCTATCTCAATGTAGACAAGATGAGCAGGGCCGCGGGGCTGGAAATCCGGATGCCTCTGACAGACCGCAGAATCTTTGATATTGCGTCAAGGATGCCGTCAAAATACAAGGTGAACAGTGAGCAGAATAAGGTTGCCTTCCGCACCGCCGCAGCGAAGGTGCTGCCTGAGGAGATTGCCTTCCGCAAGAAGCTTGGGTTCATTGTGCCCATTCGTATCTGGATGGCGGACGACAGGTATAACCAGGATGTGAGAGAGAAGTTCCACAGCGAAATGGCAGAGAAGTTCTTCCATGTGGACGAGATTAACGCCATCTTGGACGATTATGTGGGCGGGAATTCGGATAACTGGAGGAAGGTGTGGACAATCTATGCATTCCTGGTGTGGTATGAGGAGTATTTTGTGAAGCGTTAAGATATGAAAAGCAAGGGAAAAGGGTCGTTTGGAACAGCTCTTTTCTCTTGCTTTTAAAATGTTCATACGACTACCGAATAAATTTCCCTGTCATCGGCACAGGTCACGATTTTGGTATAATCCTTTATAGTTTTTTCACGGCCGGCTAAAAAGCAGAAGGTCAGAAGCCATCCCCTTTTTTGATTCCGGCTTTCCATATACGATAGTAGCTGCGCCAGACCCTCCTGATGCTTCTGAAAACCATGCCACACTTTTAATTCTACGATAAATTCTTCTCTGCCATAAAAAATAGCAATGTCCATTCGCGTGTCATTTCTTGTCTGTGGCTCTACGACATAATGGCCTTTTCCGTTGATAATCGGTTTTAAAAAGCATAAAAACAGAAGTCTCCCCTGCTTTTCTAGAAATGCTTCATCCTCTTTGCGATATTCTGTTTTCATCAATTCCTGGAATTTATCCAGCACAGCATCCATATCAAGGCATCCGTCTTCTTTGATAAACTGTGTCCTGGGAGTCGAGATCGCCAGACCGTTTACAGCCTTATCAGTAACAAAATAATCATACAGATAGGTTTCAAATATGATGTTGCTGATCTTGCATAGCCCTTCCTCCTCAGAAATAATACCGAAAGTCACTCCCAGATTAATCTCCGGATTCGACAGCTTAAAAGGAATCTGGTTGCCGCCGAATAAAAGCCCTTCTACAAACTGACGAAATACCCGATTATTCTCCAGATTTTTTGCCATATCATCAAATAGGGTATTGGTAGCCTTTAGGATTTCACGTACCGCAGTACGGACTCCCCATGGCGTCCAGCAGTCTTTAAATAAATCACATTCAAGCCGTTCGTCCAGCCACAGGCAGATGAGGCTTACTAGAAAAGGGTAGCCTGACGTGTAGCGGAAGATTTCCTGTGCCACAGACATTGTATCGAATGTAAAATCCTGTACATTCTGGTATTCTTCTAGCATTGTAAGAATTTCCGGAACAGAAAAGCTCATGTCAATCCTGAAATCTGCCGCTATATTCCATGGAGAGTTATACTTTTGTTCCTCATCCGGACGCAGCTTTAGCTTTAGATTTTTTATATCATACACTCCGGACAGGATTACGCTTTTAAAGGTCACTGTTCCCATAGCGCGTTCCAGATACAATTCTCTTAAAAGCCCCAGAAAATTTAAGAACATCTGGTTGTCCGAGCTTTTATCAACTTCATCAATAAACAGCAGGACTTCTTTTTCATTTGTGCAGAAATCAATGATTCTGTCCCTTAAGGTTTCCAGATTCTCCTGTGTCTCTTTGCATTTCCATGCGGTCTGCAACGCATTTTCATAACCGGAGAGTTTAAGGTTTTTCTCCACTCTGCCGCAGAAGCTTCTGACAAACGCATCCTCTGACCGGAAAGCGTCTATTCCCATTCCTTCAAAACTAATGTTTATCACAATGTATTTTTCTTTTAATTTTTGCCAAAGCAGCAAAAGTGTCGTCGTTTTTCCATATTGACGCGCGCGGTTAATGGTAAAATAGGAATCCTGTTCAATCAATTGGATAATCTGCCTGAGCTTTTGGGATGTATCTGCCATGTAATGTTTTTTGGGGATACAGGTTCCTGTAATGTTAAATCGTTTCTTGAGTTCACGAGCCATATTGCACCTTCTTTTGATCGCCTGTTTTTATTGTTATTCTAACATTTACTTGGATGATTCACAAGATTTTGTATCTAAAATAGACAAAGTTAATAGATAAAGTGCTTTTCATTTGACAAATATATTTTACCATAGTAAAATATATCCGGACAATGTCGAAAAATGGTATTTTATTACATAATATATAGGTTTTTACTGTTTATTTTAACGGCAGAAAAGGTATGAGGGCAATGAGTACGCACAGGAAAAGCTACCGTATCGGTACAGAGTATGATTCCGACACATCTTACCAGGAGTACAGTGATGATGATTATATAGAATCAGGCGATTACACTGCATACGAATATCCGGACGGACAGGATTACGCTTATTCAGATTATACTTATCCTGATTCTCAGGGGTATCAGGATTATGAATATCCGGACGGACAGGATTACCAGGACTATGGCTATCAGGGGCCGCAGGATGAGTCAGGGTATAGCGATCAGGACTATGGCTATCAGGAGCCACAGGATGAATCTGGTTACAGTTATCAGGACTATGGCTATCAGGAGCCACAGGATGAATCCGGTTACAGCTATCAGGATTATGGTTATCAAGAATCCCAAGCTGAGCCAGATTACGGTTATCAGGACTACGGTTTTCCGGATTCTCAGGACGAGTCAGATTATAGTTATCAAAACTATGGTTATCAGGCTCCTCAGGTTAAGAATTATAGTTATCGACGCCCTCAGGTTAAGAATTACAGTCATCAAGAGCCGCAGACTGAGCAGGATAACACTTTAGAGAAGCCAGACGGGCAGGAGGATGAGCAGGAATATCTGAGACGGCAGCAATCCCGCCAGCACAGGCGGATACGTGAGGAGAAACGCCGCAAAAGAAGGCGGCGGTTAAAAATCATCCGTGCAGCGCTGATTGGCGGTATGCTTCTTATTCTTGCCCTTATTATTTTTATCATCCGCCTAATATTTTTTTCAAATCCCGTTGAGCGAAAAGTTAAGGTAGAAGCCGGAACCGAGCTTAAAGTCAAGGATTTCTTGAAAAAGGACAAGGTAAAAGCCGAGTTTGTAACCGATGTTACCAAAGTCAGCCTCGACCATGTGGGGGAACAGGAAATTGTATTGAAGGTGAAGGGGAAAGAAAGAAAGTCCCGCCTGATTGTTCAGGATACCGTCGCCCCCAAAGCCAAGGCATCCGACGCAGTGGTGGATATTGACGGCGAACTTAAGGCCAAGGATTTGGTAAAGGATATCAAGGATGCCACAGACGTAACCTGTTCATTTAAAGAAAAGCCGGATTTATCGAAGGAAGGAACCGTTTCCGCCACCGTTATTTTGAAGGATGAGGGCGGCAATACAGCGGAGGTTACGGCTGACGTTAAGGTGATTGTGGATACAGAGGCTCCGGTCATTGACGGCGTGGCGCCCCTGACTGGATTCATTGGAGAGCCGATTTCCTATAAATCAACGATTACCGTTACAGATAATTGTACTAAGAATATAGAGGTGGCTGTGGATAACAGCCAGGTTGACACCAAGACAGAGGGGACATACGATGTATTCTACTCTGCGGTTGACCATGCCGGAAACGAGACCGAGGCTTCCACGACCATCACCATAAAGGAAAAGCCGGAGAATTATGTCACTCCGGAGGAGGCGCTTAAAGAGGCAGACGAAGTGTTGAAGGAGATTACTACAAAGGATATGACCTTGAAGGAAAAGGCCCGTGCAATCTACAACTGGGCAAGGACGGAGATTGGATATGTGAACACCTCTGACAAGGATAGCTGGACCAACGGCGCGCATCAGGGATTTACCGAGAAATCCGGAGACTGCTTTGTATACTTCGCCGCGTCCAAGGCATTGCTGACGGAGGCAGGCATCCCTAATCTGGACGTGGTAAAGAGCGATACCAGCGAGTCCAGCCATTATTGGAGCCTCATTGACTGCGGGGACGGATGGTATCATTTCGATACTACGCCGCGTTACGGCGGAGGCGATGATTTCTTCATGAAAACGGACGATGAGATTCTGAAATATTCCAGGAATCACGGAAACAGCCACATTTTTGACCAAAGCCTGTATCCTGCCACGCCAACAGAGGCTTCTACCATTGAGTAATTCTTGACGGAAGGAGGAAAGGAATATGGCATTAGGCGTAATTGGAGGTATGGGTCCGATTGCAACCGCATACTTCATGGAGTTGGTCATCCAGATGACCGACGCGGCGAAGGATCAGGACCACCTTGCAATGATTATTTATAATCTGCCCCAGATTGCGGACCGGACATCCTATATCCTTGGGGACAGCCATGAGAATCCGGTTCAGGACATGATTCGGATTGGAAATGAACTGGCGCGCCAAAACGTAGCCTGTATCAGTATTCCCTGTATTACGGCACACTATTTTCATAAAGAGCTGTCTGAAAATATTCCGGTTCCCATTATCCATGCCATACAGGAAACGGGCAGAGAGCTTCGGGAAAATCATGTGAAAAGCGCGGGAATCATGGCGACTGACGGAACCATCCAAAGCCGTATTTTCCAGACACAGTTTAGAGCCATGGGGATTGAGGCGTTTATTCCGGATAAGCCTTACCAGAAAATGGTCATGGACTTAATCTATAAGGATGTGAAAGCCGGAAATCCGGCTGATTTGAACAAATTCCAACAAGTGTCAGAGCATTTGAGAGGGCAGGGCGCCCAGGTCATTATCCTTGGATGTACAGAGCTTTCCCTGATTAAAAGAGAATTTCCCATTGGCGCCGGATATCTGGACGCCATGGAGATTCTGGCTCAGAGGTCAATCCTTCGGTGTCAGGGCAGGATAAAGAAAAAATATGAACATCTGATAACATAGCAGATGTGATAATGGAGACAGGAGTAAGAAACATGCAGAGAAATATTTTAGAATATCTGGAGGACACGGTTCAAAGATTTCCGGATAAGACTGCGTTTGCAAACGAGGAAATGGGTATGACATTTCGGGAGGTTTCGGAAGTTTCCCGAAATATCGGAACCTGTCTTTCAAAAAAAGGCTATCTAAGAGAGCCTGTGGTGATTTATATGCAGAAGCATCCCCACATGATTGCCGCTTTCTGGGGCGTCGTGTACAGCGGATGTTTCTATGTGCCCATAGATGAAGAAATGCCCACCTTCCGAATCTCCCTGATTTTTCAAAACCTAAAGCCGCGGGTTGTAATCTGTGACGAGACAACCTGTGAACAGGTGAAGGAGTTTAAGGATTTTGACGGCGAGGTTCTTCTCTATGACCAGATTTCCAGGGAACCGGAGGATACAGGCTGCCTTGCCGCCATTCGTGACCACGCCATTGATACCGACCCAATCTATATTGTATTTACCTCAGGCTCGACAGGCGTGCCTAAGGGAGTTGTGGCGTGCCACCGTTCTGTCATCGATTATGTGGAGAATCTCACAGAGGTATTGCAGATTACGGAGGCTTCCGTTCTGGCAAACCAGACGCCTCTGTATTTTGACGCCTGCTTAAAAGAGTTATTTTCCAGCCTAAAATGCGGCGCCACCACCTACTTAACACCCAAATCACTGTTCATGTTCCCAGTCAAGCTGGTGGAGTTTCTGAATGAATATAAGATTAACACTGTATGTTGGGTTGTATCGGCGCTGACTATGATTTCATCCATGAAAACATTTGACAAAATAGTGCCAAAATATCTCCATACTATTGCCTTCGGAAGCGAGGTGTTCCCAATCCGGCAGTTTCGCCTTTGGCGGGAGGTTCTGCCAGACGCCCGCTTTATCAACCTGTACGGGCCTACGGAGGCGACGGGGATGAGCTGTTATTATGAGATAAACCGAACGTTTGAGGAGGGTGAGGCAATCCCCATCGGACGCCCTTTTAAGAATACGGAGATTCTGCTTCTGGACGAGCAGGATAAGGTTCCGAAGCAGGGAGAAGCCGGTGAAATCTGTATACGCGGTACGGCGCTGACACTGGGTTATTATAAGGATCACGAACGGACGGACGAGGTGTTTGTCCAGAACCCTTTAAATAACGCTTACCATGAATTGATTTACCGGACAGGGGACATTGGCCGGCTCAACGAACATGGTGAATTGGTCTTTCTTTCCAGAAAGGATTACCAGATTAAGCATATGGGGCACCGAATCGAGCTTGGCGAGATTGAAGCCCACGTAAATCTTGTGGAGGGGATTCACAGCTCATGCTGTATCTATGATAAAGAGAAGGAGAAGATTACCCTTTTCTATACAGGGGACATTGAAAAAAAGGACCTGGTGATGGGGCTTAAGAAAACCCTGCCAAGATATATGATTCCGAACCACGTTTATCCGTTAGAGAGGATGCCGCTGACTGCCAACGGTAAAATTGACCGTGTCACATTAAGACAAATGATGAAAAAATAAAAAAGGAGAATTTATTATGGACGCTTTATTAGAGATTTTGACAAATCTGCACCCTGAGGTAGACTTTGAGACTTGCACAACATTGGTGGATAACAAGATTATCGATTCTTTCGATATCGTTACAATTATTTCCGAGATTAACGATGAGTATGACGTGGTAATCCCTGCGGAGGAAATCATACCCGAAAACTTTAATTCCGCAAAAGCTCTGTATGAGCTGATTCTGCGCCTGGAGGACGAGTAGAGCCGTCATGCTGTTTACATCATACAGTTTTATCGGATTTATTACAGTGGTATTTCTGCTGTATTACCTGATTCCCAGGAAATGCCAGTGGCCGTTTCTGTTGGTGGCAAGCTATGTTTTCTACTATATCGCCAGCCCGTCTTATCTTATATTTATCGGCGCGACCACGGTTTCTACCTATGTGGTAAGCCGTAGGCTTGACGCGCTAAAAGAGATGCAGGACGCTTACCTTTCGTCCCACAAGGAAACGCTTAGCCGAGAGGAAAAGAAGGCTTATAAGGCTTCCGTAAAAGCAAAGAAATGGAGATGGCTGCTTCTTTGCCTGTTTTTCAACCTGGGAATCCTGGCGGTATTAAAGTATACAAATTTTGTGATTGCCAATTTTAACGGAATCCTCCATGCCCTGGGCGGCGGACAGATTTCTTTTCTTGATTTGGTTCTTCCCATGGGTATTTCCTTCTATACCTTCCAGAGTATGGGGTACATCATTGATGTATATAGAGGAACATGCCCTGCGGAAAAGAATCTGTTCAGGCTTGCTTTGTTTGTATCCTTTTTCCCACAGTTGGTACAAGGGCCAATCAGCAGATACAACGATCTTGCCAAGTCTCTCTATGAGAGGCATGATTTTGACACAAAGACCGTGTCCTATGGGCTGTACCGGATTATGTGGGGGTATTTTAAGAAGGCCGTGGTGGCGGACCGGATTTTGACTGCTGTAAATACCATTATCCAGAATCCGGATACATACCAGGGGGGCTTCGTGTTTGTGGGTATGATGTTCTATGCATTGGAGTTGTACGCTGACTTTACCGGAGGAATCGACATCACAATTGGTATTGCCGAGACTATGGGAATCACCGTGACGGAGAACTTCCAGCGTCCGTATCTTTCCAAGAATATTAAAGAATACTGGAAACGCTGGCACATCACCATGGGAACCTGGTTTACGGATTATATTTTTTATCCTATATCCGTGTGCAAGCCGATGCTGAATATTTCCAAATTTTCACGGGCGAAGCTCGGCGATGTTATCGGGAAGCGTGTTCCGGTGTATCTGGCCTCCTTTGCGGTTTGGTTTACCACAGGAATCTGGCATGGCGCAAGCTGGAATTTTATTGTGTGGGGCTTGATGAACTTTGTTGTCATCATGATTTCACAGGAGTTAGAGCCGCTATACATGAAATTTCATGCTAAGTTCAATGTAAAAGAGAAGAAATGGTACGGCGCTTTTGAGATTCTGCGGACGATTTTCCTGATGAGCAGTCTGCGTATGTTCGACTGTTACCGTGATGTGCCCCTTACGTTCTATATGTTTGGAAATATGTTTACACATTTTCGGTTACAGGACTTAAACGCCGAAGCCTTCTTAGGGCTTGGGCTTACCGCGGCGGACTATCTTTTGCTGTTTATCTGCCTGATTGTGTTGGTAACGGTCAGTCTGGTTCAGGAGAGAAAGGGGCATGTGCGGGATTTAATCTTCGCTGCGCCCGAAATTTGCAGATATGCGGTGTTTTTTGTTATGGTTCTGGCGGTCATTATTTTCGGCGCCTACGGAATCGGCTTCGACCAAAGCCAGTTTATTTATAATCAGTTTTGAGTCAGAAAGCCAAAATGCGAAGCATTTTTTTCATGCTTTCTGACGACCTGCCGCCGAGCCTACCGCGAGGGGGCGCTACCTTTATTATTCAAGGAGGAAAGGCAAATGCAAAGGAAAGGTTTACCCACCTGGGTTCCAAAGATTGCCTTATTTCTTATCACACTCCTCATAACCTTATTTTTCCTGCAAAGGCTCTTGATGCCGAAATACATGTCCGACATCATTGAAGGCGCTTTGACAGCCGAGTATTATGAGGAAACCACAGGCCATGAGGTGCTTTTTGTGGGTGACTGCGAGGTATATGAAAATTTTTCCCCCATCACCCTATATGAAGAATACGGAATCAGCAGCTACATCAGAGGCTCTGCTCAACAGTTGGCATGGCAGTCTTACTACATGCTTGAAGATACTCTACGCTATGAGACTCCCAAAGTAGTTGTATTCAACGTGTTGGCGTTAAAATATAACGAGCCTCAGAGCGAGGCGTATAACCGTATGACCATCGACGGAATGAAGCTGTCCAAGACCAAGCTTGACGCCATCGAAGCATCCATGACAGACCGCGAAAACATGCTGGACTATATATTCCCCATCCTGCGGTATCATTCCCGCTGGTCAGAGCTGTCGGCGGAGGATTTTAAATATTTGTTCCACAAGGATAAGATTTCCCACAACGGCTATTATATGCGGGTGGATGTGAGGCCGGCAGAGGGCTTTCCTGAGCCTGACATACTGGCAGACTATACCTTAGGCAGTTATGCCATGGGATATCTGGACAAGATGTGCAAATTATGCAAGGACAATGGGATTGCACTGGTACTGGTCAAGTCGCCAAGCCTGTTTCCCCACTGGTATGACGAGTGGGACGAACAGATTGCTGCATATGCCAAGCAGCATGGTCTGGATTATTTTAACTATGAGAAGCTGGCGGAAACGGTAGGAATTGACTACAACACAGATACCTACGACGCGGGACTTCATATGAATCTTGCCGGCGCAGAGAAGCTTTCCGGCTATTTCGGCAAGTATCTGAAAGAAAATTATACGCTGACAGATTACAGGTACGACCCAGATTACCAGAGCGCATATGCGAAGAAGATCCGTTTCTATGAGGAAATGGAAGCAGCTCAGCGAAAAGAGCTGGCAGAATACGGAGAAATCAGAAGTTTTTGATTTTAAAAATAAATTTTATGGAGGGAAAAGAATGAAAAACAGAAAAAGAATTATGACAATGGCAGCATTAGTGATGGCTCTTGGCCTGACCGCCTGCGGCGGTTCCGATGATAAGGGGGCTTCCTCCGGCGGCAGCTCATCCGGCGGAGGGTATTCCTTCACCAGCGGCTCTACAAAGATTGAGATGGGAAAAGACGCGTCAAAGGTTGTAGAAGCCCTTGGGGATGCGGACGAATATTTTGAGTCAGAGAGCTGTGCCTTCGAGGGACTTGACAAGGTGTACACATATCCTGGCTTCAAGCTTAATACCTATCCGGATGGCGACAAGGACTATGTATTGTCCGTTGTGTTCATGGACGATACGGTTTCCACAGACAAGGGAATCAGCATCGGCAGTACCAAGGACGCGGTGACAGAAGCTTACGGGGATGCATCAGAAGAATCCGCATCAAAGCTGGTCTATGAAAGCGGCGATACGGAGATGACCATTGGCCTTAACGGAGACAGTGTTTCTTCTGTTGAGATTAGCGCGGTAGTGGAGGAATAAAAAGAATATGCTTTCGCAGGCAGCATCTGGGCCAAATGGCTTAGGTGCTGTTTTTGCCTGTATTCTGTAAATATAAAATAAATGTTTTGCCGATTTGCCAAATGTAATATATAATAGAAGCAGAAGGCAGCTTTGAACAATGGCTGGAAGAAAAACTGAAAGAACAATAGTTATCAACAGACAATATCCTACATTGTCGGAGGAATAAAAAAATGGAACTTGAGAAAAAGATAAAAACAGTACTAAAGAAAATAAACCGCCAGGGCATTGAAAATATTACCGCCGCCATAATCCTCAGAATCCTAATCGGAGTAGGCTTCGTTGTCGTCCTATGGTTTTTGCGCTCTTACTCCGTGGATTTCTGTCTGCGCACCTTAGAGCAGGAAACCCAGAACTTACAGAGAGATATCCAGTTACAGTTTTCCTCCACCCAAACCTATCTTGAAATGCTGGCTCAGCTTATAGAGGAGGAAGATGATATTACCTCCGAACACGTAATCAAGATTCTGCAGATGAATGAAAACATGGATATGGTATCCCGCGTTGGAATCGTGCTTCCAGACGACCAGATTCTAAAACCAGACGGAGATTTGGCAACACCGATAAATGGAATCACCTTCGACGAATTGGCTCAAAAAGGTGCTTGTATCACCAATGTTGAGCCAGACAGCCTTGAGTCAGATAAGTTTGTCCTGTTTTTTAACGTTCCCATTGAAAGAAGCGGTAAGACAAAAGGCATCTTATTTGGCGTGATAGAACCGCAAAAGCTGTCCGATTATTTTGAGGTAAATATTTTCGATGGAAATGCGAATATTTTCATTGTTGATGCCCAGAATCAGGAGTACATCATGGATACCCTGCATGGACAGATAGAGAATGGGGCTTCCCTGGAGAACCACCAAATTAAAAAAGGGTATAGCGAAGAACAGATTATCAATGATTTTGCAGATGGCGTGGGAGGAAGAACAGCATATTTTTCCAAAAGGCTCAAAGAATATTTATACACAGCCTATGAGCCGATTGGTGTAAACGACTGGTTTGTCCTGGTGTCCGTTCCGGAAAGTTTTGTATTCAGGGAAACGGATTATATTAAAAAGGTTTTGGACTGGCTTGGAATCTACGTAGCAGTCGTCCTGATTGCCTTTTTCCTATGGGACATTGTCCGCACACGGAAAGAAATCCGTTCCAAAGAAGCCATGGCAACCACAGACCTTCTAACGAATCTTAAGAACAGAAACGCTTATGAGCAGACACTTGCCAGATACGAGGCAAACCTTCCCGCCTGCCTTGCCTGCGTATACGCTGATGCCAACGGCCTGCACGAGCTGAACAACAGCCAGGGACACGCCGCGGGAGACCAGATGCTTCAGACTGTGGCAGATGCATTTGTTGAGCTTTTCGGAGGGAAAAATGTCTATCGAATCGGAGGCGACGAGTTTCTGGTGTTTGCTGAGATGGATGTAAATATTGTGTCTGAAAAAGCTGATAAAGCCAAAGAAAAAGTTACACAGGCGGGCTACCATGTTTCCGTAGGGACAGCGTCAAGCGAAGAAAACTCCGATATTACCGCCGTTATAAAGGCGGCAGAGCTAAGAATGTATGAGGATAAGAAACGCTACTATATGGAGAATGGTGACCGGCGCAAAATGCGTTAAATAAATACCGAAAGCATTTGGATAGAAGCTAAGGAAGAAAAATAGTTTGAGGATGACGGAAAGGTGTGGAAAGAAATCGAGATGAGAAAGAAGAAACTTCCGATTGGGATTGAAAATTTTGAACAGCTTAGGAAAGAAGATTTTTACTATATTGATAAAACTGGGTTTATTGCCGACTTACTCCATAACTGGGGTGCGGTAAATCTGTTCACCCGTCCCAGAAGATTTGGGAAAACGCTGAATATGAGTATGTTGGAACACTTTTTCGGGGTGGATGGGGATAAAAGTATTTTTGACGGACTGGAAATATCAAAAAAAACTGAGCTTATTGAGGAATATATGGGAAAATATCCTGTTATTTCAGTTTCCCTGAAAGGGATTGACGCAAGATCCTATGAGCTCGCTTATCAAATGGCAGTTCAGGTTATCATTGAAGCGGCGGCAAAGTTCTACTTTCTTTTGGACAGTGAAAAGTTGAATGAACATGATAAAACAGCATACAAAGATCTTTTGGATAAAGATATGAATGAAGGTACGCTTGGCAGCAGCTTAAGAAAGTTGTCGGGAATGCTGGAAAAACATTATGGTATAAAAGTGATTGTGCTGATTGATGAATATGATGTTCCGCTGGCAAAAGCCCATGCGAACGGATACTACGACCAGATGATCTCTTTGATCCGAAGCCTGCTTGGGGAGGTGCTTAAGACGAACAACAGCCTGAAATTAGCGGTGCTGACCGGCTGTCTTCGGATTTCAAAGGAGAGTATCTTTACCGGGCTTAATAATCTGAAGGTGCGTTCTGTTACGGATGTACGGTTTGATAAATATTTTGGATTTACAGACGCAGAAGTAAGGTCGCTTTTAGAATATTACGGATATCCGGATTGTTATGATGCTGCAAAGAAATGGTATGACGGATATCATTTTGGCAATGTAGATGTATATTGTCCATGGGATGTTTTAAATTACTGTGATTCATTATTGGATGATAAAGACGCGCAGCCGGAAAATTACTGGATTAACACCAGCAGCAATGACGCAGTGAAACGGTTTATAGAAGAATCGGCAGATGCTGCGACCAAACGAGAGCTTGAGTGTCTGGTGGCAGGGGAAGCCATTACAAAGGAAATCCATCAGGAGCTCACATACGCTGAGATTTACCAAACCATTGACAATATCTGGAGCCTTCTCTTTACTACCGGTTATCTGACCCAGCGTGGGAGGGCAGAAGGGAGGCAGATGAAGCTGGTGATTCCCAATCTGGAAATCCGGGATATTTTTGTGACGCAGATTATGGAGTTCTTTAAAGAGAATGTTAAAAAAGACGGGGATATGCTGAACCGTTTCTGTGACGCCCTGCAGAACGAAGATGTAGAAAATGTTGAGAAAATATTTACAGAATATTTAAGGAAGACCATCAGTATTCGGGATACAGCCGTAAGAACAGAGATGAAAGAAAACTTTTACCATGGAGTGCTGCTTGGAATTCTAGGAGTGAAAACCCGTTGGGGGATTTCTTCCAATCGGGAAATGGGAGAAGGCTATGCAGATATCCTTGCGGAACCGGATACCGGAGATATGGGGATTATCATAGAAGTAAAATATGCCCATGACGGAGATCTGGAGGGGGCATGCAAGGAGGCATTAAAACAGATAGAATATACAAAGTATGAAGATGACCTTGAAGACGATGGGGTAGAGAATATCCTGAAATATGGGATTGCCTGCTATAAAAAGCGGTGCAGGGTCATGCTGGCAGAAAAACAGAAAGGAAACCTATGAGAAAACTAGCCTTAAATGATGAAATATTACTTAAAATCGAAAAACCTGCCCGCTACATCGGGAACGAGGTAAACAGCGTCATGAAAGACCCGGAAAAAGTGGATATCCGCTTCGCCATGTGCTTCCCCGACGTTTACGAGATCGGCATGTCCCACTTAGGCATCCAGATTCTCTACGACATGTTCAACCGTCGGGACGACGTCTGGTGCGAGCGTGTCTACTCCCCCTGGATAGATCTTGACAAGATAATGAGAGAAGAACACATCCCCTTATTTGCCCTGGAATCCCAAGACCCAATCAAGGAATTTGATTTTCTGGGAATCACCATCCAGTATGAGATGTGCTACACTAATATTCTCCAAATCCTGGACTTAAGCGGCATCCCCCTATCTGCCTGTGACAGAAGGGATACCGATCCCATCGTAATCGGAGGAGGCCCCTGCACCTATAATCCAGAGCCTCTAGCAGAATTCTTCGACCTGTTCTACATCGGAGACGGAGAGACAGTCTATGACCAACTGCTTGAGGCTTACAAAGAAAACAGGAAAAATAATGGGGCACGGAAGGGTTTTCTTGAAAAGGCGGCAAAGATTGAAGGAATCTACGTGCCAGGCTTCTACGACACAGCTTATAAAGAGGATGGAACCATAGCAGCGTTTACGCCCGTAAACCCTCATGCAAAAGCCACGATCCAGAAACAGATGGTAAAAAATCTTACGGACACCTATTATCCCAAGGCGCCGGTAGTCCCGTTTATCAAGGTAACCCAGGATCGTATTGTGCTTGAAATCCAGAGAGGATGTATCAGGGGATGCCGCTTCTGCCAGGCAGGAATGCTTTATCGGCCCACACGGGAGAGGAATGTAGAGATGCTGAAAAAATACGCCTGTCAGATGCTCAAGAACACCGGACATGAGGAGATTTCACTGAGCTCACTAAGCTCAAGCGATTACAGCCAGCTAAAAGAGCTGGTAACATTTTTGATTGAGGAGTTCAAAGGAGACGGCATCAATATCAGCCTTCCCTCCCTGCGAATCGACGCCTTTTCTCTGGACGTGATGGGAAAGGTACAGGATATCAGAAAGAGCAGCCTGACCTTTGCGCCGGAGGCAGGCTCTCAGCGGATGCGGGACGTGATTAACAAGGGGCTTACTGAGGAAATCATCCTGGACGGGGCCGGACAGGCGTTTGAGGGCGGATGGAACAAGGTGAAGCTTTACTTTATGCTCGGACTCCCTACCGAGACACAGGAGGATATGAAGGAGATTCCGCGCCTTGCCGATCAGATTGCAAGAAGGTACTACGAGCTTCCCAAGGAAAAACGCAATGGGAAGTGCCAGATTACCACCAGCACCTCCTTCTTTATCCCCAAGCCATTTACGCCCTTCCAATGGGCGAGGATGTACAACAACGACGAATATATCGCCAGGGCAGCCATCGTGAAGCATGAATTTAACGAGCAGTTAAACCGCAAAAGCCTGAAATACCACTGGCACGACGCAGAGGTGACGGTGTTAGAGGGCGTTTTTGCCAGAGGTGACCGGAAGCTTTCCAAGGTAATCAGAGAAGCTTACCGGCTGGGATGCCTCTATGATTCCTGGACAGAAAACTTTGACAATGAGAAATGGATGAAAGCCTTTGAAAATACCGGAATAGAGATTGGCTTCTACAATCTCAGGGAGAGGAGAGCAGACGAAATCTTCCCCTGGGATTTCATCGATATCGGCGTAACTAAGGAATTTTTATATCAGGAGTGGCAGCGTGCCAAGAAAGGCGAGGTGACGCCCAACTGTCGGGTGAAATGCTCTGGCTGCGGAGTCATGAAGTATAAAGGGGGTGTCTGTGTTGAAAGCAAGAATTAAGTTCCGCAAATATGGCGTCATGCGGTTTATCGGCCATCTGGACGTGATGCGGTTCTTCCAGAAGGCCATGCGGCGGGCAAATATTCCCATTGCGTTCACAGGCGGTTACAGCCCCCATATGATTATGTCCTTTGCACAGCCTTTGGGAGTAGGAGTCACCAGCGACGGGGAATATCTGGATATTGAGTTAAAAGAAGACATTAAATTTACCGAAGCGGTCAGACGGCTGAATGAGGTGATGGTGGAGGGTATGGAGGTCATAAACTTCGTCAGAATCCCAGACGATAAAAAGAGCAGCGGTATGACCATTGTTGCAGCCGCACGCTATCGGGTAACGCTTTTGGAATCCGCCAAGTCAGCAGATATTACAAGAGCATTTCCATCCTCCTGGCAGACAAAGCTTGAGGAGTTTATGGGGCAGGAGAGTATAGTAGTCCTAAAAAGAACCAAGCGTAGCGAGATGGAGGCTGACATAAAACCCATGATCTATCAGATGGAATTTAGAGAAGAAGGAATCCATCTGTTTCTGGCGGCAGGAAGCGAGCACAATCTAAAACCAGACCTTGTAATGGAGTCTTTTGTGAAGTTTATAGGCGAAAATCCAGAGAGTGTTCCTTTTCATTACCACCGTATAGACGTGTATGCGAGAGGGCCAAAAGGGACTTTTGTACCTCTGGATGAACTAAAGCTGCCATAAACATAGGAGTATATTGCTATGAGTAAAAAAGAAGTCAAAACAAATGCCATGCGAATCCTGGACCGCCAGAAGATTCCATATGAATATGAAGAATACGAGTGCGAGGATTTTATCGACGGCATACAGGTTGCCGACCAGTTAGGCTACGACCACGCGCTTGTCTACAAGACGCTGGTGACCACAGGGAAATCAGGGCAGCACTATGTATTCGTCATCCCAATCGAGGAGGAGATTGATTTCAAGAAAGCCGCAAAGGTGGTGGGAGAAAAATCCTTAGAGCTTTTGCATTTAAAAGATCTGACCAAAGTAACCGGCTATGTGCGGGGCGGCTGTACGGCAATCGGCATGAAGAAGCAGTACCCAACCGTAATCCATGAGGCGGCCCATGAACTGGAATATATCCATGTAAGCGGCGGCAAACTTGGAATGCAGTTAAAGCTAAGCCCAGACGACCTTAGGAGAGCTGCGAACGCCCGATTCGCAGATGTAATCCACACTTAGAAAGGAATACTTATGAATACAGTAATATTTGACGTGGGAAATGTTTTGGCAGGCTATGACTGGAAAAGTTACCTGCGGACCTTCCAGTATTCGGAAGAAATTTACGAAAGAATAGGAAAAGCTGTTTTTGACAATGAGGACTGGCTTGAGGGCGACATCGGACGCATTTCCATGGAGGAATGGCTTAAGCTTTTTATTGAGAATGCGCCGGATTTAGAACAAGAGATTCGGGAGGTAATCGGCGGATTTGAGGGCACTATTGTACCTTTGTCTTACACAGAGGAGTGGATTGCCTATTTCCGAAGCCTTGGATACAAGCTATACTATCTTTCAAACTATTCAAGAGAGCTTTATGAAAGAACCAGGGACAAGTTAAGCTTCCTTGATACCTTTGACGGAGGGATATTTTCCTATGAAGTCAAGTGTATCAAACCGGACGAGAAGATTTACAAAATTTTGCTGGACCGATATTCCATCTGCCCCAAAGACGCAATATTTTACGACGACAGGCCGGAGAATGTGGAGGCTGCCGTAAGGCTTGGGATGAAGGGCATTGTATTTCGTCAAGATATTCCATTGCAGATGATGGGAAAATGATGTAAGATAGAGAGAGTCTGAAAAAGCAGATACAAAAATGCAGTTTGGAGGATTACATAAGAAGATGAATAAGGTTGTAAAATTTGGTGGAAGTTCACTGGCAAGCGCAGAGCAGTTTAAAAAAGCTGCCAGAATTATCAACAAGGATGAAGCCCGCAGATACGTGGTTCCCTCTGCCCCCGGAAAACGAACGCCAAGTGATACAAAAGTAACGGATATGCTGTACAGGTGCTACAATCTTTCCTTGATGGACGACGAGTATGAGGAGGAATTCGAGGAGCAGATGTCTGCAATACAGGCGCGTTACGGCGAGATTATAGCGGGGCTTGGCCTTTCTATCGACTTAAGCGATGAATTTAAGGCCATCCGCACGAAATTCAGCCAGAAAGCAGGCAGGGAATATGCCGCGTCCAGAGGGGAATACTTAAACGGAATCCTGATGGCAGAGTATTTAGGTTATACGTTCGTGGATGCCGCCGAGGTCATCTGCTTCGACGAGGAGGGGAATTTCGACGGCGAACGGACGAACGACGTCTTATCTAAGCGGCTTTCGGATACCCCGAACGCGGTGATTCCCGGCTTCTATGGGGCGATGCCTGATGGGAGAGTAAAGACATTTTCAAGGGGAGGCTCGGATATCACGGGATCTATCGTGGCGAAGGCGGTTCATGCCGACATGTATGAGAACTGGACGGACGTATCCGGTTTCCTGATTGCAGACCCAAGCGTAGTCAAAAATCCTAAAGCCATCGACGTGATTACTTACCGTGAGCTTAGAGAGCTTTCTTACATGGGGGCCACCGTTCTCCATGAGGATGCAATTTTTCCGGTACGCAAGGAGGGGATACCCATCAATATTCGCAATACCAACTCGCCGGAGGACAAGGGGACGCTGATTGTGGAGGGCACCTGCCGAAAACCAAGGTTCGTCATAACAGGCATCGCAGGAAAGAAGGACTTTGCCTCGATTACGGTGGAGAAAGCCATGATGAACGCGGAGGTTGGCTTCTGTAAGAAGGTGTTGGAGGTATTCGAGGAAAATGAGATTTCCATCGAGCATATGCCCTCCGGAATCGACACCATGACTATTTTTGTCCATCAGGATGAATTTGAGGAGAAAGAGCAGAAGGTCATCGCAGGCATCCACAGAAGGGTAGAGCCTGATTTCCTTGAGCTGGAATCTGATCTGGCCCTGATTGCCGTTGTAGGCAGAGGCATGAAGGCCACCCGCGGGACTTCAGGAAGGATTTTTTCCGCCCTTGCCCATGCCAATGTCAATGTGAAGATGATTGACCAGGGCTCAAGCGAGTTAAACATCATTATCGGCGTCCGAAACCATGATTTTAAAGACGCGATTAATGCCATTTATGATATATTTGTCAATACGATGATATAGGGAAGGAGTTTGCTCATGAATATTTTGTTTTTCTTAAAGCCAAAGAGCGAACTGGCTTATATCTATGATTATCACACGGTCCGCCAGGCTTTGGAGATTATGGAGTACCACAAATATTCCTCTGTGCCGATTCTGAGTAAAGACGGAAGGTATATTGGCTCTATTACGGAGGGTGACCTGCTCTGGTCGCTGAAACGCTGGAATCTGATGACCATTAAGGATACTGAGGAGATCAGTGTGATGAAGGTAGAACGGAGGCTGGATCATCAGTGTGTGACCGCCAAGTCCAAGATGGAGGATTTAATCGGGCGGGCCATGGAGCAGAATTTTGTGCCGGTTGTGGACGACCAGGGACATTTTATCGGAATCATCACCCGACGGGATATTATAGAATACTGTTACAATAGGATGAAAGGATGCGAGGAAAGCCATGATCATTGATTTTCATACACATATGTTTCCAGACAGGATTGCGAAAAGCACTCTTGATTTTTTGGTAGGCATCTGCGGGGTAAAGCCTTATACAGACGCTACTTATTCGGGGCTTTTAAGCTCGGCCAAGGAGGCGGGGGTTGACCTGTGCGTGGCGCTTCCTGCCGTCACCAAGGTTTCCCAGGTGGAATCCATCAACCGGTTTGCCTCACAGTACCAGGAGGGCCCCATTCTTTCCTTTGGCGGAATCCATCCGGCGTGTGAGAATTATAAGGAGATTCTGCGGCATGTGAAAGAGCTTGGAATGAAGGGGATTAAGCTTCATCCGGATTATCAGGATATGTATTTCAACGATATCCGCTATAAGAGGCTGATCGCAGAGGCGTCAGAGCTTGAGCTTATTATCAGCGTCCATGCAGGCGTAGACCCTAAGTGCCCTGAAGACGTTCACTGTACGCCGAAGATGGCCCGTGAGGTAATTGATGAGGTGCAGCCTGAGAAGCTGGTGCTTGCTCATTTGGGCGGCAACCTGCTTTGGGATGGGGTTGAGCAGGAATTGGTTGGGCTTAACGTATTTTTTGATACAGGGGTGGTGCTTGACCATATTACCGAAGAACAGTTCCTTCGCATTATCAAAAACCATGGTGCGGACAAAATTCTTTTTGCCACGGATTCACCGTGGAAAGGGCAGAAAGAATTTATCAAGCTTCTGTCAGATATGCCTCTGAAGCCGGAGGAGAAAGACCTGATATTTTCCGGAAACGCCTGCCGTCTGTTAGGCTTATAGACACCCGAAGCTACATTCTGGAAATATAAGCAAATTTTATCGGATTATAACTTGAAATATGTAAAAATGTATGTTATACTTTACCAGTATGCCGCACAACGAGGTTTATAAGTTCCCAGATTGGTTGGGACACCACAGTTGGCGAGTAATGATAATAGGAGGTGCCATATGTACGCGATTATAGCAACAGGTGGTAA
>CAJUBG010000026.1 GCA_910584575.1 uncultured Dorea sp.
TCCACATACCTGTCCGTATCCTCCACGAAGCACATATGCCTGCAGGTGCGGAACAGTTCCCACCTGGAATTCGGAATCCTGTCATACATATATTTCGCAATATAAGGCGTGCACAGATCATTGCCTCCGTTAATCACCAGCGCCGGCTCTTTAATATCCTTCAACTGCTCTGTAACGTCGTAATCCTTCAAAGTTCCCACCGGTGTAAACTCATTGGGTCCCCATCCAACAACGTAAGCCTCGCTGCCTGGCTTTTTGGGACGTCTCAGGCACTCCGGAGACTCGTCTGTTACCGCCCCTGCAGCATGGCGGAGCATATACTCTGCCTCTGCGGCTTCATAAACCGGATCATCGTAGTCATTGGAGGACGTTGCCTTCTCGATAGCATCCTGCATCTCCTGGGGCAGCTCCTTAATCATACGGTGCTGCTCTATCCCCCACATCCAGGAAGCCGGAAGCGTGCTGGACAGAATCAGGCTCTTAAGCCCTTCTGGCTTCTGATTGCAGACATAATCCAAAAGCAGCATTCCGCCCCAGGACTGACCGAGCAAATGTATCTCGTCAAGACCAAGGTGTTTTCTCAGAGCAGCCAGTTCATCAACCCAGGTCTTTGCATTCCACAGGTCCGGACGGTTCTCAACATAGGACTCCCCGCAGCCAATCTGGTCATACATCACCAGTTCACGGCCATCCTCCTCTGCCAGACGGTCAAGCACCTCAAAATAATTATGGGTAGATCCCGGACCGCCGTGCAGTAATACCAACGGCTTCTTGTTCCCTGTCTTTTTTCCCACAATGCGATAATATGTCTTATACTCCAGATAAGGCATATATCCTTCTCTAATCTCCATAATTGCATAGCCTCCTTTTTAGACTTTACTGTCTTTTTTTCTATTATAAAGAAACTTTTGACAATTATCAATCTTTATCCTTAGAAACTGCAAATGCAACTAAAATTTTAACTCCCGAATATTCTGTAACGTTTCCCCGTACGTCTGTTCCTTGCCAAACAGTAATGTCGTACCTAATACAAATCCCTTAACGCCTTTCGGAGCAAACTCCAGAATCTTATCTGAACTGCAGGCGCCATCCCAATAAATTTCAAAATCCATGTCCTCTTTCATAGAAAGCAGCTTTGTTATTTTTTTCCCTACATATGGAAGATACATTTGTCCGGCATTTCCCGGATTCACGGACATTACCAGAACTTTGTTTACAATTCGCAGCATTTCCATCACTGTCTCAACAGAGGTTCCCGGATTAACCGCAATTCCCGGAATCATCCCTGCGTTAATAATTTCCTGCAGTGTAGTCGAAGGATGATATTCTGCTTCCGGATGAATATAAACCGTGTCTCCTTTTCTAAGATTCCTTAGAAACAGATTTATATTATTACTTGGATGTTCGATCATTAGATGCACATCCAACGGCTTATCCGTAGCATCTGCTATATAACGAAGGTCATTTAGAGACATGGCATAATTAGGGACATATCTTCCATCCATAATATCAATATGGAAGGAATCGATACCTCCCTCCTCTAAAGACCTTACCTCTTTTTCAAGATTTCCATAGTCTGCGCACATCATAGACGCTGTCAGTTCAAACTGCATATCTTCCCTCTTTCTGCTCCACTCCTCATTCTCCAATCATACTCTTGGTTTCTTTAGAGACTCCACAGGACATCCTCCACAGGTATAATCTCCGCTTGCGTCAAGCCCTTAAGCTCCGGATAGATACTGTCAAAATAATGGGACGCTGTCACAATGATTACATCTACTTCCGGCAGGCTGCCGGAAGGCTTTATAACAGAGATATCTGCACTGATTTTATCTGCATCCCGGTCAACCGCATACCGCACGTCAACCCCCTCCTGCCTCAATTCACTCAACAGAAGCAAGCCAATCTCCTTCACCCCATATATGGCAACCGAACGATAACCGTTTTCGGAAAAAAACTCTGCCAGGGTATGTTGTTCTTGCCTCAATTTAAGCCATCGAACCAGGATATCATAAAACTCAAGCCCCTTTTGCACCTTATCAATTTCTTCATCTGTCCTGTCTCTGTAATATTTCATATTCCAGTATAAAAAAAGGATTACAGCAGACAGGATTACAATAATAGCCATTAATAAAATTATCATCACACACCCCATCTGTTCCTGTCATAATGAATTATGATAAACACCGATTGCAATCACCGGCCTACATCGCCCGCGGATTTCATGATTTCCTTAACCGCATTCAAATATCTCATTCCATACTTTTTATCCGGCTCCAGATAGGCTCCTTCCCCCCATTCATTCCATGCGTTCAGGAATACAAACTCATGATCCATCTCTATCCCCTTCTTCACCAGCTTCCTGAAATACTTTTTAAACCGTCCTGGTGATGCGCCTATATAAAGCAAAGCATTTTTCCCCTCCCTAGGTGTTTTATCGAATTTGACAAAGCCTCCCAAAAAGGTTTTACGCACTCCAGGCACCTTTCTGTTCAGAATCTGGCTCCACGCATACCGATATGAACAGATTCTTGGAGTCTTCCTCCCTTTCTCCCTCCTTTTATACACATAACCGTCCAAACGGCTCTTCCATCTTCCTGTACGCCGAATGGAATAAGCCGGCTCAAAAATCACATTTGCATCGATATATCGGCTCTGAATCTGAAAATCATTGGTTGCAATGATATATATGCCGTCAAAACCATACTCTGTAGCAAGCTGGTTCCACATCCTTAGCATCGTGTTCAGGCATTTGATATCTCTTGGTTTATAGAGTATAAATACAGGTTTATTGTCCACCTTTATGTATCTTTCATCCTGAAAGAAAGGCAATAGATACATAAAATGCTCCCGCCATTCTCTTCTGATTCCATATTCCTGCAAAAGCAGGATATCCTGTGTTTTCTTCGGCATTTTCTCATCATAAACTACGTTCCATGAATTTCCTTCTTCCCTGCTCCAGGTTCTTTTCCACGTCTCGTTTGCCCATGAAAAACAGAAGGGAAGGTCAATCTCTTGATGTTCCAAAAGAAGCTGTGCGGGTTTTTCCAAAATCAATTTTCCGCCAAACCAGTAATGATAAAAGCAAAATCCGTAAATCCCATTTTCCCTTGCCAGACCTGCCTGCCACATTAACGCTTCCGGGTCTGTCAGATCGTAATAATTGTCATGCAGCGGCTCTGTGGGCTGGTAATGCCCTGGATAAAGCGGCTTAGATTCCCGCACGCCCACCCATTCCGTATATCCTTCTCCCCACCAACAGTTATTCTCCTCAACCTCATGGAACTGCGGCAGGTAAAATGCAATTACTTTCATGCTATGCTCCCTGCCTTTATCTTGCTTTTACTTCCCGCCCATGTCCAACTGCAGTGATGAACCGAAACCGTCTCCTTCGTAATTCTCATTCTGTCACTGTACAGGCTCTTGGCATTGAAATACATGACAGGATAGACGCTTACTCCATCCACTACCTGAAAATTGCCGTTTAATACCAGTCCATGCCTCTTCAGAACTTCTGTTTCATAGATTGGACATAAAACCATTTCATCCGGATTTTCTGAATCTATAAATTCCATATTTTCATAATGATCCCTTAGTTCCCTGATCAATGCATGTCCCTTCTTTGCTCCAAATCCGGATCCTGTATTTACGGTGGACAGCCGTTCAAATCCTATAAATGCATCATTATACAGAAGCTCATCCGGTCTTCGGATCATCTCCACATCCGTATCCAAATAAATACCGCCTTCCCGGTAAACAATATCTAGCCGGGCATAATCGCTGACAAAACTCCATTTTTTATTCTTATATGCCTGGTACATATACGGATTTTTCGTCACATCATAATTCTTCTCATTCCAAAGGCAGACCTCATAATCCGGGCACAGCCGTTTCCATCCGTCTATATTGCCCTGCAAAAGCGGCGGGATCGGATTATCAGAAAACCAGATATAATGAATCTTCCTTGGAATTGCCTCTCTTTTATTTTTTCGGTATCCTTTGGGCGGACCTTCGGCCGACCATGCACAGGCATCCAGAAGAGGCTCTATCTCGCAGTAGCTTAGTTCCTTAAACTTATCCACTTTTTCAAGCTGCTCTATGATTTCTTCTTTATAGGAGCAGGTGATGACAAGCAACGCCTCAGAAACATCTTCTTCATAAAGCTTTTGGGGCAGATATACTTTTTTTATCTGGCCCGCCACCTTACGGTCTGTTCCGTGAAGCCGCGGATCATTGTCCGCCACATATGCAATTTTCTTGGCAAGCCGTGGGATATCTGCACATATCTCATCCAACTTCCTTCCCGCACCGAAGCAGATACATTTCTTTTCTTCTGTCTGACGAAAAAATTCTTCAATAAACTCTATGTTCTCCATCTTTTTCATCTGCTTTACACTTCCTTTCTCCCAAAACTTTTAAGCCTTCCAGCTTCCTGCGCAATGATGGATTGCAAGTGTCTGTTCCGTGACAAACACGTCTCCCCCCAACAGGCTTTCTGTTGCCATAATTTCCGGCGCAAGGATCAGCAGATCTTCCAGGCGCTGCATAGAGAAATCCTGTGAAAAGCCATACCTGCGAAGCACTTCCGACTCGTAGAAGCCATTCTGTACCATGTTCAGGCTTCCATCCGGATTCAAAAAAGGAAGCTGACATCTTGGGCTGTCCCGCATTTCCTTCACAATGGGAAGTCCTTTCACGCATCCCATTCCTGCTCCGCTGTTGACAGCCGGCCACTGTCCATAGGCAATAAATCCTTTTTCTGATAAAAGCAGGTCTAAGGGATTCAAAAGCTCCACATCTGTATCCAGATATATCCCGCCCTGACGGTATAGAATGTCAAGTCTTGCATAATCAGACACATATGCCCACTTCCTTTTCGCATATGCTTCTTCTATATAACGGTTTTGATGTATATCATAGTTATTTTCATTCCACTCTATAATTTCATAATCCGGACATGTATCCCGCCAGCTTTGTATGCACTTCTTATGCACTTCTCCTTTCCTACAATTTCCAAACCAGCAGTAATGGATCACCTTGGGTATAAGGAACTGTCCTTCTGCGGTAAATTTCCATGTCTGCTTCTTGCTTTTCAGCAGTTCATAATTCAGTTTGATATAAATATAGCAGTGAATATTTTTCCACGCTCTCACCTGCTTTAGCTGCTCCAGTATGGGAAGATAATCCTCACAGGTAATCAGCATAAGGAAACTTTTAAGCCCTCTCTCCATAAACTGTTTCAGTGATATGACGGGAATCTTTCTTTTAACCCCAATTGTTGTACCGGCCTTTTTTACATTATTATCCAAAAAAAACATAATTCTCGGCCATATGGCATATTTTTCAAATAGGTGCTCAGCAAGCCATGGGACGGTTCCGGCTCCAAAGCATATCACAGGGAGATTCGTGCCTTCCAACTCATTTAAAAAATTAGTCCAGCCCTCGCAAACCTGCATAATACGAATGTCCCTCCTCTTTCTGAAAATAATCCTTCCGCACCTCTTCATAAATCTCTAGCATCTTCTTGGCGTACCTGCCGATATCATATTTTGCTTGTGCAGACTCTTTCGCCCTATTCACAAGCTTTTCCTGTTCATTCCAATGGCTTATGACATGATATATTTTCCGGCTCAAATCCTCGATATTTCCCACTTCATATAAGTATCCGTTCACTCCATCTTCGATGATCTCTTTTGTTCCGGCAAAGTTTGTCCCAATCACAACATTTTCACTTAACATACTTTCAATGGTGACTCGGCCAAATGCCTCGTTTTTGGAACACATAAGCGCAACATCAGCCTCTTTTCTTATGCTTTTAAGCTCAAGCTGAAAGGGAAGAATCTCAACAAAGGATTCTATCTTTTTCCGTTTGATGTAGCTCTTTATTCCTTCCATGTACTCCTTGCTCCCATCCCCAACCAACTTCAGCCGAATATTTTTGACCTGATAATGATGCACCAGGTTTTCAACCGCCCTCACTGCATCAAACTGCCCTTTTTCTTCCCTGATTGAACCGCAAATAAGCAATGTAAAGAGCTCCGGCGCTCTTTGAAACCCATTGTCTATGATATATTTATGTATATCGAATCCATTATGCAGGACTGTAACCTGCGAACCAGAAAGCATCTTTCTGTGCGTCTGTGCAATATATTCAGATATGCAGATTACCCGTGTTGTTTTCCCAATGGCCGTGCGATACAACCGTTTACTGTCATAGAGCATCGCGAAATCATTCTTTAACGCTTCCCTGATATGCCATACATGGGGCTTTTCTACGATATTGCTTAATTGAGCGCCGATTGTGTGGGTAAAACAATTCGTATGGATAATATCTATCTCCCAAAGCCTGGCATATTCTTCCATTCTCTGAAGGCACTTTTTGTTTTCTCTCATTCGGAATTTTCTCGGATAACGCCCCTTTTCCTGAGCTGTGTGCACACTTGGATAATAGTAGAGAAACATATAAGAAATTCCTGCATCCTTTAAGATTCTCTTTAGTGATTGCCGTTCTTCAATTCTGCCTTCACAGGGAAGAAAGAAGAAAGCCTTCTGTCCCTGTTTTTCTAATTCTGATGCCAGTTCTATCACGGAACGGCTTGCACCGTACAATGTGATGCTATGTATGATATATAAAATATGCAGCATTTCCTTTTCTCCTAAAATATACTGAAAGCGCAAGATTGTCTGCCCTTATCCGTCTATTCCATATCTCCCCAATTCAAAAACATATTAAAACACCTTATTTCCAAATTCCATTTTAAACCGTTCGCATGCCTGCTGAACCTCTGAGCATAGAAAGATAATGTCAAATCCTCCCCATTCTTCCATCTTCTCCCATACCTTATTTACCATAGCATCCAAATCAGGCTGGACATCTATTTTTTCTTTATCAACATTAAGCTCATATATCAACTGTCCCTCAATCTCATATTCATATGCGCTGCAAATTAAAATAACATCATACTCATACTTCTGAATATCATATGGCGATGTAATAGGAATGCCATAATAATCCCCCCCCCATTTTTTCTCATCATTATCTAATATCGCGACAATCTTAGACTCATTCCAAAATTCTTTAGAAAATTCATAAAATTCTACAAAACTTCGTCCGGCGCCAAATATTAATGTTTTCATGATTGTTTCCAACTTCCTCTATGTAAATCATCAATAAATTCCTCCACAAACTGAGTCTGTGGGTTTTGACAGATTTCTTCCGGCGTGCCAATCTGCTCAATCTTTCCAAGATTCGTAATAATAATGGTATCCGCCACCTCCATGGCCTCCTCCTGGTCATGAGTCACAAAAATGCTGGTAACCCCTACCCGTTCAATCATCCCCCGAAGCCATGTACGAAGCTCCCGGCGCACCTTGGCGTCAATGGCAGCAAAGGGCTCGTCCAACAAAAGAAGCTGTGGGTCAGGCGCTAACGCCCTGGCAAATGCCACTCTCTGCCGCTGCCCTCCAGATAACTGATGGGGATAACGTTTTCCCAATTCCTCCATAGAGATTAATTCCAACAGTTCCTCCACCCGGCTCTTAATCTCAGGCTTACTTCTTTTCTGCACCTTTAAGCCAAACGCGATATTCTCTGCCACCGTCATATAACGGAACAATGCGTAGTTCTGGAACACAAAGCCGATTCCCCTCTGGCTTCCAGGCAGAGCGTTCACTCTAACCCCATTGATTAAGATATCTCCACAATCCGGCCTGTCCAGACCTGCAATCATCCTCAATATGGTAGTCTTCCCGCTTCCGCTAGGTCCAAGCAGCGCCGCCAGACTCCCTTTCTCAACTCCAAAGCTTACATTTCGGGACGCCTGAAACCCGTCAAAGGTTTTATTGATCTGCCTCATTTCAACATACATATCTGCTCCCCCTGCCTATCTTTTCTTCTTCCACTCTGCCAGACTTCTGGCAATCAGAATCATGACTGCCATCAGCACCAGAAGCGACGACACCGCAAATGCCGCAGTTGTATGGAACTCGTTGTAGAGAATCTCCACATGGAGCGGCAGCGTATTGGTCTTCCCCCGCAGATGTCCTGATATGACAGATACTGCTCCGAATTCTCCCATTGCCCTTGCCCCGCACAGAATCACTCCATATAACAATGCCCATTTGATATGGGGAAAGGTAATCCTCCAAAAGATGGTGAATCCCTTCGCCCCCATCAATGCCGCCGCTTCCTCCTCGTCCTTCCCGCAGGCATTCATCACCGGAAACAGTTCACGGAACACAAAAGGAAACGTGACAAATATGGTAGCAAGAATCACACCCGGAACCGCAAACACGATTTGAATGCCATGTTCTTTCAGGAAACTTCCCATCCACCCGATATTTCCAAATGTCAGTATGAATACCAATCCTGCAATGACCGGAGAAATGGAAAAAGGGATATCAATCAAGGCCGCCATCACCTGCCGTCCTCTGAAATAAAACTTTGACAACAGATAGGACGCGAATACACCGAATACTGTATTAACCGCAACAGCAGATAACGCTGCCAAAAGGGTAAGCCCCAACGCCTTAATCGTATATACGTCTGTGGCACTCTGCCAATATGCCGTCCACCCGTCCCTCAGGGCATTGAAAGCCACCACAATCAAAGGCAGAACCAGCAGGACAGATAAAAACAATACACTGACAAGAATCAAGGCATATTTTACAACGGGATTGGAAGCATCCCCGTGTTCTTCCACTACTTTTCGTATCACGCCAATCCCTTCCGCCTCTGAATTTCCTGTAAATCTCTGCATGAAAATCTGTACAGAATTAATTGCAAGCAGCAGCATAAAGGAGAGCAGCAGCAATACCAGCGCAATGGCAGTGGCGTCTGTATACTTATATTGTTCCAGCTTCTCCATAATCAAAAGCGGCGCAATCTGCGTCTCATAAGGAATGTTTCCGGCAATAAAAACCACACTCCCGTACTCACCAAGCCCTCTGCCAAACGCAAGCCCGAACCCCGCAATCAAAGCAGGAAACACTTCCGGAAACACCACATGAAAAAAGGTATATATTTTTCCTGCGCCCAACATTGCCGCCGCTTCTTCGTACTGCCCGTCCAGCTTTTCTAAAACCGGCTGCACTGACCTGACTACAAAGGGAATCCCCACAAAGATCATGGCAATGGTGATACCAATCCGTGTATAGGCAATGGAAATCCCCGCTTTTCTGAATAATGCACCTATCCATCCCTGGTCAGAATAAAGAAATGTAAGGGAAATGCCTGCTACGGCAGTGGGAAGCGCAAAGGGAAGCTCAATCAGTCCGTCCATCAGCCGCTTTCCAAAGAAATCATAGCGCACAAGCACCCATGCAAGAATCAAGCCAAACACAGTATTAATCAGAGCAGCCGCACAAGCACAGGAAAGACTGACCCTGTACCCTGACACAACCTGAGGGGACGTTACCACCCGGATAAATTCCCCAAAGTCAAGCCTGCCTGCACTTAAAAAAATCGAAGCCAGGGGTATCCATACAAAGCACCCAAGCATAGCAAGCGTCACTGTGAAACACAGTGCAAATCCCGGAATCACCCTCACACCTCTTTTATTTTTTACCTTTACAATCTGCTCCATGAAAGCCACTATCCTCTCTGCACCGGCCGCATATCATGCGGTCAGCGGTTCATACACGGATTCAATCACTGTAAATCTGGTCAAAAACTTTGCCATCCTCAAAAAACATCCGAAATGCTTCGTCCCATCCGCCAAAATCATCAATCGTCACAAGATTCATTCCTAAGTCAAACTGATCGGAAAATTCCTTAAGAATCTCCTCGTCAGAAGGCCGGTAATAATATTTTCCTGCCAGCCTCTGGGCCTCGTCACTGTAGAGATATTTCAGATATTCATCTGCCGCTTCTTGTGTATTGTGTTCTTTCACATTCATATCTACCACCGCAACGGAAGGCTGTGCCAGAATGCTGACAGAAGGAGTCACTATCTCATATGTATCCGGATGCTCCTTCATGGAAAGATATGCCTCGTTCTCCCATGCAACCAACACATCCCCCTGTCCATTTTCCACGAATGTATTTGTCGCACCTCTGGCGCCGGAATCTAAGACCAGGACATTCTGGTAAAGCTTCTTCATGAAGCCCTTTGTAGCTTCCTCGTCGCCGCCGTCCCGTTCCTGCCAGTAAGCCCACGCGGCAAGAAAATTCCAACAGGCTCCCCCTGATGTCTTAGGGTTTGGCGTAATGACCTTTACATCCTCCCGCACAAGGTCATCCCAGTCCCGAATGTTCTTTTCATTTCCGCAGCGCACAAGGAACACAATCGTAGATGTATAAGGAGAACTGTCCTTGTCATATTCCCTGATCCAGCCGTCATCAATCAATCCTGCTTCCTCAATCATGGTGATATCATGAGCAAGGGCAAGAGTGACCACATCCGCCTCATTTCCCTCCATCACGGAACGGGCCTGAGAGCCGGAGCCGCCGTGAGACTGTGTAATATCAACCTTTTGTCCGGTCTTTTCTTCCCAATAGTCACAGAACAATTGGTTATACTCTGAATAAAACTCACGGGTAGGATCGTAAGAAACATTAAGCAACTCTGTCATTCCATCTCGATTGCCAGTAGAATCTGCATTTTTCTGACAGCCTGTAACAGAAATCAAAACTGTCATTATCACAATAAATCTACATACTGCTTTTCTTATCTTCATACTTTTCTTCACCCTTTTATGAAACTATGAACAGGTTTTCTTCGCGGTTAATCATATAAAATCCTTTTTCATTCACACTGTTTTCCCGATTATAGAACATCCTTGTCCCATCCATCTGCCGAAATATTCCCCCCGCTTCTTCAACAATACACTGCATGGCTGCCGTATCCCACTCCATCGTAGGATTAAACCGATAATATACATCTGCCTCGCCCTGCGCAATCATACATCCTTTTAGTGAACTTCCGGCTTTTACCAGATTTTTAAGATTATATTTTTCTATTAATTCATCCATCTGTATACATCCGTGGGAACTACTCATGACAACCCGCAAAGAAGAACGTTCGGTACGGTTCGATACGGACATTCTTATTGGCGTACTGCCTGCACATTCAAAAAATGCTCCCTTTCCTTTCACAGCGTAATATAACTGTCTGGTGACCGGCACATAGATAACCCCCATTACTGCTTCATGCCTGTATGAAAGAGCTATATTAACGGTAAACTGCCCATTCCTTTTCAAAAATTCTTTCGTTCCGTCCAGTGGATCTACGATGAAGCATACATCACTGTTTAATCTTGACAGATGATCTTTTTCTTCCTCTGACAATATGGCATAATTGGGAAACGAACTTCTAAGACCAGACACAATCACACTATTTGATGCCTTATCCGCCTCTGTCAAAGGAGAACAATCCTCTTTATACTCCACCTCTACCGCCCTATCTCGATTATAAATCTCTATAATTGACTCCCCTGCTTCCACAGCCAGACCCTTGGCTATTTCCAACTCATCTGCCCACATCATTACATACTCCTTCTTCTACTAAGAAATATTGATACAGAAATGTAAGAATACACTCCGTACATTCTTCCAAAGATTGTGTGCCCGTATCTATCACAATCTCCGGTTTTTCAGGCGTCTCATATGCACTTGATATTCCTGTAAAATTCGGTATCTCCCCTCTCCTTGCTTTTCCATAAAGTCCCTTTACATCCCGCCGTTCACATACTTCTAAGGGCGTACTGACATAGACCTCAATAAAATTTTCTTCTCCTATAATGTCTCTTGCACCCTGCCTGTCTGTTTCATATGGTGAGATAAAGGCTGCGAGAACGATTAACCCAGCATCATTCATCAGTTTTGCCACTTCCGCAATCCTTCTTATGTTCTCTATACGGTCTTCCGGCTCGAATCCAAGATTCTTATTCAGTCCCAGACGAATGTTATCGCCGTCTAGCAGCATCGTATGTCTGCCCTTTACGTTTAAACGTTTTTCCACTTCATTTGCCAGGGCAGATTTTCCCGAACCGGAAAGTCCGGTAAACCACAGTGTCATCGGTCTCTGCCCCATGCTGGCCGCACGGATTTCTCTTGTAATATCCAGCTTCTGCCAGACAATATTCTCTGATCTTCTCAGAGAATGTTCCACTACCCCGCAGGCAGAGGTCATATTCGTGAGCCTGTCAATCATGATAAAACTGCCGAGCCCTCTGTGATTGGCAAAGGTACTGTATACAATCTCATCAGACACAACTACATCGCAAACCCCTATCTCGTTTTTGCCAAGACTGGTGGCCGCAATCTGTTCACCCGTATGAATATCAACCCTGTACTTGATTTGCATGACAGACGCGGGAACTAATCTTGTGCATAGCTTTAACAGAAAATTTTTCCCACGCCGCAGCCGCGCATCATCCATCCATAAAATCGAAGCCGTAAACATATTGCTGACAATCACATCAGCGTCTTTAACCATAACACATCCTCTGGAAATATCTATTTCTCTGTTGAGCGAAATTGTTACAGCCTGTTGTTTCTCTGCCAACGTCATTTCTTTATCCGCCACAAAAATTGACTGCACCGACGCTCGTTCTCTACTTGGCAAAACCGTGAGCTCATCCCCGATACTCACTGTACCAGATTCAATCTGCCCCTGAAATCCACGGAAAGACTGATTTGGTCTGCATACCCTCTGAATTGGCAGAACAAATCCCTGCTCGTCTTCTCCATCTTCTATATGGACCGTTTCCAGATATTCCAACAATGTTTTTCCCTGATACCATGGCATAGACAGCGAACGGGCGGTAATATTGTCACCTTCGACAGCAGACACAGGGATGATCTCTACATTGCAAAGTCCCAGGTCGATTGCAAGTTTTTTGATTTCCTTTTCGATTCTGGTATACTCTTTTTGGCTGTAATAAATCAAATCCATCTTATTGACGGCAAATATAAAGTACCGAATTCCCATAAGTGTACAGATTCTTGCATGACGTTTCGTCTGTACCAATATCCCCTTGGAGGCATCGATGAGAATTACTGCCAAATCAGCAAAGGAAGCCCCTACTGCCATGTTTCGGGTATACTCCTCATGCCCTGGCGTGTCTGCCACAATGAAGCTTCTTTTTTCCGTCGCAAAATACCGGTATGCCACATCAATCGTAATCCCCTGTTCCCGTTCTGCCATCAGCCCATCCAATAAAAGCGAGTAATCCGTTTTTCCACTACGGCTTCCCACCCTGCTTTCTAATTCCAAGGCATGCTCCTGGTCTGTGAACAACAGCTTTGCATCGTACAACATGTGCCCAATCAATGTTGATTTCCCGTCATCCACACTTCCACAGGTTATAAATTTCAACAATCCCTCCATCTAAAAATAACCCTCCCGCTTACGCCGTTCCATACTTCCAGCCCCTTCATGGTCTATGACACGGCTTGTCCGTTCGGAAGTGACGGCTCCAAGGGTTTCCCTTACAATCTCCTCCAACGTATCTGCCGTGGACTCGATTCCTCCTGTCAACGGATAACACCCAAGCGTCCGAAAACGGATACTCTTATGTTCAATCTTTTCTCCCGGAAACAGACGCATCCTGTCATCATCAACCATAATGATGTTTCCATCCCGGCACACCACGGGACGCACTTTGGCAAAATATAGCGGAACGATTTCAATCTTCTCTCTGGCAATGTACTGCCAGATATCCTTCTCTGTCCAGTTGGAGAGAGGGAATACCCTGATACTTTCTCCTTTATGAAGCTGCGTATTATACAGTTTCCACATCTCTGGTCTCTGGTTCTTCGGTTCCCACGCCTGGGCCTGATTCCGGAATGAAAAGATACGCTCCTTGGCCCTGGATTTTTCTTCGTCTCTCCGTCCGCCTCCAAATGCCGCTGTGAAACCGTATTTTTCCAACGCCTGTTTTAACGCCTGTGTCTTCATGATATCCGTATAAGCCGAACCATGGTCAAAAGGGTTGATGCCCTGTCTCACCCCTTCTTCATTCGTATAGACAAGCATTTCAATCCCTTGTTTCTTCGCCGTCCTATCACGGAATTCAATCATTTCTCTGAATTTCCATGTAGTATCAATATGTAAGAACGGAAAAGGCGGCTTCTCCGGATAGAAGGCTTTTATTGCCAGATGCAGCATGACGGAACTGTCTTTTCCAATCGAATAAAGCATCACAGGCTTTTCACATTCCGCCGCCACTTCCCGCATAATAAAAATTGCCTCTGCTTCCAGTGCGTCTAAATGACTGCTATCCTCAAATATTTTATTCATCTATATTTTTACTCCATCTACACTTGAATCTGTCGATATCTTCTTCACTGTAAAAATGCTTCACAAGTTTGGAATCATAGCAATACTCAAAATATTCTCTTGAAAACTTCAACTCCTTTAGCGCCTGCTGATAAGCCGGCGCATACCACTTTTCACTCCCTACGTTATCGTTGGTTAATCTAAAATCTTCTATTCCTAAAAACTGCCCTAAATCATTTTGTATCTCATTTAATTTTTCCAACTGATAAATAAAGACCTCTGTATTTCTGTCTTTTATAATGGAGTATCCTTTCTTTCTGTCAAATGGATAGTCATATACATTGATATGATTGTACTTTTCAAAATTCTCTTCAAAAAAATTCTGTATACAAATCACGTTATGAAGTAACTGATTGATATAATCCATGTACTCAAACCGAATCTCTGCGCTTTTTCTGTTTATCCGGAATTTCTTTCCCAAAACATGCGCTATCCACGCATCCCAAAGAATCTGGACGTCTCCTCCATCTTTCCAATATTCCTGTATATCGCAGAATCTTGTATTTAACTGGAAGAAAAAAGAAACATTCTGTGCAATCGGATCCCGAACCGCAGTCACAATCTTAATCTTTTTCCCCATGATAAATTGATTTAATTCAGGTGAAATCCTATCAAAACAATGACCGATCCGCACATACTCGGCCTGATATTTTTGCAGGGAAGTTTCTAAGGTATAATTACCTGTTTTGGGCGGCAGGCAAACAATATTGTAACTGTCTAAATCAAAAAATTTCACCTTGGCAGCATACTCCAGACAGCGTTCTCTACTCTGAAGGATTGTATAACTCGGCTCAGAATATAATGTCTGATAAACTTTCATATACTGCGAAAAATTTTTATAAATGTACAGAAATCTCATTCTCATACAATATTCTTCATAAGATATATAAGAATTAATATGGTATGAATGTAACTGCATTTCAATTTCTTTGCTGAAAACACTGCTTATCTGAATTAACATCTTTTCATCATAGTTTTCATATAATTGCGACGGCGAAATAACAGGAAGCCCTTCTATTATCCTTCCCCACTTACTCGCATCACTATCACAAAAGCAGTCAATTTTTACCCCCTCTGCTAATTCTTTCTTTATACGTAATCCATTCTTACCTGCTCCAAACAGAATAACTTTTCTTCCCTTATACACATTTAATTCATCATCAATGTTTGAGAATTTAATCATTTTTCAATCCACCCTCATTTCCTCTGTTAAGTCCATCCAAAATACTCTTTTGCAGTCACATAATCCTTCTCCTTTTGCAAACCATATCCTTGAAGTTGTTCTTCAACTTCATCTGTTTTTACACAAGTAATAACCACAAAGAATCTTTCCCATCGGCTGATCTGACTTGTATGAATGACTTCTATCCTGCCCCTCATCATTCCTTTTTTCATCATGTCATTATCAACAATCCATTTCACCGGGATATCCATATGCTCTAATAACTCTTTACATTTTTGGCCTGCGCCAAACAACAACAGTTTTCTGCCATTCATTTTTTGGAGCAATAATTTCCATGTAAGTATGTCGTTATGTCTTTTCAGCCGCATCATTTCTTCGTTTTGGACACATAACATTGCTGAAAAAACCTGAATCAGATTCTCCTCGAATGCACTGCATAGATGAATATCCTCTTCCGGAAAATCCATTTTATCATCGTAAAACAGCACTCCGTCCTTTCTGTGCAGATGTTCCTTGGCAATCCATTCGTTTTCATACTTAAACTGTTCCATAAATTTCAGTCGTTCTTCTGTTGTAAAATAACCTTTTTCTTCTTTACAGAATCTTTGTGAAAGCTCTTGAAAAACATAAGTCTGTTCTGCCGATGGAAAGTATCCTGCCGGACGGATAGAATTAAAAGCTCTTTTTATCTCAATATAATTACCCGAAAGTCTATGATTAGGTTTAGAAATTCTATTCCATTCGCTCCATTCCCAATCCAGGCCAAGAACAGACAGAAAATCAGAAATTACCCCTCCCCCTGCTTTTAACTGCTCTTTCTCATACACCCTGACGATACAGCTTTCTTTTCCGACAATGTCACTGATCTGATTTATTTTTTTCAAATAATGCAATCCTTCCTGAATTTCTTTGATTCCATCCGAATCAAGATATTCTCGGAAATTTTTTTCACACCATCTTCCGCCTTTCACCATTTGATTCCACCAGGACTCCATTGCCCTATCCTGGCGTCTTATATAGATAACAACCTTTATATTTCCATATTTTTTCTTTACTTCTTCAAGGAATTCATCTGCAACATACCACCATGCTTCTTCCGATATGATGACATTTTTATGCTTTAAACATTCTGACATCCATTCCCAGATTTTATTCCATTCAGACGTATGTGTGCAGAGCTCACCTCGTTCCAAAAAACTCCTTCCACCATGCTCTATTTCCTTTGCAATGAAAAAATTCGCACCATTTTTTTCTGTCTGCCATGGAGGCCATACTTGAAGTTCTGGAATCTCCTTTTTCAAATCAGGATAGCACCAGCCATATTTTTCTAAGTTCTCCCTGTTTTCACTTAAAAAAGTCTGTAAGGCAGTTGTCCCCGTTTTGTGCCTTCCCATATGTATCAATAAAGTATTACCCATCATATCACCAAAAACCCTTTCACCAGTTTATCCATGTAAATAGATGAACTTCCGGCCTTTTAAATATGTCATCCTGTATGACTTCTTCCAATTCTGGTTTCATATTGCCATTTACATCAAACATACTCTTTTGTTCAAATTCTTCTTCGGATTGAGCCCCTATCCTTTTTAACTGGCTGAATTTTATTCCATCTGCATGAAATCCAAGACACATCCTTACAAAATCCGGCATTTCCAAATAATTATCTCTTTGGACAACAAAATTAAAACCAAAAAATTCTATTTTCTTCTCTTGCCTTTTCTTACCAATATAATCCATATTATCTTTCCACCGTTTAAAATCTGCACCGGCTCTTAATCTCTCTGCTGTCTCTTTTGTACATCCATCCATAGAAATAAAAATCTTAACAGAATCATAATTTTCGATTAGTTTATCAAAATTGTACGGTGTCAATAACGTCCCGTTAGAAAGAATGCCAATCTGACGGATTTTCTTTGATAACTCAGGATTAAAAATAATACTTCTGTACACCTTACTTGCAAACGCTTCTCCATCCCCGGCTACTTTTATCCGGTCTACATGAGGCAATAACTCTCTTTCAATTCTTCTGGCAAAATTATGTAAAATTTCTTCCTGTTTTCTGTCTGCCGCATATCTTTTGGGACGGCATGACGGACAATGTAAATTACATGTACTGTCAAATGAGCACATGACTACTTCCGGGTATTCTCTCTCATGAATATTGTAATTAGACTCATGAAATACAAAATCTTTTGGGAAAGTGTCTCTTTTGGATATCATGTCAAGCTGCTCTTTCGACCGACTCGTCGTATAATGCAGTTCATCCGTATCAATCAATCTTTTGCCGCAGTTTTGTTTTAACTCACACTTTTTTTCATCACAGAAACTATACGTGCCGTTAATTACGGACAGCCTCAATATTTTCATCACATTGGAATGCCATACCTGGTCAAACCCGGCATAAAATAGCGGTATATTCCAGTTCTCGACATCTCTGACCCCGGCACATACCGACAGCCTCCCTTCCTGCATTAATGCGGCATCCTGAAAAGGCTTAGGACATACATAATTAAGCCTTGGGACATCATATACTGTTTCACGCATCATCCATGATGCCCACTGGTTGACAGCAAGAGAAGATACAAAATCCTTCCCCTCCTTTTTCCCATATTGCATCAATTTTTCTTTTATCTCCTGATAATACAAAGTTGAAGCAATAATAAAAAAACTATTCTTACTATCTAACACTTCGTCCGGAGTGTAAATTTTCCTACGAAAAAAAGTTTTTCCTCTTTTATCCAAGGAACTGTCAACACAACCGGCAATCTCTATATCCGGATTTCTTTCTATAAAATCATGGAAAAAATGATGACTGATATCACCTGTTCCATATACATATACATCTTTCTTTTTTGCAATATCCCGAATCGGGAAATCAAGTGTATGAAACAAGGAAGCTGCGTTTATATAATTCATTCCTTTCTTAAATCCGATTTTCTTTAGATTTTCATCAGCCTTTTTTTCATTATATTTGCATACGATTACCAGGACACTGTTTTTCTCCTCATTCTGCAATATTTGAAAGGACTTTACATGGCCATGGGGTTCGTCGTCTACATAATACGAGACATGAATAAAGTCAAACACATAAAGAAAATCTTTGGGATATCTCCCTGAACCATATATTACAATTTTTCGATTGCTCTCCTTATCTATTCCTTCCTGCCTGTAATTGCGACCTTTTTCCATAATTTCTCCTTCAATTCATAAGTATATTTTTATATATCTCATAACCGATTCGCTTATTCAGTTCCTGTTTTCCTTCCATATTACAGACAGTCAAAACATACTTGATAAAACCTTTAACAAAAAGAACTCCCTCATCATTCAAGTTATTTGCATTCATCCTTTTCACAACGTATTCTCTAAAAAATAAATCATCCGAAATCTTGAGTATATGTCCTGTCCATTCTTTTCGTTCCCCATTAAATTCAAGCAGGCAGTCTGCAAACCATGGCATCAGGAAATATTTTGTATGATATTTTACAAAATCATAAAACAAAGGTAATGTACTAGCTGAATCATAATGAGCTTTTAACTTTATGGAAATTTTATCATATGGTGAAATTTCTCCTGTCTCTATATTTAAAATATCTATTGCTTTATCATCTATTAAAAGAATCTCATCCTTAATTTCCATTCCTCTTGCATAAGGTTTATCCATCTGATAAGGGCAATCATATCTCTTTATCTCGTCTGTCTTTTCATCCCATTGAAATAGCATTCTTTTTACAGATGATGTAACAAAAATATTACTCTGAGCCAAAAAAATGCACCAAAGCCCATACTGTCCCGGCAGTTGCTTTACATTCATCATTTCTTCTTCCAGATCGTATTTTATAATTTTACACTCATTAGGCAATGACAGATAAATGATGCTTTTTACATTGCAAAAAGATTTTGCCCGTCCCGTCACTTTCCATTTTAAACATTCTTTCTCCCAAGATTCGTGTATCGTAAAGCTTTTCTTTTCCATATCGAAAGCAATCATCTTTCCCGGCAGTTCTATTGGAAGAATCCAAAGTTTTCCACCCAATAAAACTGTTCCCCGATTTCTCCTATATTCCTCCCCTGGCAAATAAAAATGCTCTATTTTACCGGTTAGCATATGATACCCAATTACTTTGACTCCTGTAGATGTTACGCACCATACAACATTTTTATACAAATAAATATAATCAATATGGTACGTATCATCTGATCCCAGATCACATACATTTTCTATAGACCAATCATTCAGATTAATTTTAAACAGCCAGTTAATGCTCATAGGCACGCACCACATTTCTCTGTCTTTTATAAACGATGACTTAAAACGCATAAACTGCTGATTCATAATATTTTATTTCCTTCCGATCTTTACCAAACAAATTCTGCCTGTCCTCAAAAGTATTACTACAGACAGTCCTCCGTACAAAGATAATTGTACTTTTCAAAATCATAATATGATTCTAAATATCTTTCACTTTCTCTATGCCATGCAATTCTTTTTCTCACAATTTTTGATGGATTTCCAGCTATGCAGCAATTCTGAGGAAATGAATTATTCACAAAACTGTTCATTCCTATTACACTTCCTGCTCCCACGCGGCATCCATGAAGCAAAACTGCACCTCTTCCTACCCAAACATGTTCTCCTATCTTTACCTTCTTGCCTTCACTATTTAAATTTTTGCTTTCATCCAAGCTAAATAAATTATGGCCGTTTCCAGACATAATTGTAATCTCTCCTGACAACATGCAATCTTCCTCTATCTCAATTAAACTCCTTTGTACTGCACGGATAAAAATTCGTCTGCCTATTGACACATGATCTTTTATGACAATATTTGAATCTAAGCTTGCACTTATAATTCCTTTATCAAATTCCTGCTTTCCATTCGTCATTACAAAATTATTCTCTATTTTTATCTTTGAACATAACCAGCTTTTAACAAAAGTTCTGCTGTTAAACGTACAATCATTACCAATATATAAATCACTATGATCCCTTAAGTCAATTTCTGCATCGTATCTAAAAATCACATGATCTCCGATATACAAATTAGAATCCTGACACGCCTTTATCTTTAATTTTGAAACCTCACATCCTTCTCCTACGGTTACTTTTCCTCCGGAAAACAACTCTATCGATAACTTATAATTTCCCCCATTGTATTCGTTTCCATAAAGATCTCTATAGTTTTTACTGCCGTCTAACATTATCTTTCTTGTCGGATACCAATAGTCTGAAAACTCCCTGTATCCGATTTTATCCAAAAATTCAATAACCTCAGGATAAGTATCCTCCAATGCCACAAAAACACTGTATTTTACATCATTTAAAATATCCTTTTCATAGACAGGCAGATGATTTAACTCTTTTATTTCTTTGTAAAGTCTGTCTATATAACCGCAAACCTCTATCCCTTTATCTCTCAGATAATGTACGATATCATCATTCTTCTTATGTGCTCCCCACACCAACACTCTGAGAGGACTTACCCCCCCCCTATTGCTAATGCAATCTCTTCCAAAACAGATTTATTCAGCATATGAAACCTCTCCTTTTCAAACACCCATATGTACTCTCCGGAACCAATGCTCTTAACCCTTCAAAATCTCCCTGCTTAAGCATCCTCCTCACCGCAGTTGCCGTCACAGCCTGTCCTTTTTGCTCAAGCCTCTTTATCTCCCGAAACTCTATCCCATAACGCGGAAGAATCTCCCTAAGCGCGTCGTTATACTGGTCTGTCACTTTGTCCCTTGGCTCTGTCCCCGCAAACCTTACGGAAATATGAAAACGAGGGGCAATCTTCCCTGCAAAAATCTCCACGTCCGCCGCCGGATTGATTTTAATCTCCTGAGCCTGTTCCTTGATAAAATATTCCGGAAACGTCATGGACGAAATCATAAACCTGCCGCTTGGAAAAACATACACATTCTCTAAATCCTTCGTCCCCTCCTTCACCATCCAAAACCGATCCTGAAATGAAAAATAAGACTTATCTTCCTCAAGCACAAAAACCATTAATGTCTCCACTTCTTTGGCGCTGGTTTCAATCAAATATCTGTGCCCTTTTGTAAAGGGATTGCAGTTCATAACAATCGCGCCTGTTTCTTTATCAGCACAGATATCCGCACTTGCTCTCATGCGCCTTTCATTAAAAAAGTCTCTTTCAATTTTAGATAAATAGTTCACTAATTCTGCCTCATAACTATCGTCTTGTTCTTCTCCATACTTATCTTCTAACTGTTCCACACAAGAAAGAAATCTTTCAAAATCCTTCTTTTTTTCTTCGTCTATACACAGACTATCCTTGCGTGTAACAAATGGATACATCCATTCTGCCATAAACTTGTATCCTTCTGCCGTCATGTGGCCGGGACGGTCATAAAATACCGACTTATCTTTCATAAACTCGTAAAAAGGCTGTGTACTGTCTTTTATGTATAGGTTTAAATTTAAAAGCTCATCCATATAAGGAAGATAATCCATATACAACACGACTTTGTCATTCTTAGCAATCACATCTTCTCCTATATCCACCCATAAGTTACGCATGATCTTTTCATTATCTGCACCCCACAGCCCATGATTTACCACTCGCACATTCTGACCAGTTCTTGTAAACAAATGCTGCAACGCAGACGGAAGGGTATCTTCATCCTCCACCGCATATCCGAATACGCCGCACCTGCCATACATATGAATCGTATACTCATATTCTTTCGGCTGGCAACTTGTCTTCCTGCATCCATTTACCACGTTGATATATTCCGATTTAAAATCAATGTGTTGGTATCTTCCATTTCTGACTGTTATCTGTGGAATCTTCCTCAATTCCTGTACATATCTGTAAGAAAACTTATCTTTCAATAAAGTCTTCAGAACAGCCTCATTTTTTTCAATCTCCTCACTGAGTTTCGGAAATGACATTTCCTTGTCAATTCTCTCTTTCTCATCCTCCGTATATCCATAATCAGACCGCAAATCCGGCCTTTTTATAAAATAAACCTCTGTCCCACGGCAGTAAAGCCGTAAAAACGGTCTCATATATCCCAACATACTTTTTAAATATATATTTGTACCTTTCTGATTCCTTACTTCAAATAAGAGAACACCATCCGGACTCATTACCGGAATTCGATGAATCACGGGATTAGCCGTAAATATTTTCTGCATTTCTTCCGCACAGTTTTCAGAAAGGACTGCCTTTTGGAAATCATAATTAATCCATTCCTCGTTCTTCAAATAACTGCGGAGGAATCTTCCCCACGTGATAATTCCTTGGGGTCTATGGTTATCATCCGCCACGTATATTACTTCCTGTTCATCCATCCAAAACACAGACAGAATTTTTTCCAGATTGACCTCCTGCATTTTATATAATCTTGCTTCATCAATTACCGCTTCAAAATCTGTACAAATCTTTGCCGCAAAATGAAAACCCATCTCTTGTACCAGCTTCATAAAAACCGGCTGGCTCTCATGTAAAATCGGACTGTGGCTCATGTGGCGGCAGCTTTCCAACGCTGTTTTCTGTTCTGCCTTCTCCAGATAAATAGAAGCTTCTATTCCTTTCAGTAACTGGCTGCCCTTTTCACTGTTGACTGCAATCAAAGAGATACCTTTGTTGGAATTTTTCTCCCAAAGTCCTCCATCATATTGCCAAAAATCCGCAAGCGTCACATCCGCTATTCTCGGAAGTGTTGCATAGCGGCAGGAAGCACAATGCTCCTTCATATTGATTCCTTTTAAATATAAAGAATGAAGAGGATGGGTATTGCTATATGAAATATCCTTCCTTCCATCTTCAAAATATTCACAAATTGCATTGTCTCTCCACCCCAAACTCTTATCTCTGAAATTAATCCCGCACACTGGACTTTTGAAGCGAGCCCCTTTCTCTGCCAAATATTTCTCATAAGCCAGATAAGAGGGAATCCCATGGCATACTACCTCACAGGTAAACAAATTCTCATATTCCTTCTGCAGATAGCTGTACAGACCTGCAATCTGACATCCCACGCCGGAAAACAGCACCTTCCTGCCTTCTTCCAAATCCTGTCGGGCTTCTTCATAACAGTTCTCCATACTGCTTTCCAAATACTTGGAACGCCGGAATAATTCTATATCTTCTAATGAAGCTCCCCTTTGATGTACCACCTGAAAAACAGATTTTTGGACTGCCCCATAAACCACTCCGGAATCTCCCAAATTTTTTTTACACAGTTCATAAAAAATACCGCCGGAGGAAGACTGCCTAACGCTGTCCAAATCTCTGGAAAATGCAGCGTAATATACTGTTTCCGTATCCTTTGGCTTACATCTATCTACCTCCAGATGACAAACTTCTTTACACAAGCCACAGTCAATACATAGTTCCTCATCGACATAGGCTTCCCAGAAGCCCTCTGGATTTTTGGACATACTCACCGCATGAACCGGACATCGTTTCATGCAGGAAGAACATCCTGTGCAGCTTCCGAATTTACGTTTCATTTTTTCTGACATGGTACTTCTATGCATTAGTTTTCATTCCTTATCTTTATTTATTCAATTACATCAAAACAATTTTCCGTCTGTAGTAATGGCAGTTTATTAAGAATCCTGTCCTTCTCTCGCCTCCACGCTTCATCCATACGACACAGAGCTTCCATCACCTGATCCGTGTCTATTGCGGTGCGGACATCAAACAGATATCCCTCTTGCCCAAACAGGCTTAGCAGCTCTTTATATTTTTCTGCCCATCCGATTGCCAAACAGGGGACTCCCTCTTTATAGGCATGTACAATTCCATGGTATCTTGATGCAATCATGTATTGGAATTCCTCAGACAATAAGCCAAATTCCAGGCAATCCATTGGCTTTTGGTACAAAAACACATGGTCATTTCCTGAAAATATCCGATAAATATCCCTACATGCCTCACCGTCATCGGAATGGGATACAAGATAGACATTTTTATTCCGCTTTGTTAATTCCGTAATCATACGTTCATATATTTTCAACAATTCATGTTTATTTCCCGATTCATAGTTTCTTGTATTGGGAACAATGGCAACATTGCTATCGGTTTTCATTCTAAACTCATCACCCTTCGGAGCCTCCGTATAAATATTGGAAAGTGCAATTTCTTTGTTTTGCAGTACCAAATCCGTTGACACCCTGCAATTTTTCAAATGATATGTTCCAACCAATCGGTCATATCCTGCTCTTTCCCGTGCAAAAATTACAGATGCATGGGCAAGACCTTCCCCTATCCTTTTCCCCCATTCTTCGGTAAAATCCAAAGCCCCGAAGGACTGGGGCATATAATAAATTGGAATTTGATTGTTCTTGGCCAGTAGAAGGATATGGATGAAATGGCTGCAGTTCCATGCGGACGAAAGCGCATATCCGCTGACATCGACGATTGCCGTAATCTGGGAAATCAGAGAATATAACTGGCTGTAGAAGCCCTGCCCGTCACGAATGATATGGAACCGATATTTAGCCAAAATGGAATCCGGATAATGTTCGGATGAATCCACAGGCAGGTAATAAATATCGCAATCCGGATGTTTCCTTCGGAGTTCATTTACCGTTACAAACAGCATAGACTGCGCGCCTTTGTTTGCAAATTGGGCGCCTGTAATCAAATATTTTGCATCCTTCCAGGATGAATGGCAGGTCCCGCCTAATATTCTACTGTCATATTCCCAATCAATGAGCATCTGTAGAGACACCAGCCACTTCCGGCTTATTCCCTCTCTCTTATGTTCTTCCATAACATCAGGCATAAAACAGAGTGGAGAAACCAGTATCGGCAGGTGCTGTTCCATTTGGGAAATAATCCTGCCAGACCCCTTCATCTTATCTGCCACAATACCGCAAATGGTATCCTGCCCATAGAGTATTACTTTTTTTAATCCCCAGTTGTCTAATATTCTGTCTATAGTGATTCCTCTGGCATCTAATAATGCATATTTTTCTAAAAACTTTCCCTGAGTCTCTCTTTTCGCCCAAGAATCCATCTTGGAAATCAATAGATTTGATGCAAAAGAAAACCCATAGCCTTGATAATATTTCCAGAAATAATCATGTTCCTTCGGTTTTACGGCTCCAAGGATGCTTCTCTTTTTAACTGACAGAGCTTTTTTATCAAAATGTATCTCAGGAAACGCGGACTTCATCAGACTCTTTCCTTTTTCCGAACAGACGGACACCTGTGTCAATCCTTTTTCCTGATTACTGCTATCCTGAGAAATATAGGAAGTGTCATAGTATATTTCCAATAACAGGTCCGCATGTACCTTCTCCAGCCTCCATTGACAATGATAGCAATCTTCCTTGTATATAAATCCGCTGTTTTTCAACCTCAAAAGTTTATCTTCTTTCTCGTCCCTGAAATATGCCCTGCCATGGCTGAATTTTATCAGTATTTTTTTCTGAGTGATTCCAAATTCACCTCTGTAGGGGCAGCATATTTCTGTTATTACACTTCCGCAGGACTGTGTTTCTGCAATATAGTCCTCCCAAACTTCTGGCTGAATCACCCCTGAGCATCCCACGGCAACGGTATATAATTTCTCATACTTTATCGGCTTAAAATTTCCCGCCTCATAAAAACATGTATCATCGCCTAAGTATTGATATAAGTCTTCTACCTGACACGGTGTTCCGGCAAAAAGAATCATCTTACCTGCCTGCAATTTGGATTTTATATCCTCTTTTAGCCTTTTTTCTACGTAGCTTTCCGGATATTTCACTCCTGTAATTTTCTCTATTTGATTGATATCGTCAACCTCAATATGTATGACCTGAAAGTTTTCCGCATATGCTGCGCCGACCACCGTGCCTTGTTTTTCTATTACGGTTCGGGCTAATTCGTAAAAAACTCCGCCTGCATATCCATTTTGCTTTTTATTATTTTTTTCATTCCCTCGCAAAACCCAGGTTTCATAAATATTGTTTTTCTCTGTTATCATATTTCCTCACATAATATTAAATATAATACATAAACTTCAAAAATCAAATTATTTTCAGTACAGGAATATCATGCTATATGCTTGTGTATATTAATAAGGCATATTGGTCATCCGTCTTTTTTACGGATGATGCAGATTTTTCTGCTTCGCTCCCTGCTACCTCATGATTTGTCACCAACTACAGGTTGATAGCCTGCGCTTCTCATGTTCGCAAGGTCCTGGCATATCCAATACGCAGCCGAGAATTCTCTCTGTAACCGCCTTCTAATGCCGTAAATTCATTTTTATATAGCAAGCACCTCTTAGCCTGCTTTATCATGAACATGCCTCCTAGTCCTTCTCGGTAAAACTCCGGTTCTTCATCGGAATTTATCTAAGGGGCTACTCTAATGACCCTAATATATGACTCCGTCTCCTTGTCCCCGCTTCTTCACATTGCGGGCGGTATTCGTCTTTTCTTCTGATTGATATCCACAGGCAGGGCAAACGAATTGCCCTCCTGCCTTTGTTCCAATCGTACCGCACTCGCTGCATTCGTTACTGATATTATTTCCTAACACTTCCACAATCTCAACCGACTGTTCACTGCATTTCTGAGTCAGCCGCCTTCGGATATATCCTCTCTGCCATTGGGCAACGGAATAGTTAATCTTTTTATTATATCCTCCCGCCCTGGGCTTCGGCAGCTTCACAATATAGACGGCTGCCGGCTTTTCCGTAATAAGGAAGCGATTTAATTCCTGATTAATATAACTGTGCAGATGTTCTTCCAGACGCCTCTTTTTCGCATAGTATTTCTTACGTCCTGAATTAGCGTCTCTGTTTTGCCGATAGATACTCGTCTGTGTTCTTATCCAGTCCGAATATTCAATCTGATATCTACCTAATTCTTCTCCGTAACAGCGGCCTTCATCTGTTGTCAACATGGTATAAAAACCAACCGCTACCCCAACCTGATTGAGATAATCGTCATATCTGCGTATGGCAACATAGACAGGAACTTTAATCTCAATCCTCTTCTCCTGGGGATACAGTTTTATCCTTAACTGACTTCGGTATTGATTATTATCTGTAAGCGGTATAAATACCCGTTTTCTCTTTTCTTTGATGGAAATATAGATTCCATGGTCAGCATAACGGTATGCCCTTTCAGTTATGGAAAACACATCTACTGCATCTGTGTTCAGCTTCACATGATATCTCCTTATCTGCCTGCACAGATAACGGTGCATCTTCTCTGTATTTACCTGTCCTGCCAATTCCTGATACTGCCGGTTTATCTTTGCTGTAAGCTTAATCGGCTTCTGATTCAGCACCGCTTCAAATGCATTGCTGACCTTTAGTATGAAACGAAGATAATGCTTTTCAGCTTCTGTAAACCTTTCATTTTTGCCGATTAGTTTTACAATTTTGGACTTCGTCCTTGTCCATTGACTCTTGATATCTGCCAACGCGTCAAAAACCGCAAGATAAAAATAGACTGCCGGCAGTCCCACAATCTCTCGATATCCGCTGGCTGTCATCTCATTTTGTACAGTATAGCCTGGGTAGAGCTTGGCAAGGCTTCCAATCCCGCCATACCGGACGTATACATAGTTCTTTACTTTCCGGTAATCCTCTGCGATATCAATAAGTTTCTGCATATCTTCTTCTGAAACAGGCGCCTTATTGTACTGGTGGACTGTCTTGCATATCTTGTCTGACGGCATCTTAAACTACCTCATTTGGATGATATGGATATGTGCAATGCTGTGGGTATTCTTGAAAAGTATACTTTTTCGTAATAAATTTACTGGAAAAATTTTTAGACAAATATTACAAAAAATAGAGATTAATTTTATTGACTTTTTGTCGATAATATATTAGAATAGTTGAGAATTTACTTGAGATATGCCATTACGAAAAAGTATACTTTTTCGTAATGGCTTTTTATACCGCATATACAACTTCTCTGCCAACTCTTGTTTTTCAAGTCTTCTCCCCCGTTAGCACACGCACCCCACCCACTCGAAGGGCATGCAATACGGGGATACCTTGAGGGATAATCATATAGAAAAATCCGGTAGATTTTTTCAATGAAGTCGGATATAATAAGTTCACAGGAAAAGGAGGCTTTTCATGGGGCTTTATCTAAACAGCAAAAAACCTGCCCTTTTATATCAAACTGAGGCACAGGCAGCATATTTTATAGACAAGTCGGCTCTGTTAGACGAACTTGCGGCTTTATTAGAACCATCCGATAATCTATCTGAACATCCAGGAACCGTCGGGAATAAATATATCTGTATCACCAGACCCCGAAGATTTGGCAAGACAGTTATGGCGAACATGGTTGCCTCTTATTTTGGGCGCGGGATGGATAGCAGCGATATATTCGGAAAATTGAGTGTCAGCACGAAAAAGTGGTATAAAACACATTTGAACACACATAATGTCATACACATTATGTTTAATGAAATGCCAGCAGAATGTAAGAACTATTCCCAATATATTTCAAGAATTCAAAAAAGGCTTCTTGGAGATTTAATGCGTGAATTTCCCGATGCAGGGATTGACTATGAAACTGCTGTCTGGGATGCCCTGAATCAAATTCTGGAATTAGAGGAAAATATTAAATTCATCTTTGTCTTTGATGAGTGGGATTTTATCTTTCACAGACAGTTCGTGACCGATGCGGATAAAGCAGCTTTTGTGGATTTTATCAGTAATCTTCTCAAGGATCAGCCATATGTAGAGCTGGCATATATGACGGGGATTCTGCCTATTGCCAAATATTCAAGCGGCTCGGAATTAAATATGTTTTTAGAATACACAATGGCAGCAAAAGTAAAGTTCAGCGAATACTTTGGATTTTCGAAAGAAGAAGTAGACATCTTGTTTGACCGCTACCTGAAACTTACCGAAAAACCCGCAGTCACCCGTGAAGGACTGCGCATATGGTACGATGGATACCAGACCTTGGCAGGGAAACGTCTATATAACCCCCGTTCTGTAGTATGCGCCTTAAGCGATAACCAACTCAGCAATTATTGGACTAATTCAGGTCCATATGATGAGATATTTTATTATGTCCAGAAAAATCTGGATGATATCAGAGATGACATTGCGCTTATGGCTGCCGGCCAGTCAGTTCCGGCAAAAATTCAGGAATATGCCGCTACCTCTATGGAACTGCATACAAAAGACGAGATTCTGTCTGCTATGGTTGTGTACGGTTTTTTATGCAGTGAAAATGGACGGGTTTCTATCCCTAATAAAGAATTGATGGATAAATTTGTAGATATGATTCGCAGAGAACCGGCATTAGGATATGTACACCGCTTATCCAAGAAATCCGAACAGATGTTAAGGGCAACACTGTCGCAGGATACAGATACTATGCTTGCGATATTAGAATACGCCCATAATACGGAAACGCCTTTATTCAGCTATAATAATGAATCAGAACTGACAGCTCTGGTAAATCTGGTCTATCTTTCCGCGAGAGACAGTTACCGGATTGAAAGAGAGGACAAAGCAGGAATTGGATATGTGGATTTTATTTTCTATCCGGAAGATAAAAATGCTGACTGTATCATTCTTGAATTAAAGGTTGACCATACGCCCGAAGAAGCAATCCGGCAAATTAAAGACAGGCAGTACGCGCTTCGGTTTAAGGGCAGGCTTGGAGAAGCTTCGCCATATACAGGGCATATTCTTGCTGTGGGGATTACATATAATAAAAAGGATAAGAAGCATTACTGCAAAATAGAAAAATTAGAATAATTGCAATATCCGCCTCAGAATGAATATAGTCCGCATACTTCTTTTATTGAAAGGGAAAACGGTTCTGATTAGGCATCCTCTAACCAGAACCGCAGCAACTCCCCAAAATGTCAAATCACCCCGAACATTCCTTCAATCTCATCCTCCTCCATCATCCGGCTGCTTTTATTCCCAACATTTGCAAGCATCGCCTCAACCCTGTTCGCCAGAGTCACGTCAATGAATCTTCCTACCTCTATCCCCCGAAGTTCAAAGAACAGCAGCGGATTCTCATCCAGCCGCACCCCAACTCCGTAGAGCGCCGCCGCCACATGCTTACATAAAAGCGCCCAGTCCGGACAACTGCAGTTAAAACTAATCTCCCGCGGAGATGGAAACAGTCCGTCCTTACTCTGGAATAATTCCTGCATTTCCTCCGGAAAATCGCCTGCCAACAGGGCCTCCAGATTCTCAAGCTTTCTGCCGCATCTTTGGATAATAGACTGGCATCTCTCCTCTGACAGAGGGCTGATTCGGATCTCTACTTTATATGGCGTCTTGCGCGTCCCCTGTACCCGCGCAAGAATCTTTCCCTTCTGTATCTTAAGGTCAATCACTGCGCCGGTCCTGATATAGCGCTTTCCACGGTCCAGACGGCTTTCATAATCCGCGTATCTCTCCAGATTGTCACACCACGCTTTTCCCCACCAGTGCTCGACAATGTTTCTTCCCTTTATCGTGACAGGCTCTAATATCTTCCCCCTGGCTTTCTCCTTCTTCTTACTTTCCGCCGATTTTTTCCGCAGCTCAGATGCATTCGGCTGGCTATATTGCGGGAAATCTCCCCAGTATTTACTCATCTTGCGCCCTCCTTAACTACGTACCCTTCTGTGAAAACAGCTCTCTATCCCAGTCTCAAAAGAGACATCAGCTCGTCGTTTCCAAGCTCTGTAATCCAACTCTCACCTCCAGAGCCAATCACATTCTCTGCCAGCTCCTTCTTAGATTCAATCATTTTGTCTATCTTCTCCTCTATCGTCTTCTGGCACACCAGCTTATGCACCATCACATTCTTTTTCTGACCGATACGGAAAGCCCTGTCCGTCGCCTGATTCTCCACAGCCGGATTCCACCAACGGTCAAAATGAATCACGTGGTTCGCCTTCGTCAGATTCAGCCCCGTGCCTCCCGCCTTTACAGACAGCACGATAAACGGCACATACGCTTCTCCCTGAAATGCCTCCACAATCTTCCCACGTTTTGCCACAGGCGTTTTACCGTGAAGTACATAGCCCTCCGCATGAAAAATCTCCTTAAGAAACGCCGCTAACTGGTCGATAATTTCCCTGAATTGCGTAAATACCAGCACCCGTTCTCTTTTTTCATAAATCGTCTCGCAAATCTCCCGAAGCATTGCGAGCTTTCCGCTGTCTTCTTCCGCAAATGTCTGCTGCCCCAGATACTGGTCCGGATGATTGCATATCTGCTTAAGTTTAACAATCGTAGAAAGAACAATCCCGCACCGTTCGATTCCGTCGGACTCAAACACCCGTTTTTCCATATCCTCCACGACCTTCCGGTACAATACCACCTGCCGCTTCGACATCGACGCGTAGTCGATGGTTTCCAGCTTCTCAGGCAAGTCCTTGATAACACGCTTATCTGTTTTCAGCCTTCTCAGCATAAATGGCGCCACCATGGATTTCAGTCTCGCATAATTCTCCGGACTATCCTTAAGCCTCTTACAGAAATCACGGAACTCCGTGGAGGTTCCCATCAGCCCCTTATTCAGGAAATCAAACAAAGACCAGAGATTCGTCAAATCATTTTCAATCGGTGTTCCTGTCATGGCAATCCGCATCCTTCCCGACAACTGCTTAATCTCCCGCGTCTGCTTCGTACCTGGATTCTTAATTGCCTGCGCCTCGTCCAATATGACGCACGACCATTCTATTTCCTTCAATTCCTTAATTCTGGGAACCATCCCGTAGGTTGTGATGTTTAAAAATACCGGCTCCTCTTTCACTCTTTTCCCCAATGAGGCTGCCCCGCCTCCGTGCAGGACAGCCAAATCCATATCGGGAACAAATTTTTCTGCCTCCTTCTGCCAGTTTCCAAGCAAAGATGCCGGAACCACAAGCAATACACGGGCATACTTATCCTGTCTCCTGAGCTTCTCCAGATAAGTAAGTACCTGCAGAGTCTTTCCAAGCCCCATGTCATCGGCAAGACATGCGCCGAAACCAAGCCGATCCATATAATTAAGCCATGCATAGCCATTTTTCTGATAAGGACGCAGTCTGGCCTTCACCGTGGCAGGAACAGGGGCTTTGCGGATTTTCTCCGGCTTGCGCAGATTTGCCAGAAGGGAGGACAGCCATTTGCCGTTGGTGATTAGCGCACCTACATCCACTTCTTTTCCTTCCGCCTGAGTCCCCATCTCCATCCGCAGGGCATCCATCAAGGTAATCTCCCAGCTCTCCTCCTCCATCTCCTTTAAAAGACGTTCCAGGCGGGCATGGTCTACCTCTATCCATTTTCCTTTCAGAAAAGCCAACCCCTCTGTCTGTGCCAGAAGCTGACGCACCTCATCCTCCGTAAGCTCCACGCCGTCCACCATTAGCTTAGGCTTCATGGAAATCAACGAATCAAAACCAAGCATGGACGGTTTCTCATCACCCAGGCTTACTGCCATAGACACCGACGCCGCATTCTTCCTCCACCAATTGGGAATCCTGCATAGAATTCCCGTGTTTTCAATATCTTCAATCTGTTTCAGAAATGTATACGCTTCTTCCGCCGTAAGCCTAAGAGGATGGAACAACTCCCCGCTGTCCATGAAACCGCCAATCAGCTCAGACACCTCTGCCGCACGGTTCAGGCAAGAGAGCAGCGCGAGTAATTTTGCCCGATCATTCTGGTACTCTGTCAGCGCGTACTTCAGAGGCACATGCCGTATCCTTCCCTTCTCTCCCTTCGTGGCATATGTAGCCAGAAATGCAAAGGGGAAGTCTGCATCCTTATTCTCCACCAGATGGAAAAATACCCTCTCCGGCACCCGCAGCTTCTGATTCTTCTCTGTCAGGTACATCTCCACAGTGCCGTCATAGGCTGAGATTTCCTGAGAAAAGAGCGCATTCATCTCCTGAAAAATGTTCCGGAGCCATTTCTTCGTAATATGCTCGGCGCCGATGACAAACGGAACCGTCCACAGAAGTTCTTCTGCCGCCTCGTCTGTCAATATTACCTTCGCCTTACCACGTGCAATCTCAAGCTCAGGCAGATCCGTAAGCCGGTGAAAAAAAGCGGAAGCAACCTGATACAGAAAACTCTCTGAAAATCCTGCCTCCTCTGGTTTTCCCTCAAGTCCGAGCTGGTAAAGAGCCGGATATCCGTTGTCTTTTGCCCACCTCTGGGCCTCCTGAAGCTCTGCCTGCGTACCCAGACAGGATAAGTCCGGAGTAAAACCATCAGGGGTAAAAAGAAATTGAATTGCCGTTCTGTGATTTGTTTTTGCTGTCATCATCTGTGCTCTCTTTCTTCAATAAGACTCTTTAGTCTTTTGTCTCAACGGCATCTTACTTATTAACCAATTCTTCAGATTCCATAACTTCACTCTTGACACAAGTACGAAATCGGACTATAATACCACTTACACCCTCACCAAGTACGAAATCAGACTAAAAACTTATAAACCTATAAACTTTTACAATCATCACCTCAGGAGGATTTATGATATGACTATAACCATGCACCCAGGAATGAAAGAATTCAACCGCATCTTCAAGGAATGTAACCACATCTACCACGAAATCGCGCTGAAACTCGGAATGTCCGACAGCGGCTTCGACATTCTCTACACCATCTGCGAGCTTGGAGACGGCTGCCTTCAGAAGAATATCTGCGAAGCGACACTCCTCAGCAAACAAACAATCCACTCCTCAGTACGCAAGCTTGAAAAAGACGGCTATCTGTTCCTAAAATCCGGCAAGGGACGGGATATGCAGATTTTTCTGACAGAGGCAGGCAAGGCGCTCGTCGAAGAAAAAATTTCCCTGGCTATCCAGGCAGAAAATCTGGCATTTACCGATATGACCGAAGAAGAACAGCGGGAATTTCTTCGATTAAACAAAAAATATGCGGACAGTTTACGTAAATATGCCGCACAGATTTAAACACAGATATATAACCAAAAGGATAAGGAGGACTTTAGGATGAGAATACAACTATCCGAACATTTTACTTACAAAAAACTGATTCGATTCGTACTGCCTTCCATCATCATGATGATATTCACCTCCATCTACGGCGTGATTGACGGCCTATTTGTGTCAAATTTCGTAGGCAAGACGGCATTTGCATCCATCAACCTCATTATGCCGCTGCTGATGGGACTTAGCGCCCTTGGCTTCATGATTGGAACAGGCGGAAGCGCAATCGTCTCCAAAGCACTGGGAGAAGGCAAACGCGAGCTGGCAAACCAGTATTTTTCCATGCTGGTCTACGTCTCAATCATCGGCGGAATTATATTGGCTGTCACCGGAATGTTCCTGCTTCGGCCCATCGCAGTCTTGCTTGGCGCAACAGGGGAAATGGTCGGGCTCTGCGTGCTGTACGGGCGAATTCTGCTGCTCTCTCTGACGCCTTTTCTCTTGCAGAATGTGTTCCAGAGCTTCTTCGTAACTGCCGAAAAGCCGCAGCTTGGACTCAAGGTAACCATTGCGGCAGGACTGACCAACATTATACTGGACTACCTGTTTATCGCCGTTTTTCACTGGGGAATCGCAGGCGCGGCCATAGCAACCGCGCTCAGCGAGACGGTGGGCGGGCTGTTCCCCATCCTGTATTTCACCCGCAAGAACGAAAGCCTTCTCAGGCTGGTTAAGGCACGGTTTGATATCAGGGCGCTTTTAAAAGCCTGCGCCAACGGCTCGTCCGAACTGATGACAAACCTGTCCCTTTCGGTGGTCAACTCGCTCTACAATCTGCAATTAATCTCCATCGCCGGAGAAAATGGAGTTGCCGCCTACGGTACGATTATGTACGTAAACTTTATATTTATTGCAATATTCCTGGGATACTCCATCGGAAGCGCACCCATTATCGGCTACCATTTCGGCGCGGGAAACCATGGAGAGTTAAAAAGCCTGCTGCGCATGAGCCTGTCACTGTCCGGCGTCTGCGGTGTAGCCCTCATGCTGCTTGCCGAAGTCCTGGCATCCCCTCTGGCCAATATCTTTGTGGGATATGACAGCGAGCTTGCCGCAATGACCTGCCATGGCTTCCGGCTGTATGCAGTATCCTTTCTGATTTGCGGGTTCAATATTTTCGGCTCGGCGTTTTTTACTGCATTAAGCAACGGCGTTGTGTCGGCAACGATTTCCTTCCTCCGGACTTTGGTATTCCAGGTAGCGGTGGTGCTGACACTTCCCATCCTTTTGGGAATCGACGGAATCTGGCTGGCAGTCGCAGTCGCGGAGGCCCTGACACTGGTAATAACAGTGTGGTTCCTGGTAAAGAAAGTTCCCATTAAGCATCAAAATAGGGCTGTCCCCTAAATGGAACAGCCCCCTAATTTTCATCATCACCACACGCTCTCACCACATAGCAGGCCCTGCCCTTTTCCTTTGCCTTATATAACATATCGTCCGTCTCCGTCAGCAAATCCTTCACATTCTGCGGAAATACAAATTGATATGCCCCTATACTACAACTTACCTTCTTATCAGACAGAATACCGGAAATTACATCAAGAAATTGGTCAAGCCGCCGCTTAAGCTCTTGACTCTCCATTGATTTTTCAACAATAAGGGCAAATTCATCTCCGCCGATTCTCCCAACCTTCCCGTCATCTCCGAAAATCCTGTGCAGATTCATGGCAATCTCCCTCAAGACCTTATCCCCGACTCCATGTCCCAAAGTATCGTTAATCTCCTTAAAATAATCCACATCCACAAACAGGAACCATCCCCTTCTTGCCAAATCCCCGCTGTTTTCTTTCTGTGCTTTTTCACAATAGTAAAGAAACATTCTTCTCCCCATTATGCCAGTCAGCTCATCCATCTCCCCCTTATACTCTTTGTATTCCATATACCTATAAATGCCAATCAACAAAATAACAGAAATCATATTCAATGATACAAAAGCAATCAAGAACTGTATCTGCAAATGCATCAAATCAAAAGAAATCTGCTCTGACACCGCCACGCCATGCTGCTTAAGCATATAAGATTCTCTCTGAGAAAAATAGTCTGCCGCGCAAAATGCCATACATAGCAGAAAGAACTCAAAAGCCGCAAAAAACAGATTCATCTTTCCCGACGCATAGGGGTTATGAATAGACTGAGACTGATCCATACAATACTTAATGCTCTGTATGGTATCACTTTGATAAACCGCCCACAATACCTCAACCACAATGACACAGATTACTGCAAAAACCGTGTCATTCCACTTCCAATGAAACGCTGTGCTATAACGATAGCCAAGCTCTGGAAATAATATCCCCATCGTTGTATAGACCAACAGTGAATGTACCTTAGGCGCGATTGCGGAAATCACTCCAATCCATATCCGATAACGCTCTCTTTTTCTCGCAGCGAAAAACAAGACGCCAATGACAAGCCCAAACAAAGCCCGTGTCCCAATGCTCAGCAAAAGGCTGCCCGCCGGACTGCCGCTTAAAAAAGGCGAAAACACCGCATCCGCAGGCAAAACATAAGTAGCCGACGCTTTATACATACTGGCTAGCCCAAACACACACCCCACGATTACAGACTGAACAGGGCCAAGCAGGCAGCCTGCCGCCAGAATGGGAAGGTATGCTATGGTAACAGAAATCGGCGGTATATGAATATATCCCAGAAATGTAAATGACATTAAAAGCTCAAGCGAAATTAAAAGTCCAAAAGAATAACGGTCAAAACAAGATTCCCCCCACAGTTTTTTTGTCGCTTTCATCGAACGTCCCCCTCCAAGCGCCAGGCTGTCCGGCGCTCTTTCTCCCACACCAATCACTAAATTAAATATAGACCGTGTGCTATAAAAAGTCAATCCTTCATACCTATTACCAAAAAACATTACCAAAAAGAGGACTGCCAGAGAATCATACGTTTCCCTGACAGCCCTCTTTGCTAATCTCTATAATATTTTCGATAAGAAATCCTTAAGCCTTGGCTCCTTAGGATTCCCGAAGAATTCCTCCGGACACCCTTCCTCCTTAATCTGACCCTCATCCATGAACACAACCCTGTTCGCCACCTCCCTGGCGAAGCCCATTTCATGGGTGACGACCACCATGGTCATCCCGTCGCGGGCAAGCTGCTTCATCAACTCCAGCACCTCGCCGACCATCTCCGGATCCAGTGCAGAAGTAGGCTCGTCAAACAGAATCACATCCGGCTCCATAGCAAGGGAACGCACGATAGCAATCCGCTGCTTCTGTCCGCCGGACAGTGTGGACGGATAGACCTCCGCCTTATCCTGAAGCCCGATTCTCTGCAACAGTGACATTGCCTGCTCTCTCACTTCACTCTTAATCTGCTCACTGGTCTGGGTAATCGGAAGCAGCTCTTTCTTACTGCCGCCCCGAAACAGATTGCCAAAACGGGTCATACTGTTCTTACGCTTGGCCTTCTTCAAATCCTGGCATCTCAAATATACCGGCGCCATCATAATATTTTGCAGCACCGTCTTATTATTAAACAGATTAAAATGCTGGAATACCATCCCCATATGCCTGCGGTGTACATTGATATCCACACTCATATCCGCGATATCAACACCCTTAAACACAATACTTCCGCCGCTTGGGTCCTCCATACAGTTCAGGCAGCGCAAAAATGTACTTTTTCCTGAGCCTGACGGGCCGATTACAGCCACAATATCACCCTTATTGATGGTAATGTTGATTCCCTTCAGAACCTCCATATCTCCAAAGCTCTTTCTGAGATTAATTACGTCTATCACTCTTTTTAAGGCTCCTTTCCATCAATTTAACAAGCAGCGAAATGAACAGCACGAGCACAATGTAGATTAGAGCCATTACCAGATAAGGAACCATGAACTCATAGCTGTTGCTTCCGATATAGTTAAACGCCACATACAGGTCCGCCGCGCCCACGAAGCTTACTACCGAAGTCTCTTTAATCAGGGAAATGAATTCATTTCCCAAGGTAGGAAGAATATTCTTGACAGCCTGCGGAATGACAATTTTCATCATACTCACGCCAAAGCTTAGGCCCACGGCGCGACCTGCCTCCATCTGCCCCGAATCAACGGACTGAATCCCGCTTCGCATAATCTCTGATATGTACGCGCCGCTGTTCAGGCCGAACACCAGCATGGCAACCTGGACGCCAGTAATCTTCCAGCCGATAATCGGCAGCAATACATAGTAGAACACAAGCAACTGGACAACAATCGGCGTCCCTCGAAACAGCGCCACATAGAAGCTGCAAATTCCATTTAACACCCTTGGCAGGACTTTATATTTAGGCAGCACCCGCACTGTGGCAATGACCGTCCCAATCAGAATACCAATGAGCAGGCCCGCCACAGCGATTAAAAGCGTGTTCTGCAACCCTTCGAGTACCTTAACGTAGCCGCCTTCTTCCAGGAAAATCTCTAAAAATTTATTTACCTTTTGTTCAAAATTCCCCATAGTTTTCCGATATCCTACTGCATCTCGTTAATCGCTTCTGTAATAGCCGCCGCAGGCGCAGCGTCAATAATTACATATTTGATATTCCCATTCAGCATATCCTGTACTGCAAGAGAGCCACTCTTGTAAGTCACACATTTTGCCGGAAGGCCGTCGAACCCCCAGTCCTCATCTCCCTCTACATAATACTGTCCGGTGGTTCCTGCCTGTACGCCGATGGAATCGGAATCACCGAGCTTACCCAGAAGCTCTGCCACAGCGTCCGCGTCCCCGCAGTCGTCAAAGGCTGTGTCACTGTCCGGAACGATTAACCTCTGGGAAGCAGAATAGTAAGCGTCTGTAAATGTCACATATTCTTCCCTCTCTGCATTGATGGTCAGGCCCGCCATGGCAATATCGCATTTCTGCTGGCTGACGGACAGACAAACAGCGTCAAAATCCATGTTCTGGATAACCAACTCCTTATTCAATTCTTCTGCAAGCATAGAAGCAATCTCCATATCAATTCCATAGTAGCTTTCACCCTTTGTATACTCAAAGGGCTCAAACGCCGCATTGGTAGCAACCACAAGCTGATCCTTGGAATCGTCAAGCTCTGCCGACTCTATTGCCGTCGGCTCTCCGCCTCCGAAATACTTGTCGCAGATTTCATCCAGCGTACCGTCCTCTTTAATCTTGCCTACAAATGTATTGACCTGCTCTAACAACTCCGGCTGGGTCTTGTCCACTCCGAATGCGTATTCTTCATCCGTCAAATCAATGTCAATAACCTTCGCGGTGGTAGAAGAAGCGCCTGCATTGTCCTCTCCCTTAGAATCACTTCCTTGGCCGCTGTCTGAATCGCCCTTAGAACCGCAGGCCGCCAGAGACATGACACACGCGGCAGTTAATAATATACTTGTAAATTTCCTGAATTTCATTTCCATATCCTCCCACAATTTTTTATAAATTTTCATGCATAAAAATACACATCTTGTATTTTACCACTTTATCGGCAAAAAGCAAGTATAAATTCTTTTTTATTTGCAATAAAATACCCTCTGTATGCAAAAATAGACACAGAGGGGAATATTTACATATAAGAATAAGATATTTTATGCAAGAAGCAGTTGAACCACCGTCACCACCACAATCAATCCGCCAAGGACAATCCGGTAATACCCAAATATCTTGAAATCATGCTTCTTAATATATCCCATCAGGAAACGGATCGCAACGACGGACAATCCAAAGGATACCACGCAGCCGAGCATCAAAAGCCCCAACTCCTTGCTGGTAAAATGAAATCCGAATTTCACAAGCTTCAAAAGACTCGCCCCAAACATGGCAGGAATCGCAAGGAAAAAGGTGAACTCCGCCGCAACCTCCCTGGAAATCCCAATGAGCAGCGCCCCTACGATGGTGGCGCCCGACCTGGACGTTCCCGGAATCAAAGCAAGCATCTGGAACACTCCGATAATCAAAAGCATAGGCACAGTCAACTCCGAAATCCGTTTCACCTTAGGTCTGCGCCCCACGTTACGGTTTTCTACTATTATAAAGAGCACGCCGTACACAATCAGCATAATCGCAACCGGCAGCGGCTTATAGAATAATTTATCCAGAAGGTCATTGAAGGGCAGGCCGACAAGCGCCGCCGGAACGGACGCAATCACTACCTTAATCCACATCTGCCAGGTCAGCATCTTCTGTTTCTGGCTCTTTCTTGGGGAAAACGGATTCAGCTTGTTAAAATACAGCACAACCACGGCCATAATCGCCCCCAGTTGAATCACCACATTGAACATCTCCATAAACGCGTCGCTCATACTCGGCTTCAACAGATCCCCTACCAGAATGAGATGCCCCGTACTGCTGACCGGAAGCCACTCGGTAATCCCTTCGACAATTCCAAGAATAATAACTTTTATGATATCTAACATTTCTTTCCACCTCCTGCTTATTATGATGATCGGCGGCTGATTGTCAGCTCAGTACATATGTCTCTATAAATCTCGCCACGCCGTCTTTATCATTAGAGCCTGCAATATAATCCGCTGCTTCTTTCAGTTCATCCTTTGCATTTTCCATGGCGACGCCTACGCCAACCTCCTTAATCATCTTCAGATCATTGGCGCCGTCGCCAAAGGCCATAATCTCCTCCCGCCTGATTCCCAGAAGCTCTCCAAGCCTTAAAAGCGCCCTTCCCTTGTTGACCCCCGCTGCATTTACCTCGATATTCTTCTTCAACGCGCCTGTAATCTCAATCCCCGAAACCTCACGAAGCTCATGGATTGCCATGTTCCTTTCCTCCAACGATACAAACAACCCCTGCACCTTATCCACAGCCCTGTTTTCCTCCTCAAACTTCGCCCATATGTCCGGCACGGCAATCCGTGTCCGCATGATATACTCCATCATAGGCGCTTCCTCCAGATAACGGCTGATATTCTGTAAGGCGTCCTCCTGGGCATAGCCGACTCCGTCGAAATAAATCTCCCGCAGGGTGTCATAATGTCCAAGAATCTCCAATACCTTCCCTGCCGTCTCTGCCGGCACCAGTTCTTCAAACAGCGTCTCCCCTGTTCTGATATTCAGCACCCTGCCGCCGTTGGCCGTAACCGCATACCGGAACCCTGAAAATTCCAACAGGTCGTCCGTGATTCCTCTGAGGGGCCTTCCCGTAGCCGGCATCACGATTATTCCCTGCTTAACAGCCCGGCTCAAAACCTCTCTTGTATATGCGGTCAGCTCTTTTTTCGTAGTGAGCAGCGTCCCGTCCAAATCCATCCCGATTAGTTTAACCTTCTTCATATGCTGTCAATTCCTTTCTGTCTTTTGAAAATAGCATCAGCTCATTGCTGATCTTATCAACGTCTTTTGCCTGAGCGTATGCCTGTTTGCCATGCTCTGTCATCTTCTCCACAATTTTCTTCTGCGATGCCGGTGCAAATACTACCGTCTCCTTTGTGGGCGCCATAATCACCAAATCATCCTTTAACTTATCAACGCATACCTGCCAGATGTGCTTGAAGCACAGAGAGCTGGCCTCGTGCCACCCGTCCGCAAGCATGGCAAAGCCCCCGTACCAGGTATTGGCAATCACAAACTCAACATCCCTGACCAGATTCTCACAGGATGCATAATACAAAGCCTCCACGTCACAGTCCGGCGGCAGCATATCGTCCTTTAATACCTCAAATACATCTTCACCCCGTTTTATAACAAATATAATCCTCAGGTCTTTGATAAATGACACAACCGGAGAATCTTTTTCAGAAATATCTCCAAACTCCTTTCTCACCCACGGATAAATCTTATCCCTGATGTCCTCAAACCGGTATTGTTCTTCCTCATATTTCTTCATATTCCGTCTCTTACTGCCTCCCCTTCCTGAATTTCTGCATTATTTTATAAATTTTAACAATATTTTTCTATATTCTATCATAACAAAGTTTGCTTTATAATGCAATTTGTTGTATAATATATTGAGCACATGCTACTAAGGAAAGGAAAACTATATGATAACCAAAGAAAAGAAACATATATTACGGTCAGTTTTGGCGACCGCCATTTCTGCTGTAACAATAGCTTCTGTGACTGTTCCGGTTTATTCTGCCCCTTCGGCAAAGGAATTGGAGATTACCACCTCGGACTTGAAGGAGGACCTTAATGACTTGAACAGCCAGTTGTCATCTTTGAGTGCTGAATTAGACGATGCTTCGGCGCAGATTGAACAGCTTTCTGCCGAAGTCGAGAAGGCTAAGCTTGACCTGGCGGCGGCCCAGCTTAATGAAGAAGCCCAGTACGCTGCCATGAAGAACCGAATCAAGTTCATGTATGAGGGCGGGAATCTTTCTCTGTTGGAAATCCTGTTTTCATCTGACAACATGGGAGATTTCCTGAATAAAGCCGAGTATGTAACAACCATAAGCGAATATGACAGAGATATGCTTGAAGAATTGGGAGAAGTTTGTGCCAGTGTTGAACAGAAGCAGACTGACCTCAAGTCAAAGCAGGACGAGCTTACGGCTATGCAGGCGGATTTGAACGCCAAGAAGGAGGCGCTTACTTCCAAGATTTCCTCAACCTCCAGCCAGTTGGAGGATTATACGGCACAATTAGAGCGAGCACGGGCTGCGGAGGAGGCTCTTAAGCTTGCACAGAATAATGCAGTCTCCGGTTCTATTGTTCCACCGAGTTCTAATGGGCGTCCCAATAATAACGGGGGTGGACAGTCGAACAGTTCTTCCGGTACGACGACCTCTCCGCCGATAGAGGCCAACGTCAATGATGTCGCCCTGTTTGCCGCATTGCTTGAATGTGAGGCAAGCGGATACGACCCCATGCTTGCCGTTGCAACCGTGGTGATGAACCGTGTTGCAAGCTCAAGTTATCCCAACACATTACGGGGAGTCATCTATCAATCCGGCCAGTTCGCGCCTACATGGAACGGAAGCCTTGAGAAAGTCCTTGCAAGAGGCCCTTCCTCTACTGCTTATTCCGTGGCACAGGCTGCGCTTGCAGGAAGCAGACATTCATCTGTAATTAACTGTTATCAGTTTAGGTCAGCCTGGACTGGCGTTTCCGGTATCAATATCGGAGGTAATATATTCTTTTAGTTAAATAGAGCGCCCTCATCTGAAGGCGCTCTATCTTATTTTCAGCCATTCTCTGATGCCTGCCAAGCCGCAGATAAACCTTTAATCTGCTCTCACATGCTCTGTATGCAGCAGCATATGAGCTTTATGGGACATAGGCTTCTCGAAATACTCCTCGTACATGGCAAGTATATCCTCATTCTCGTGGGAGAAACGAAGCTGTGCCTTTTCATCCAGGCAGTAGAGCTTCTGTCCGCGGTCAAAGGCAAACTCCTCGCCGTCGTGAATCGGCTGTCCGCCGCCTCCCACGCATCCTCCCGGACATGCCATGACTTCTACAAAATCATAATGCACCTCTCCACGCTCAATCTTATCAAGAAGCGCCCGTGTATTTCCAAGGCCGCTGACTACCGCTGTCCTGACCTTCACGTCATCAATCGCAAATTCTGCTTCAGCGACACCCTCATTCGCCTGAAATTCCGGACTTCTAACTGCCTTGAAGGCATCTGCCGGCGGATTCTCCTTCTTGAGCAGGTAATAAGCAGAGCGAAGGGCCGCCTCCATAACGCCGCCGGTCACTCCGAAGATGACGCCTGCGCCAGAACCCTGCTGCATTGGACGGTCACTCTCACGGTCTTTTAGCGTATCCGGACTGATGTGTGCAGAGCGAATCATCTTGACAAGCTCTCTCGTGGTGATTACCGCGTCAATGTCGTGTCCCGCATACTCGCCGTAGAACAGTTCCATCTCCCGTTCGCCCTTCTTCGCAACGCAAGGCATTACAGATACCGTATAAATCTGCTCAGGTGACACTCCAATCTTATCGGCAAAATAGGTCTTCATTGCAGCGCCGAACATCTGCTGCGGTGATTTTGCTGTTGACAACTGCTTTACCAGGTGGGGGTACTGTGACTTGATGAAACGAATCCATCCGGGACAGCATGATGTGAACATGGGACGTTCCTTTAACTCTCCCTCGGTAAAACGCTTCAAAAATTCGGTTCCCTCCTCCATAATGGTAAGGTCTGCGGAAAATGTGGTATCAAACACATAATCCGCCCCCATGCGCTTACATGCATCCAATATCTTGCCTACCGTCGCCTCATCGGGCTTCATGCCCAGTTCTTCGCCCCATGCGGTACGTACCGCCGGCGCCACCTGGATAACCACAGTCTTATTCTTATCTGCAATAGCACTCCATACCTTCTCCGTATCATCCCTCTCTCTGAGAGCGCCCACCGGACAGTGGGTGATACACTGGCCGCACAGGGCGCAGTCTGCCTCATGGATGCTCTTGTGGCCGGCTACGTTCACAGTTGTACGTGAACCTGTACCCTCAACATCCCACACGCCAAGTCCCTGAATCTTCTCACAGACCTGAACGCACCGCATACATTTGATACACTTGGAGGAATCACGGATCAGCGGGAAGGATAAATCCCATGGCTGCTTTTCCAGCACCTTCTTATATGGGATATCCAGAATATTCAAATCATTCGCAACAGACTGCAGGCTACAATTGCCGCTTCTTGCACAGCTCACGCACTGGCAGTCATGCTGAGACAGGATGAGCTCTACGTTGGTTCTTCTGTGCCGGCGTACCTTCGGGCTGTTGGTATAAATCACCATACCCTCCTCTGCCACATTATTACAAGAGGTAATCAGCTTCTCCTTGCCTTCCAATTCTACAACGCACACACGGCAGGCAGCGATCTCATTGATTCCTTTCAGATAACATAATTTGGGGATTGGAATCCCGTTCAAAGCGGCAGCCTCCATAATGGTAGTATTTTCTTTTACGGATATCTGCTTTCCATCAATCATAAGATTTACCATAATTTCTCTCTGCCTCCTTTAAATATGCCGTAGCCGAAGTGGTCACAGCGCAGGCACCTGCCCGCCTCCTGCTTCGCTTCCTTCTCGGTCATGCAGTTCTCCACGCCCTCAAAATCACAGACTCTCTCACATGCCTCACGCTCTGTCAGGTTCACCCTTCCGCAAGGTGTACGGTCTGAAAGACGGGCCTCCGGAATCTCCACGTCACAGGAAATCTCATGACGGTATCCCAGATATTCGTCAATATTCGCAGCCACAACCTTCGCAGCCGCAATCGCCTTGATTACGGAAGCCGGTCCGCTTGCGCAGTCCCCTCCTGCAAATACTCCCGGCATATTCTCAAATGTTCCGGTGCTCTTGGTTAGAATCTTGCCTCGCTCTACCGGTATTCCTGCTTCTTCAAAATGGCGTGTCTCAATATTCTGTCCGATTGCGACAATCAAAATATCGCATGGTATGTAAATATCATCCTCTCCCGTGGGCTTGATGCTTGCCCTTCCGTCGCGAATCGAGCTTACCATCTGTGGTTTCACATAGATTCCCTCGATATGATTCTTATCATTGACCTTAATGGAGGATGGTGCCTTCAATGTCTGAAGCTCAATCCCTTCTGCAACCGCCCCCTCAATCTCTCCGGAAAGCGCCGTCATATCAGCAACTCTCCTCCGGTAAACAATACTTACCTTCTTCGCGCCGAGACGTTTTGCTGTACGTACAGCGTCCATGGAGACATTGCCGCCGCCGATGACTGCAACCTCCTTGCCGGACAGGTCCATAATCTCATTTCTTCCTACATTCCTTAAGAACTGAACTGCGGATAACACACCGTCCGCATCCTCCCCCTCAAGTCCAAGCTTCTTATCCGTACTTGCACCGATTGTAATCAGAACCGCGTCATACTGCTTGCGCAGATCCTGGATTGTAATGTCCTGTCCGATCTTCAGTCCATGCTTCACCTCAACGCCAGTCTTTAAAATACTGTTCACATCCTCCTCTAACCGTTCCTTCGGAAGACGGTAGTTTGGAATACCATAGCGCAGCATTCCGCCTAGCTTCGGAAGCATCTCGTAAACGGTAGCCTGGTGTCCCATCAACTGAAGATAGTATGCCGCGCTTAAGCCGCCAGGACCGCCCCCAAGGACTGCTATCTTCTTTCCGGTAGAAGGCGCGCACGCCGGCGGGTCCACCTCTCCGGCAAAATCAGCCGCCACACGCTTAAGGCCGCGGATATTGATGGCGTCATCCACCATGTTCCTCCTGCATCGCGCCTCACATGGATGCTCACAGATAAATCCGCAGGTGGTCGGGAACGGATTGTCTTTGCGGATCAGCCGGATTGCATCCGCATATCTTCCCTCTCTCACCAACGCGATATATCCAGGAATATCCACATGCGCCGGACATAAGGATACACACGGCACCGGCTGGCTGTATGTACAGGTACACCGCCCGTTCCTGATATGCTCCTCATAATCGTCACGGTATCCAATGAGTCCCTTATATACCATGTGGGCAGCCTCGTATCCGATAGCACAATCGGCTGATTCCATGATCGAAAGCGCCGTATTCTCCATGATATCCAATGTTTCCATGGTTGCTTTACCATCAAGGACGTCCTTGATAAGATAGCTCAACTGTCCCAGACCAATGCGGCAGGGAACACATTTGCCGCAAGTCTGCGCATGGCATAACTCCAGAAATGCACGGGACATCTCTACGGGACAGAGTCCCGGCGGGCTGGACTCAATTCTGCGCTCCAAATCCTTGTATAGTTCTTCCATAACTATCCTGGCTCTTTTGGGCGAGTCAATCTCTAGTCTGCTCATGACTAAACCTCTCTTTTCTTACTTATTTCTACATTTTATTGCAGTTATATACATTATATCACCTTCATAGTCGCTTGTATGCAGGTTGGACATAAGTAGATTTTTTAACGGCAACGATATAATTTTAACGCAAAAAAAAGAGCCGCCGGAAATGATATATTATATAAAATATCATTTCCAGACAGCTCTGTCTGACTATACAAGCTCAATCAAAACTTCCATAGCAGCGTCACCCTTACGCTGGCCAATCTTAACGATTCTTGTATATCCGCCGTGACGGTTCTCATACTTTGGTGCAATCTCATCAAAGAGCTTTGCAACAAGGTCTACCTGCTTGGTGTTTCTCTTTCTTCCGGCAGCCTTCTCCGGTACATCCTTTACGGGATAAAGCACCTTAAGCATCTGACGGCGTGCGTGCAGTCTGCTTGGCTTATCCTTCTTAATCTTCTTGTCCACTTCGTCGTATACAGTTACCTTCTTGCCGTCAACAACCTCCTTGACTCTCTTGCCGTCCTTGTCCTTGCGGGCAACCTTAGCCTTTACGGTAACCTCCTCAAAGTTGTCCTTCTCCCTTACTGCCATGGCAATCAGACCCTCCGCAATCTTACGGATTTCTTTTGCCTTTGCTTCGGTAGTAACGATTCTGCCATGGTTAATCAAAGCTGTTACCTGATTTCTCAGCAATGCTTTTCTCTGACTGGACGTCCTGCCCAGTTTTCTATACTTAGCCATCTTTCTAATCCTCCAATTCTACACTTGGTTACACACTTCGGGCTTACTAGCCAAATGCTCTCACAGAACTCTTTGGGTTTATCTGTGAAATTTATTCTTCGCCTCTGCTCAACCCTAATCCCAACTCGTCTAGCTTCGCAAGCACTTCCTCTAAGGACTTCCGCCCCAGGTTCCGCACCTTCATCATGTCCTCCGGCGTTCTGTTGGTCAGTTCCTCCACAGTATTGATTCCCGCCCGCTTCAGACAGTTGAAGGAACGAACCGATAATTCCAGTTCGTCGATACTCATCTCAAGGACTTTCTCCTTCTCGTCATCCTCTTTCTCAATCATAACCTCCGCGGCCTGAGCCACCTCAGAGAGATCGATAAAGAGCTTCAGATGCTCGCTCAATACTTTTGCCGCAAGACTGACTGCCTCATCCGGAAGCAGAGTGCCGTTGGTATATACATCTAACGTCAATTTATCAAAATCTGTAATCTGTCCAACACGCGTGTTTTCAACCGTAAGGTTTACACGCTCTACCGGCGTATAGATAGAATCAATCGGAATAACTGCGATCGGTAATTCGTCGTTCTTATTCTTGTCAGAACTTACATATCCCCTGCCCTTTGTAATGGTCAGCTCCATATATAACTTGCTGTCAGCTCCGCCGTTTAACGTTGCGATAACCGTCTCAGGATTCATAATCTCAATATCCTGATCCACCTGAATATCCGCTGCCGTGACAACGCCTTCCCCCTCAAACTCAATATAAGCAGTCTTTGGCTCATCTGTCTCAGACGTATTCTTGATTGCCAGGGACTTCAGGTTCATGATTATCTCCGTAACATCTTCCTTAACACCCGGAATAGAACTAAACTCGTGAAGGACCCCGTCAATCTTCACCTGGCTGATCGCAGCGCCCGGCAAGGAGGAAAGCATAATCCTTCTCAGTGAATTCCCTAATGTCGTACCGTAACCTCTCTCAAGAGGCTCTACAACAAATTTTCCATATTTCTTATCTTCTGAAATCTCAGTTATCTCAATATTGGGTTTATTAAAATCAAACACTAAGTCCACCTCCTGTGGTGTTACGGGTTATTATTTAGAATACAGCTCGACAATCAACATCTCGTCTACGGGAACATCAATCGCATCGCGTCTCGGAAGCTCTTTTACGGTTCCCTTAAGATTCTCAAGGTCAGCGTCCAGCCACTCCGGTACAAGGCGTCCTCCTGTAACTTCAACAATCTCCTTATATCTCGGAGAGCTTTTGTGCTTCTCTTTGATCTCGATCACATCCCCTGCCTTAGTCAGATAAGACGGAATGTTAATCTGCTTTCCGTTCACAAGAACATGCTTGTGGTCAACAATCTGTCTTGCCTCACGCCTCGTTCTTGCAAGTCCCAAACGGAATACTACGTTATCTAATCTTGTCTCAAGCAGTCTCATCAGGTTCTCACCTGTCATACCACTCATGCGCTGAGCCTTCTCGAAGTAGTTTCTGAAAGGCTTCTCTAATACGCCGTAGATGAATTTAGCTTTCTGCTTCTCACGTAACTGAAGGCCGTACTCGCTCATCTTTCTATTGGTTCTTTTTAACTGTCTGTTAGACTTCTTATCAATTCCCAAATAAACCGGATCCATGCCAAGGGATCTGCATCTCTTAAGGACCGGAACTCTATTTACTGCCATATTATTTATCCTCCTAAATCAGACTCTTCTACGCTTCGGTGGACGGCATCCATTGTGTGGTACCGGAGTAACGTCCTTAATGCTTGTTACATCAATTCCGCATGCCTGAAGTGCACGGATTGCTGCCTCTCTACCTGAACCTGGTCCTTTTACCATAACATCAACGGATTTCAAACCATGTACCAATGCCGCCTTAGCTGCTGTCTCAGCCGCCATCTGTGCTGCATAAGGGGTAGATTTCCTTGAACCTCTAAATCCCAGACCGCCTGCACTTGCCCATGAAAGTGCATTACCCTGTGCATCTGT
>CAJUBG010000027.1 GCA_910584575.1 uncultured Dorea sp.
TTTTTTGAAAAATTTAGATGATTTTTATTGATTTTATTTTTTTATTATGTATACTATTTATCAGAGGAAGTATGAGACATGACTTCCAGGATGATATACCGTGGATTCCATGCAGTACGGGTATTCGTAGATGGTTATCATTCATGCAACTGTATACTATGAAAAAAGGAGATTATGAAAGATGGCAGAGATTAATTTGAGCAAGTATGGCATCAGCGGCACCACTGAAATCGTACACAACCCTTCTTACGAGATGTTGTTTGAGGAGGAGACCAAGCCAGAACTGGAAGGTTTTGAAAAGGGACAGGTAAGTGAACTTGGCGCAGTAAATGTCATGACTGGTATCTACACCGGACGTTCACCGAAAGACAAATTCATCGTTATGGATGAGAATTCCAAGGACACCGTGTGGTGGACCTCCGATGAATACAAGAACGATAACCATCCGGCTTCAGAAGAAACCTGGAAGGCAGTAAAGGACATTGCCCTTAACGAGCTGTCCAATAAGAAGCTGTTCGTAGTAGACGCTTTCTGCGGCGCGAACGAAGATACTCGCATGTCAATCCGTTTCATCATGGAAGTGGCATGGCAGGCTCATTTCATCAGGAATATGTTCATTATGCCGACAGAGGAGGAGCTTGAGAAGTTCGAGCCGGATTTCGTTGTTTACAATGCGTCCAAGGCAAAGGTTGAGAACTATAAGGAACTGGGACTGAATTCTGAGACGGCTGTTGTATTCAATATTTCCAGCCGTGAGCAGGTAATTATCAATACATGGTACGGCGGAGAGATGAAGAAGGGTATGTTCTCCATGATGAACTACTATCTGCCGCTTAAGGGTATCGCTTCCATGCACTGTTCAGCCAACACAGACATGAACGGCGAGAATACAGCTATTTTCTTCGGCCTTTCCGGAACAGGTAAGACGACTCTTTCTACCGACCCAAAGAGACTTCTCATTGGTGATGATGAGCATGGTTGGGATGACGAAGGTATCTTCAATTTCGAGGGAGGATGCTATGCGAAGGTTATCAACCTTGACAAAGAGTCTGAGCCGGATATTTATAATGCGATTAAGCGTGACGCACTTCTTGAGAACGTTACTCTGGACGCAGAAGGCAAGATTGATTTTAATGACAAGAGCGTAACGGAGAATACCCGTGTATCTTACCCGATTAACCATATCGAGAAGATTGTGCGTCCGGTATCCGCAGCGCCGGCAGCTAAGGAGGTTATCTTCCTTTCAGCAGACGCGTTCGGCGTACTGCCTCCGGTATCCATCCTGACTCCTGAGCAGACACAGTATTACTTCCTGTCAGGATTTACGGCAAAGCTTGCAGGTACAGAGCGCGGTATTACCGAGCCGACACCTACCTTCTCCGCATGCTTCGGACAGGCTTTCCTTGAGCTTCATCCGACCAAATATGCAGAGGAGTTGGTTAAGAGAATGGAAAAGAGTGGCGCGAAGGCTTATCTGGTAAATACAGGATGGAACGGAACCGGAAAGCGTATCTCTATCCGTGATACCCGTGGTATTATTGATGCAATCTTAAGCGGAGATATCTTAAAGGCGTCAACTAAGAAGATTCCTTACTTTAACTTTGACGTTCCGACAGAGCTTCCGGGCGTAGATACTAATATCCTGGATCCGCGCAATACTTACGCTGATGCTTCCGAGTGGGAGGAGAAGGCTAAGGATCTGGCACAGAGATTCGTTAAGAACTTTGCGAAGTATGAAGGAAATGAGGCTGGAAAGGCTTTGGTTCCGGCAGGCCCGCAGTTATAATTGAAAATTATTTTAGATGTAAAAGAACCGGCGCTATGAGATTTGGCGCTGGTTCTTATTTTATCTTCTTTTTAAGAATAGCCTCTAATTTAGAAAAATTACAGCATCTCTGCTTAAGCATATTGCTTGCTTTTTCGGAAGTGATCATTTGATAAAGTTTATTAGCTTTGCGAATGATTGTCTCCTGATTTTGCTGGCAGTAGGTGAGTTGTTTTGATGACATTTTTTTGTAGTGGAGAGTATTAATATTATCGAGAGAAGATGGTTTGAGGTTCAAAGGTGAGATGAATTGTTCATGGACTGGAATCATGTTGTTAAAATTTAATACCCCAATTAATTTGTTGCCGTCATAAATTTTCATAAAATCTATATCATTCTTCATTGCAGCATGTTTGGGTTTGGGAGAACTGAGAGGTACACAATATTTTTCTGTTCCACAAATAACAATGATACCAATGAATGGGCGAGTCTCTTTCGCTATCTGTGGAGATACGGACATGACATGGTCGTCAGCTTTGGATAAATCTCGAATATATTTTAGATTAATCAGATAAAGATTTAAACGGGGTTGTTTCATACGTTTCTCCTTATTATTTTTTAGGCTACGTTTAAACGTAGCCTGAATGGGTTCCACTTTCGGTAGGACTCACCGCTTTTATAGGCTCCACTTCCGGTAGGACTCACCGCTTTTATAGGTTCCACTTAATGGTAGGACTCACCGCTTTTTACAGAGATGTAATTATATCGCATCTCTATATGATAATACAGAGTGAAAAATAACTCTGTGATTATCTATATATAGTATATAAAATGCTCTTTTAGTTGTCAAGATGACTGCGGATAACATTCTCTACACAAATAGATAAAAACAATCAGTACAGGTGTGGAAACTCTATTGTTATCCTCAGCTACATTAGATATAATAAAAATATAACGGATTTCAGGTCTTGTCTTGTTTCAGGAAGGGGCAGTATATCAGGGAGTGCTTCTGGCAATAATTTAATCGACACTCTGGCGGCAGATGGAAGTTTGTGGTAATATATTGGTCGTATAAAATGGTGAAAAGAGGGATAGAAGATGACGAAAGTAGACATTATATCAGGTTTTTTGGGCGCCGGAAAGACAACCTTTATCAAGCAGTTGATTGAACGGGTGTTTGTCGGAGAAAAGCTGGTGCTGATTGAGAATGAGTTTGGAGAAATCGGCATTGACGGCGGTTTCCTGAAGGATGCGGGGATTGAAATTACGGAGATGAATTCAGGGTGCATCTGCTGTACACTTGTCGGTGATTTCAGCAAGGCGCTTAAAAAGGTACTGGAAGAATACAAGCCTGACCGTGTGCTGATTGAGCCGTCGGGGGTAGGAAAATTATCTGATATTGTGAAAGCAATCGAGGATGTGAAGAAGGATGCCGAGATTGAGATTAACGGAAGAATCACAGTGGTTGACGGTAAGAAGGCGGTATTGTACCTTAAGAATTTTGGAGAGTTTTTTGAGGACCAGGTGAAGCATGCGTCTACGATTGTAATCAGCAGAACGCAGATGATGGCGGGTGATAAGATTGAGGAATGTGTCCATATACTCCGTGGGGAAAATGCAGATGCAGCAATTATCTCTACGCCGTGGGAGGAACTGGGAAAAGAAGCTATCTGCCGGGCCCTTGAGCATGGAGCCGAGATAGAAGAACTTCTGCATAATCATGGTGAGCATGAAGAAAATTGCGGGTGTGGCCATCATCACGACCATGAAGAAGGATGCGGCCATGCTCACCATGACCATGAGGAATGCAGTAATGGCCATCATCACGACCATGGAGAAGAATGTGGCCATCACCATCATCACGACCATGGAGAGGAATGTGGATGCGGCCATCATCACCACGGCCACCACCATCATGCAGATGAGGTATTCACAAGTTGGGGAAAGGAGACTGCCCATAAGTACACGGATGAAGAATTGGATTTCCTGCTGAAAGCATTGTCCGAGACGGAAGGATACGGGACAATCCTGCGTTCAAAAGGTATTATCCTCATGGCAGACGGTACATGGAAACAGTTTGATCTCGTTCCGGAGGAATACGAAGTCCGCGACGGCAAGGCCGACTACACGGGTCGGGTATGCGTGATAGGGACGGATTTGAAGGAAGAAGAACTGCTGAAATTATTCCATATCTAAGTTTGAATAAAAGAAATGAAGGTGATTGTATGAAAACACCTGTATTCATATGTACAGGCTTTCTCGACAGCGGAAAGACGACGCTTGTGAAGGACACGTTGATGGAGCAGGAGTGGATTGCGCCTGGGCTTACGCTGTTGCTTCTGTGCGAAGAAGGTGAGGTGGGATATTCGGAGGAATATCTGGAATCCCGTGAAATGGTTCTACTGAAAATCGACGAGTTCGACCAGTTGAATCCGTCATTTTTCAAGAATTGTGAGAAGAACTATCATCCTGCCCAGATGGTAATTGAATATAACGGAATGTGGAAGCTGGAAGATTTGTTGTGCATCAAGTACCCGCGAAGCTGGGAGTTACAGGGAGTTTATTCTACCGTGAATGGCACCACTCTGGATATGTATCTTAAGAACATGAGAAATGTACTGATTGAGCAGTTGACAGAATCTGAGCTGATTGTGGTAAACCGCTGTCCGGAAGGGATAGACCGTTCGGGCTTTCGCAGGGCCTTAAAGGTGCAGAATCCAATGGCACAGTTGATTTTCGAGGGGATGGACGGAAGAATCATACAGCCCTCAGAAGAAGATTTACCATATGATGTCAAAGGAGAAAAGATACGGATAGCTTCGGAGGATTTTGGAATCTGGTATGTGGACGCATACGATCATCCAGAGCTGTATCTCCACAAAGAGGTGGAATTCGTGGCCCAGGCGTTTCGCCCTAAGGGAATGGAGGAGAATATGTTCGTTCCGGTGCGCAAGATTATGACATGCTGTGCCGATGACTTGAAGTTCTATGGATACCCCTGCAAATCCGAACGTCCCATTGAATTCAAGAGGGGCGCTTGGGTTAAGGTTCGGGCGAGATTCGAGTATGAACAGGCGGTGTCTTTTGGTAACAAACAGCCGGTGCTGTACCTGCTTGGCATGGAGACGGCTGCGAGGCCAGAGGAGGATGTAGTTTATTTAATGTAACAGGAAACCAGACAGGCGGTGGATGAAAGATGCGGACAGTCAGTATTGGAAATGACGGATTTGATACAATTCGGGAGAAAAATTGTTTTTATGTGGATAAGACGGATTTTATCAGGGAATGGTGGGAATCGGAGGATAAGGTTACATTGATTACCCGTCCCCGCCGTTTTGGTAAGACTTTGAACATGAATATGTTAGAGTGCTTTTTTTCCGTGAAGTATGAGAATCGTGAAGATTTATTCGAGGGGCTTTCGGTCTGGGAGAATGAGAGATACAGGAAACTGCAGGGAACCTATCCTGTGATTTCCCTTACCTTTGCAGACGTGAAATCCAACACGTATGAAGGGGCGCTCACCCGAATCAAGCAAAATCTGACAGAGCTTTATAACAGGAATGAATTTCTGTTTGGCAAAGCTTCGCTGAACGTGAAGGAAAAGAGGCAGTATGACGCGGTTACCCCTGATATGAAGAATGAAGACGCAGAGGTTGCGGTACGCGCCATGATGGGATATTTAAGCCGGTGCTATGGGAAAAAAGTCATCATATTGCTGGATGAATACGATACCCCGTTACATGAGGCGTATGTCAACGGATACTGGGAGGAGATGTCTGTATTTATCAGAAGTATGTTCAATGCAATATTTAAGACGAACCCTTATCTGGAACGGGCGATAATGACCGGAATCACAAGAGTGAGCAAGGAATCCATTTTCTCGGATCTTAATAATCTTCAGGTTGTAACCACCACATCTTGCATTTATGAGACTTCGTTTGGCTTTACGGAGGGGGAGGTGTTCGCCGCATTGGAGGAGGCAGGGATGTCTGGCAAAAAGGAACAGGTAAAACAGTGGTATGACGGATTTACCTTTGGAAAATGCCGCGATATCTATAACCCATGGTCGATTACAAAGTATCTGGATGAGAAACGGTTCGCAGCTTACTGGGCGAATACCAGCTCTAACAATCTGGTCAGCGGTCTTATAAGAGAGGGCGCCCCGGATGTGAAAATAGCAATGGAGGATTTGCTTGAAGGTAAAAGTATCGAGACAATGATTGATGAGGAAATTGTTTTTGAGCAGTTGGAGGATAACAGCGAGGCAATCTTTAGCCTGCTGCTGGCGTCGGGATACCTGAAGGTGGAAGGCATATCCAATGCTGACGACGGGGAGGAGGCAGTTTACCGTCTGGCTCTTACAAATCTTGAGGTTAGAAAAGAGTTCCGTAAGATGGTCCAAGGATGGTTTAAGAAGGCGTCAGTCCGTTACCATGACTTTATCAAAGCATTGCTTGAGAATAATGTAGGGTATATGAACCAGTATATGAATCAGATGGCACAGGCAGTATTCAGTTTTTTTGATACCGGAAATCATGTGTCAGAGCAGACAGAGCCGGAACGGTTTTACCATGGCTTTGTTTTAGGGTTAGTTGCCGATGCAAAACTCGATTACTATGTCACCTCCAATCGGGAAAGCGGCCTTGGAAGATATGATGTGGTTATGGAGTCTAAGGAGGAGAAGGGAGATTCGTTTGTGTTTGAGTTCAAGGTGAAAAACCCTGCTTCTGAGAATACACTGGAGGATACGGTAAAGGAGGCTTTAAGACAGATAGAAGAAAAGAATTACGATGCAATGTTGACTGCAAAGGGAATTCCCAAAGAGCGAATACGTCACTATGGTTTTGCTTTTGAGGGGAAAAAGGTACTGATTGGTTAGTTTGAGAGTTTGTGTGCCGGAAGAAGGGTTCGTATGAAATTTGGGGGATATATTAAGAAAAGGCCAGGGAGATTCCTGGCATTGTGGATTCGTTTATTTATCTGTGTCATTATGATTTCGCCAGGGACAGCGGCGATTCTATGCCAGGCAAAGGAGATTGGAGAAGATGAGCAAGCCTGGGAGGGCGATACCATTTACTGTACTGCCTTCGGAGACAGTATCGCCAAAGGATATGGGGGCAAAGGCCAGGAGGATTTGGATTGCTATGCTCAGTTGATTGCAAATATGGTGTCCGAGGAGACAGGGATACCTGCAAAATGTGAGAAATTTGCCAAAAACGGACTGGATTCTTTGCGGCTTAATTCCGAAATTCTGACTATGGAGGAAGCCTTAGCGTCCCTTGACCGCGCGGATATCATTACATTAACGATTGGCGCCAATGATTTGATGCAGGAATTCAAAGGCGCGGCGCAGGAGGTCTTGGGGACAGAGCGAAAGTTCCTAAGCGTATATGATGCATTCGACGCGCTGCAGGAGGGGGTGGAGGGCAACCCTTTGCTGATAGTTAAGATTTTGGACGTGCTGAACAACTGGGATTATGATGTATTTGAAGAACAGTGGACGGCTGCCATGGATACCATAGCTGCCCATAGGAAAAGCACGGCGCAGTTGCTCGTGACGAATATCTACAATCCGGTCAGCCAGTTTGAACTGCCTGGCGCCATGAACAGTATTGTTGAGGACATTATCTTCAACATGAACCAGATTATGTATGAACATGCAAAGGACTACGATTATCGGGTGGTTGACCTGTTTGATTCGGAAATCTGTGACCACACCCAGGAGGACGGCCTTCATCCGGACCAGGAGGGGCAGGAGTTGATTGCAGGGCTGGCGGCAGAGAAGCTTGACACCGGCAGGTTCAAAGGAGAGCCAAAACAGGAAATCAAAGAAGAACCGGCGCCTGAGAAGGCAAAACCGCGTAAATACAGCTTGTGGATGGTCTTAGGGCCGTTGCCGTGGATTGGGCTTGCCATTCTTTTGGGCGTCGCCGCCGTATTCCTGTTCTGGATGGCAAAGAGGAAAAACAGAGACTTGTACCAAAAAAGGAACAAAAATAAGGGCAAGAATGACTAGACTTTTAACAATGTGTGGACTATAATAAAATCACACGTCAAATTATTCCAGATAAATATTCTGGTATATCAATTTGCACAATTATAAGGAGGAACAACGAAAATGGCAAGAAAAATGAAGACCATGGATGGTAATCAGGCTGCGGCTCACGCATCATACGCATACACAGAGGTTGCGGCTATTTACCCGATCACACCATCATCTGTTATGCCGGAGCATGTAGATGAGTGGGCAACTGAAGGCAGGAAGAATATCTTTGGACAGACTGTCCAGGTAACAGAGATGCAGTCAGAGGCAGGCGCAGCGGGAGCAGTACACGGTTCTCTGGCAGCAGGCGCTTTGACGACAACATTTACGGCATCCCAGGGCTTACTGCTGATGATTCCTAACTTATATAAAGTAGCAGGCGAGCAGCTTCCGGGTGTGTTCCATGTATCCGCGCGTGCGCTTGCCAGCCATGCACTGTCAATCTTTGGAGATCACTCTGACGTATACGCATGTAGACAGACAGGCGCCGCTATGCTCTGTGAGTCAAGCGTACAGGAGGTTATGGACTTGACGCCGGTTGCGCACTGTGCAGCTCTTAAGGGCAAGCTTCCGTTCATCAACTTCTTTGACGGTTTCCGTACTTCACACGAGATTCAGAAGATTGAGACATGGGATTATGAAGATCTGAAAGAATTAGTAGATATGGATGCTATCGACGCATTCAGAAACCATGCATTGAACCCGAACCATCCATGTCAGAGAGGTTCTGCTCAGAATCCGGATATTTTCTTCCAGGCAAGAGAGGCATGTAACCCATATTACGACGCTATGCCGGCAATCGTACAGGAGTACATGGACAAGGTTAATGCTAAGATTGGCACAGACTATAAGTTGTTTAACTACTACGGTGCGGCAGACGCCGAGAAGGTAATCGTTGCAATGGGCTCTGTATGTGATACGATTGAGGAGACGATTGATTATCTGATGGCAGCAGGCGAGAAGGTTGGCGTTGTGAAGGTTCGTCTTTACAGGCCGTTCTGCGCGCAGGCATTGATCGATGCTATTCCTGACACTGTAAAATATATCAATGTTCTTGACAGGACAAAAGAGCCGGGCGCACAGGGAGAGCCGTTATACCTGGATGTTGTTTCCGCATTGAAGGGCACTAAGTTCGACGCTGTTCCGGTTAATTGCGGACGTTACGGACTTGGCTCTAAGGATACTACGCCTGCACAGATTGTTGCAGTATTCAATAACGCTGACAAGGCTAGATTCACCATCGGTATCGAGGATGATGTGACCAATCTTTCACTTACAACAGGACCGGCGCTGGTTACGACTCCGGAGGGAACCATTAACTGTAAGTTCTGGGGACTTGGCGCAGACGGTACGGTTGGCGCGAACAAGAACTCTATTAAGATTATCGGTGATAACACAGATATGTATGCCCAGGCATATTTTGACTATGATTCCAAGAAGTCCGGCGGTGTTACCATGTCTCACCTGCGTTTTGGTAAGAAGGCGATTAAGTCAACATACCTGATCCATCAGGCGAACTTTGTTGCATGTCACAATCCTTCTTATGTGGACAAGTATAACATGGTTCAAGAGCTGGTTGACGGCGGAACCTTCCTTCTGAACTGCTCATGGGATATGGAGGGTCTTGAGAAGCATCTGCCTGGACAGGTGAAGGCATATATCGCAGACCACAACATCAAGTTCTACACCATCGACGGTATCAAGATTGGTAAAGAGATTGGACTTGGCGGACGTATCAACACCGTATTGCAGTCTGCCTTCTTCAAGCTGGCAGCAATCATTCCTGAGGAGGAAGCAATCGACCTGATGAAAGCTGCGGCTAAGGCTACCTATGGAAGAAAGGGCGACAAGATCGTTCAGATGAACTACGACGCTATCGACGCAGGTGCAAAGCAGGTAGTAGAAGTGGCTGTTCCGGATTCATGGAAGTCCTGCGCTGATGAAGGATTGTTCTCACCAGAGGTTAAGGGCGGCAGAGAAGACGTTGTTGATTTCGTTAAGAAGGTTCAGTCCAAGGTAAATGCACAGGAGGGTAATTCACTTCCGGTATCTGCATTTAATGATTACGTAGACGGCTCTACACCGTCCGGCTCATCTGCATACGAGAAGCGTGGTATTGCGGTAGATATTCCGGTATGGGTAGAGGAGAACTGTATCCAGTGTAACCGCTGTGCATACGTATGTCCGCACGCTGTTATCCGTCCTATCGCTTTGACAGAGGATGAGCTTTCCAAGGCGCCGGAAGGAACAAAGGCAATCGATATGATCGGTATGCCAGGTATGAAATTTACCATGTCCGTATCTGCTCTTGACTGTACAGGTTGCGGTTCTTGTGCGAATGTATGTCCGGGCAAGAAGGGCGAGAAGGCTCTTGTTATGAAGAACATGGAAGAAAATATCGGTTCTCAGAAGGTATTTGACTTCGGCAGAGAGATTCCGGTGAAGCCAGAGGTTGTTGCCAAGTTCAAACCAGAGACTGTAAAGGGAAGCCAGTTCAAGCAGCCGTTGCTTGAGTTCTCAGGCGCTTGTGCAGGATGTGGAGAGACGCCTTACGCGAAGCTGATTACACAGTTATTCGGTGACAGAATGTATATTGCCAATGCCACAGGATGTTCTTCTATCTGGGGTAACTCATCACCGTCCACACCTTACACGGTAACTCCGGAAGGTAAGGGACCGGCTTGGTCTAACTCTCTGTTCGAGGATAACGCAGAGTTTGGATATGGTATGCTGTTGGCACAGAAGGCAATCAGAAAGAGATTAAAAGCTCAGGTAGAGGATATTGCAGGCTCAGATAAGGCTTCCGAGGAAGTTAAGGCGGCATGCAAGGAATATCTTGACACCTTTAACTGCGGCGTATCCAACGGAGACGCTACGGATAAGCTGGTTGCGGCATTAGAAGGATGTGATTGCGAGACATGCAAGGATGTCGTTAAGAATAAAGATTTCCTGGCTAAAAAGTCTCAGTGGGTATTCGGTGGCGACGGATGGGCTTACGATATCGGATTTGGCGGCGTTGACCATGTACTGGCAAGCGGCGAGGACATTAACGTAATGGTATTCGATACAGAAGTTTACTCCAACACAGGAGGACAGTCCTCCAAGGCTACCAAGACGGGTGCAACTGCACAGTTCGCGGCAGGCGGAAAAGAGACGAAGAAGAAAGACCTTGCAGGAATCGCTATGAGCTATGGCTATGTATATGTAGCGCAGATTGCTATGGGTGCAGACTTCAACCAGACAGTTAAGGCTATCGCAGAGGCAGAGGCTTATCCGGGACCGTCATTGATTATCGCTTACGCACCATGTATTAACCATGGGATCAAGAAGGGTATGAGCAAGGCTCAGACAGAGGAAGCGTTAGCAGTAGAGTGCGGATACTGGAATAACTTCCGGTTCAATCCGGCGGCAGAGGGCGCGAAGTTCTCACTTGACAGCAAAGAGCCCACAGGAGATTATCAGGAATTCCTTGACGGAGAGGTTCGTTACAATGCGCTTAAGAGGGCGAATCCAGAGAAGGCAGAGAAGCTGTTCGCTAAGAACGAGGCTGAGGCTAAGGAGAGGTATGCATATCTCAAGAAGCTGGTTACTCTGTATGGGGAGGACTAATCCTGGAGTTTGGTTTTTTTAAAAGCAATACAGTGATATGATATCATAAAATAAATACAGTGGTATAAGGAAAGTCCCGCGCTGAATATTTGGCGTGGGACTTCCTGTATAACATGAGTGTATATTCTGTGGAAAGAGACAAGAAATGAAAAAAATATTAGTTACAGGCGCTTCCGGTTTTCTCGGAAGGAGAATTACAGAGTTTTACCAAGGAAAATATGAGATTTATACTCCAGGGCATAGGGAAATGGATATCACTGACAGGGAAAGAGTATCAGCCGTATTTCACGATTTCAAACCTCATATCGTCATACACAGCGCCGCAGTCTCCGATGTGGGACTATGTGAGAGTAAGCCAGAGTGGTCTTGGGGAATCAATGTGGACGGAAGCAGGAATATAGCCGCGGCCTCAGCCGAATGTCGCGCAAAATGCCTGATTTGCAGCTCTGACCAGATTTACTTTGGAAGTAATCTTAAAGGGCCTCACAGAGAAGATGAAAGGGTGAAGCCTCTCAATGTTTACGGAAGGCAGAAGAAGAAGGCGGAGGAGGAATGTCTGGCTGAAAATCCGGAATGTGTGCTGCTGCGGCTTTCATGGATGTATGATACTGAAACGAAAAATGAAGCTGAGCATGGAGATTTTTTCCGGACACTGGCTTTCCTGCTGCGTACAGAGGAGATGTTGTCATATCCGGTGAACGACGTGAGGGGGATTACAGACGTAAATGAAGTTATCCATAATTTGGAGAAAGCATGGGAATTAAAGGGCGGAGTCTATAACTTTGGTTCACCGAATGAGATGAATACATATGAGACAGTCCTTGCCATGTTTTCAGAGCTTGGATGGGATACGGGGCGGCTTAAGAAAAATGAGGAGGCTTTTGCGTCAGTCCCCAGGGATATCAGCATGAATCTTCAGAAGGTAGAAGATAATGGGATTGTGTTCGCTTCAACGTTGGATGGGCTGCTCAGAAAAATAGACTATTGACAAGTCGGCCCAAAAGTGATATAAATGCACTATATGAATAACCAACTTGATAGAGGCGCGGGTTTCATCAGTATACCGGAACGACAGTGTGGGAGACTGTTCCGGAGGAAAGGGAAGGCCGCCGAAGGAATGTAAGGAATTCCGATTCCATGGGTATCCCAAGCCCCATTCCTGGGACGCAGTCAGAAGATGCTGCGGACTGTCACATCAGTGGAGAGCTATCATAGGTATAAGATTGTAAAGATTGACAGACACAGGTATATACGGTTCCATGTATACGAGGACAGACACAGATAAAGCGTTTGGGATAGATGGAACAGGTTAGAAATGAATTTCTGTGTAGATTATGCCATGAGCAAGCTCTGAGTAAAGCGTTGTTCATGGCTCTTTTTTATCTTAGTCAGGGTATAAACGGGCGTCAACATAACACATAAGAAGGGAAAGAGAGGAAATCTTTACAATGAGAGAAAAGAAAAGAGTATTCTTAAGAGTATTCACATTCCTGTGTATACTTGTATGCGGCTCTGTCACCGTATTTGCCGCAGACGAAGCGGCAGAGTACGTGCCGAACATGTACGCAACATTCTGGTCGCTGATACCTCCAATCGTCGCTATTGCACTGGCGCTGATTACAAAGGAGGTATACAGCTCGCTGTTCGTCGGAATCCTGATTGGAGGAATCTTCTATTCTGGATTTACATTTGAAACTACGATTACCCATGTATTCCAGGACGGTATTGTAGGCGTGTTATCCGACAGCTATAACGTGGGAATCCTGGTATTCCTGGTAGTGCTTGGAATCATGGTCTGCCTGATGAACAAGGCAGGAGGCTCTGCCGCCTTCGGGCGTTGGGCAAGCGAGCACATCAAGAGCAGAGTAGGGGCGCAGCTTGCCACGATTCTTCTTGGCGTACTGATCTTTATCGACGATTATTTTAACTGTCTGACCGTGGGAAGCGTTATGCGTCCGGTTACGGATAAGCACAATGTTTCCAGGGCAAAGCTGTCATATCTGATTGACGCTACGGCGGCGCCTGTATGTATTATTGCGCCCATCTCCTCTTGGGCTGCGGCTGTTACCGGATTTGTGGAGGGTGAGGACGGCTTCTCAATCTTTATCCGTGCAATTCCATACAACTATTACGCAATCCTGACGATTGTGATGATGATTACAATCGTAGTACTGAATATTGATTATGGTCCCATGAAGCTGCATGAGACGAATGCGTTAAATGGGGATCTCTACACCACTCCGGACAGGCCCTATGCCAATGCCGAGGAGGATGTGGACGAGAGTAAGGGAACCGTTATTGACCTGGTGGTTCCGATTGTAGTACTGATTATCTGCTGCGTGATTGGAATGATTTACACAGGAGGCTTCTTTGGAGGCGCAGGGTTTGTGGAGGCATTTTCAGGCAGCGACGCTTCGGTAGGCTTGATGCTTGGAAGCTTCTTTGCCCTGGTGATTACCATAGCATTTTATGCAGTAAGAAAGGTGTTAAAGTTCAGTGAATCTATGGCCTGTGTTCCGGACGGCTTCAAGGCGATGGTTCCGGCGATTCTGATTCTTACATTTGCCTGGACGCTGAAGGCAATGACAGACAGCCTTGGCGCGGCAGAGTATGTTGCAGGTATCATGGATTCCGCGGCAGGCGGGCTTGTAAACCTGCTTCCGGCAATTATTTTCCTGGTAGGATGTTTCCTTGCATTTGCCACAGGGACGTCATGGGGAACCTTCGGAATCCTGATTCCGATTGTAGTAGCCGTGTTTGCAGGAACCAACGAAACCATGATGATTATCTCCATATCTGCATGTATGGCGGGTGCGGTCTGCGGCGACCACTGTTCACCGATTTCTGACACTACAATCATGGCGTCGGCAGGCGCGCAGAGCAACCATGTGAACCATGTAACGACACAGCTTCCCTATGCAATTACGGTAGCAGCCGTATCCTTTGTGACGTATGCGATTGCCGGCTTCGTTAAGAATGCGTTCATCTGTCTGCCAATCGGAATTATACTGATGGTAGGAGTCCTGTTTGCGATAAGGAAAATGAAGGTGGAGTAAGACAGACTTTCAAAAAAGAATAGAAATAGAATAGAACGGAATCCCTGCGGTGAAAATAGCCACAGGGATTTTTTATGTTTTACTTTACATGCTCAGGCATTATCTGGTAAAGTAATTTCTGGAAAGATGATACAAAAGAAAGGGTGGGGCGTATGCCAACAGGAGTTTTGATAAATGCATTGTCAATCGCGGGAGGAGGGGTTCTTGGCGCTATCGTTGGACACAGGTTAAACAGCGATTTTAAGGAAAAGCTTCAGATGATCTTTGGAGTATGCTCAATGACCATGGGCGTCAGTGCCATTGCCCTCATGAAGAACATGCCCGCAGTCGTTTTTTCGATGATTATGGGTACAGCCATTGGTCTTGCCATACATCTGGAGGCTTGGATTAACAGGGCGGGAGTCGGTATGCAGAAAGTAATTGCCAGGGTTATTCCGGCCAACCACACTTCGGTTCCCCAGGAGGAATTTATGGCGACGCTTTTAACGGTTATCGTGCTGTTCTGCTCTAGCGGCACTGGAATCTATGGCTCAATCGTGGCGGGTATGAGTGGCGATCACAGCATTTTAATCGCGAAGTCCATTCTCGACCTGTTTACAGCGATGATATTTGCATGTACGTTGGGAATGGTGGTTGCCCTGATTGCAGTTCCACAGTTCTTTATATTCCTGCTGCTCTTTTTGTGCGCGGGGCTTATTTATCCGCTGACCACGCCGGAGATGATTGACGACTTCAAAGCCTGCGGAGGGGTGTTGATGCTTGCCACAGGTTTCCGAATGATTAAAGTGAAAATGTTCCCCACAGCGGATATGATACCAGCTATGATTATCGTAATGCCGGTCAGCTATCTCTGGGCGTCATATGTCCTTCCGCTGGTCAGTTAAAGAAGTTTTTTGATTTCTCTTGTAGAGTAGGGAAAAATTGGATAGAATGTATTGTAAAACAGTGAGTTTGAAAGGAGAGGAAGAATAGCAGATGAGTATCAGAGATTTGAAGGCATATGAGTTAATGAAGGAAGAAGAATTAACCGGAATCCAGGCAAAGGGGTATCTGCTTCGGCACAAAAAAAGCAGGGCGAGGATTCTTTTGATAGAGAAGGATGACAACAACAAGGTATTCAGTATCGGTTTCCGCACGCCGCCAGGAGACAGCACAGGAGTTCCACATATCATGGAGCATTCTGTCCTGTGCGGCTCGAAGAATTTTCCGGCGAAGGATCCCTTCGTGGAGTTGGTGAAGGGCTCTCTGAATACGTTTTTGAACGCCATGACCTATCCGGACAAGACCGTATATCCTGTGGCAAGCTGCAACGACAAGGATTTCCAGAACTTAATGCACGTCTACATGGATGCAGTGCTTTACCCGAACATCTACGAGCACGAAGAAATCTTCCGGCAGGAGGGATGGAGTTACAAGCTTGATTCCCCTGAGGATAAACTGGAATACAACGGTGTAGTATACAATGAGATGAAGGGGGCGTTTTCCTCTCCGGAGGGAGTTCTGGACAGAGTCATCCTGAATACCCTGTTCCCCGACACCTCCTATGCAAATGAATCCGGAGGAGACCCAGAGGTAATCCCAGAGCTTACCTATGAGCAGTTTCTTGATTTCCACAGAAAATACTATCATCCGTCCAACAGCTATATTTATCTGTACGGGGATATGGACATGGAGGAGAAATTAGAATGGCTTGACAGGGAGTATCTGGGCGATTTTGACGCCAGGGAGGTGGACTCCAGAATCCGTTTTCAAGAGCCTTTTGAGGAAATGCGTGAGAAGACCATACCCTACTCCATTGCCAGCGAGGAATCAGAGGAGGATAATACCTATCTTTCCTACAATAAGGTAATCGGCACCAGCCTGGACCGAGAGCTGTATCTTGCATTCCAGGTTTTGGACTATGCGCTGCTCTCAGCGCCGGGCGCGCCCCTTAAGAAAGCCCTTACGGACGCAGGTATTGGCAAAGATATCATGGGTTCTTATGACAATGGTATCTATCAGCCAATCTTCTCTGTAATCTCCAAGAACGCCAATGAAGACCAGAAGCAGGAATTTGTTGGCTTAATTGAACGTGTGCTTTCTGAGCTGGCAGGAAAGGGCATAGACAAAAAAGCGTTGGAGGCGGGGCTTAACTATCATGAGTTCCGTTACCGCGAGGCTGATTTCGGCAATTATCCCAAGGGGCTGATGTACGGCCTTCAGATGTTGGACAGTTGGCTCTACGACGAGGATGAGCCTTTTATCCATGTGGAGGCTTTGGAAACGTTTGAATTCCTGAAAAAGCAGGTGGGAACCGGATACTATGAAGAATTGATACGCAAATATCTCCTTGACAATCCTCACGGCGCCATTGTGATTGTGAAGCCTGAGAAGGGGCGCACAGCCAGGATGGACGCTGAGCTTGACAGGCAGCTTCAGGAATACAAGGCAGGTCTTGCGAAAGAAGATGTAAAGAAGCTGGCGGAAAAAACGGCCAGGCTTGCCGCATATCAGTCCGCGCCGGAGAAGGAGGAGGACTTAGAGCGAATCCCTGTGCTTAGAAGGGAGGATATTTCCAGAGAGATTGAACCGATTGTCAATGAAGAACTGACTTTGGCCGGCGTTCCTGTGATTTTCCATGAGATTGAGACGAATGGGATTGGGTATCTGGACGTCTTGTTTGACATTTCCGGCATCAGGGAGGATATGCTGCCCTATGTGGGGCTTCTCCAGTCTGTGCTCGGCATCATTGATACGGAAAATTATGATTACGGAGAATTGTTTAATGAGATAAATATGCATACCGGCGGAATCGGGACGTCTCTGGAATTATATTCTGACGTGACTAACATCAAGGAGAAGGCTTTTAAGGCCACCTTCGAGATAAAGGGAAAGGCGCTGTATTCTAAGCTGCCGGTGGTATTTTCCATGATGAGCGAGATACTGACCTCGTCGAAGCTTTCGGATACAAAGCGGCTTAAGGAGATTCTTGCCATGGTGAAGTCAAGGCTTCTGATGCGGTTCCAGTCCTCCGGACATACGACGGCAGCCTTACGCGCACTGTCCTATGCGTCGCCTTCAGCCAAATTAAAAGACATGACCAATGGAATCCAGTTTTATCAGACGGTGGCCTATATTGATGAGCATTTTGACGAGGAGAAGGAGAAGCTGGCAGAGGCTTTAAAAAGCCTGACAGAAAAGCTTTTCAGACCGGACAATATGATGCTTAGCTATACGGCCTCCAGAGAGGGCTTAACAGGAATCGAAGGGCACATAGAGGAGATGAAGAAGAAGCTGTACCAAGCAACGTCCAGGGAGGAAAATTGCGTGATTCACTGTGAGAAGAAGAACGAAGGCTTCAAGACAGCGTCCAAGGTACAGTATGTGGCAAGGACAGGAAACTTCATCGACCACGGCGCAGCTTACACCGGCGCTTTGCAGATATTGAAGGTTATCTTAAGCTACGATTACCTGTGGCAGAACATCCGCGTAAAAGGCGGGGCTTACGGCTGTATGAGCAATTTTAACAGGATTGGAGAAGGGTATTTTGTTTCATACCGCGACCCCAACCTGAAGCGGACGGTGGAGGTCTACGAGGGAGTCGTGGACTATTTAAAGAACTTTACCGTAAGCGAACGGGATATGACGAAATATATTATCGGAACCATGAGCAATATCGACCATCCCATGACTCCGGCAGCCAAAGGCGAGCGTTCTATGAATCTTTATATGAACAAGGTGAGCGCCAATATGATTCAGGAGGAGAGAAATCAAATCCTGGATGCAGGACAGGAGGATATCCGCGCTCTTGCCCAGGTGGCAAAAGCTGTCCTTGAGGCAGACCAGTTCTGTGTAATCGGCAGCGAGGAAAAGATAGAAGAAAGCAAAGAGATGTTCCAGACGGTGACAGGCTTCTGAAAAGAGAAGATACAGGAGAGAATATGAAAGAAGATTATAAATCCGGTTTTGTAACGCTGATTGGACGTCCGAACGTAGGAAAATCCACCTTGATGAACCACTTGATTGGACAGAAGATAGCTATCACGTCCAACAAGCCTCAGACCACCCGCAACCGTATCCAGACGGTTCTGACGACAGAGGAGGGGCAGATTGTGTTTGTGGACACTCCGGGAATTCACAAGGCGAAGAACAAACTGGGGGAATACATGGTGAATGTTGCCGAGAGGACGCTCAATGAGGTGGACGTGGTGCTGTGGCTGGTAGAGCCCACCACCTTCATCGGCGCCGGAGAGCAGCACATTGCAAAACAGCTTAAAAAAGTAAAGACTCCGGTGGTGCTGGTCATCAACAAGATTGACAGCGTAAAGCATGAGGAGGTATTTCCGGTGATTGCCGCTTACAAGGATATCTACGATTTTGCACAGATTGTTCCTGTATCGGCAAGAAACGGCAATAATACAGACGAGCTGCTTCGAGTGGTGATGCGCTATCTTCCTTATGGCCCTCAGTTTTATGACGAGGATACAGTGACAGACCAGCCAGAAAGGCAGATTGTGGCAGAGCTGATTCGTGAGAAGGCCCTCCATTGCCTGAAGGATGAGATTCCCCACGGAATCGCGGTGGCAATCGATTCCATGAAGGCCAATAAAAAGGTCATGCACATCGAAGCTACTATTATCTGCGAGAGAGCTTCCCACAAGGGGATAATTATTGGCAAACAAGGAAATATGTTGAAAAAGATTGGAAGCACAGCCCGCTATGAGATTGAAAAAATGCTGGAAATGCAGGTAAACCTTAAGCTTTGGGTTAAGGTCAAGAAGGATTGGCGGGACAGTGAATTCCTGATGAAAAATTTTGGATATCGGGAAGAAGAATAAAACTACATGCCTGCGGGACAACCTAACCTTAGTAACTGAATAAAGGTACTGAGGACGAGGTGATAAAATGGAGGAACAATACTGGAAACGTTTCCTTGAGACGGGAAAGATTAAGGATTATCTCTATTATAAGGGAATGGCAATCATAAGGAAAGTAATGGAAAGCTATCCGGAAATAGAAAGCGAGGCAGCAGGTGAATCAGATTAGTGTGACAGGTATGGTGCTTGCGGCGACACCGATTGGTGAATATGACAGACGGGTTGTGATTCTGACGAAGGAACGGGGGAAGATATCGGCATTTGCCAGGGGGGCAAGAAAGCCCAACAGCGCCCTTGTAGGTGTGACAAGCCCCTTTTCCTTCGGGGAATTTACCGTATATGAGGGGCGGACATCTTATACATTGATGTCGGCCTCTATTTCCAATTATTTTCAAGAGCTGCGGCTGGATGTGGAGGGCGCGTACTACGGCTTTTACTTTTTGGAGATTGCAGGTTATTATGCCCGCGAGGCAAATGACGAGACAGGACTTTTAAAGCTGCTCTACCAGACCTGCCGCGCCCTGGTGAATCCCCATATACCAAACCGTCTCATACGCCGAATCTACGAACTTCGGGCGGTGACGGTCAACGGAGAAGGCCCACAGGTGTTTGAGTGCGTCTGCTGCGGGGGAAACGAGAAGGATATGATGTTCAGCGTGAAGCGGGGAGGGCTTATTTGCAGCCGGTGTATGGAAAACGGACATGCTTCGGATGCCAGAACCTTACATCCCTCCACCCTGTATACCTTGCAGTATATCATATCCTCCCCCATCGAGAAGCTGTACACCTTTGTCGTAAAGGAGGACGTTATGGAGGAACTTGAGGGGATTGTGACGGATTATCTTGCCGAATATCTGGGAAAATCCTTTAAATCACTGGAAATACTGGAAACAATTCTGTAAATAGCACTTGAAATGAAGGTGTGTTGACGGTATAATAGGTAGAAATTGTAACATATAGATTATTTAAGAAGGTGAGGAAGAGGATATGGCAGAAAAGACGATGGAGAAGATAGTAGCGTTGGCAAAATCCAGGGGCTTCGTGTACCCAGGTTCCGAGATCTACGGCGGGCTTGCCAATACATGGGATTATGGTAATCTCGGTGTAGAATTGAAGAACAACGTAAAAAGAGCATGGTGGCAGAAGTTTGTACAGGAGTCCCCCTATAATGTCGGCGTGGACTGTGCGATCTTGATGAATCCCCAGACATGGGTGGCAAGCGGACACCTGGGCGGATTCAGTGATCCTCTTATGGATTGTAAGGAATGTCATGAGCGTTTTCGCGCAGATAAGATGATTGAAGATTATGCTCATGAGAATGGAATAGATTTGGGAGACAGTATTGACGGATGGAGTCATGAACAGATGGAGGCTTACATCAAGGAGAAGGAGATTCCCTGTCCTACCTGTGGAAAGCATAATTTCACAGAGATTCGTGAGTTTAACCTGATGTTTAAGACCTTCCAGGGCGTTACTGAGGATGCTAAGAGCATTGTATACCTTCGTCCGGAGACGGCGCAGGGTATCTTTGTAAACTTTAAGAATGTACAGCGTACCTCCAGAAAGAAGATTCCGTTTGGCATCTGCCAGGTTGGTAAGTCATTCCGTAATGAGATTACGCCGGGTAACTTTACCTTCCGTACCAGAGAGTTTGAGCAGATGGAGTTAGAGTTCTTCTGTGAGCCGGATACAGACCTTGAGTGGTTTGCGTACTGGAAGCAGTTCTGCCTTGACTGGCTGAAAGCACTGGGGCTTAAGGAGGAGGAGGTTCGTTACCGCGACCACTCTCCGGAGGAATTAAGCCATTACAGCAAGGCAACTACGGACGTAGAGTTCCTGTTCCCATTCGGATGGGGCGAGCTGTGGGGCATTGCCGACAGGACAGACTTTGACCTGACTCAGCATCAGAATACCTCTAAGCAGGATATGAGCTATTTTGACGACGAGAAGAAGATTAAGTATATTCCTTATGTTATTGAGCCGTCATTGGGCGCTGACCGTATGGTGCTTGCATTCCTGTGCAGCGCATATGATGAGGAAGAACTGGAAGGCGGAGACATGAGAACAGTCCTTCGTTTCCATCCGGCTTTGGCGCCGGTAAAGATTGGTGTCCTGCCTCTTTCCAAGAAGCTGAACGAGGGCGCCGAGAAGGTATATGCACAGCTTTCTAAGAAATATAACTGCGAGTATGACGAGCGCGGCAATATCGGCAAGCGTTACCGCCGTCAGGACGAGATCGGGACACCGTTCTGCGTGACCTATGATTTCGAGTCCGAGGAGGATGGAGCCGTAACCGTGCGTGAGCGTGATTCCATGGCTCAGGAAAGAGTTAAGATAGACGAGCTTGACGCATATTTTGCAAAGAAATTTGAGTGGTAGAAATGAGAGTGGGGAGTCAGTAAAATGAAGCTTACTGACTCCCCGTTTGTAATCAATTCATTAAAATGATTACTCACTCATATGACATTTATATTACCAGGAAAGAGTTATCAAATTTCTTTGGTATAATTCTCCGGATGTAATCTTCTGTCTCTGTACTCTGCACAGGCGGTAAAGAGTACGTCTGTGGAGGAATTAAGACCTGTTTCGCAGGAATCCTGGATAACGCCTACAATAAAGCCAACGCCTACAACCTGCATTGCGATATCGTTGGAGATACCGAACAGACTACATGCCATAGGAATCAGAAGCAGAGAACCGCCTGCAACTCCGGATGCGCCGGCTGCACTTGCAGCGGATAATACGCAGAGGATAAACGCGGTTGGGAAATCTACGGAAACATTCATGGTATGGGCTGCGGCCAATGCCATCGTAGAAATCGTAATCGCTGCGCCTGCCATATTGATAGTCGCGCCCAGAGGAATGGATACAGAGTATGTATTCTCATCCAGTCCAAGGTTCTCACACAATTCCATATTTACCGGAATGTTGGCTGCAGAGCTTCTTGTAAAGAATGCGGTGATAAAACTATCCTTCAAGCATCTGAATACCAGCGGGAACGGGTTCGAGCGCATACACAGGAACGCAATCAGTGGGTTCAGAACCAGGGCGACAAACGCCATGGTGCCTACAAGTACCAGAATCAGACGGCCATAGCTCAACAGAACGCCAAGTCCCTGTTCGGAGATGGTGGTGAAGATCAGGCCCATGATACCGAAAGGCGCGCAGCTTATAATCCACTTAACAGCGGTGGCTACTGCGTCGGCAATATTCTCCAATGCCTGCTTGGTGCCGGCGTTCGCCTTCTTCAGCGCGATACCGAAGATACATGCCCATGCAAGGATACCGATATAATTAGCCTTTACAATGGAATCAACCGGATTGGCAACAACGTTCATAAGAAGGTTGGTCAAAACCTCCGTAACTCCACTGGGAGGCGCAACGTCGCTGGCTGCGGTGCTCTCGGACAGTGTCAGAGTGATTGGGAAGATATAACTTGCCAATACTGCGGACAGCGCGGAGATTAAATTCCCAAACAGGTAAAGGATGACGATAAACTTCATGTTGGTCTTCTGGCCTTCTCCCATATGGCACAATGCGCTCATAACAAGGAAGAATACAAGAATAGGGGCAACGCCCTTCAAAGCGCCGACAAACAAATTACCTAAGATGGAGATTGCCGTTGCCTGCGGAATTACCAGGCCAAGGATAATTCCGACAATCAGCCCGCAGATAATCCTCTTGACAAGGCTGATGCTGTTCCACTTGTTCACTATGTTTTTCATGTTCACTTACCTCTCTTTGCAGATGAAAAACTCTGCAAATCCTCTCTAAAAAATATGTTCCCCGATTCATTGATATATTGTCATGGAGGAAGATGTTAGAGGCAACACCAGGCTCCCTTCCGTTCAAAATATATCAATAATAACAATATCAATTATATAGAAAAAACATTATTTTGTAAATACTTAATTGTAAGAAATAACGATAAATATTTTTCTTAGTATGTGAAAAATATGTCATTATTGATAAAATATTACTTTTGGAATTGTATACAAATAGTGATATTGTATAAAATACTATGCTTTATGGCACACCTGTACAAAATAGTAAAATATTTGGATGATATGATAAAAAAAAGAAACAAAATATACAAAGGAATCCATTGTAAGTAGCAGCAGGGAGTGTTATAATGGCATCAGACAAATAGCTGCCGGGGGAGGCGGCTGGAATAGGAGGGATATAGAATTGAGTGAAAAAAATGATGGAATGATGTGGGCATTAGTGAAGGAGAAGCCAGAAGAAGGGCTGTGGATGAAGCGGGTTCCGGTTCCGGAGATGGGGCCTAATGATGTGAAGATTAAGATCCGCAAGACCGCGATCTGTGGAACAGATGTCCATATCTACCAATGGAACGACTGGGCACAGCACACCATACCGGTAGGGCTGACAGCAGGCCATGAGTACGTGGGCGAGGTTGTTGAGGTTGGAGAAGGAGTAAGAGGCTTTAAGATAGGCGACCTGGTATCCGGCGAAGGACATATCACCTGCGGCAAGTGCAGGAATTGTCTTGAAGGGCACAAGGAGAACTGTAAGGACGCGAAGGGCGTTGGAGTGAACAGGAACGGCGCGTTTGCTGAGTATCTTGTGATTCCGTCCTGCAACGTATGGCCGTGTAATCCTGCAATTCCAGAGGAGATGTATGCTATCTTTGATCCGTTTGGCAATGCCACCCACACCGCGCTGTCCTATGACATGCTTGGTGAGGACGTGCTGGTAGCAGGCGCCGGCCCCATTGGATGTATGGCGGCGGCTATTGCGAAGTTCTCAGGCGCAAGGCATGTAGTGGTTACGGATTTGAACCCGTATAGGCTTGACCTTGCAAAGAAGCTTGGCGCAACCAGAACCGTGAACTTAAAGGACGAGAAGCTTTCTGACGTAATGAAGGAGATTGGTATGACAGAGGGCTTTGACGTTGGGCTTGAGATGTCAGGTTCACAGGCAGGGCTTCACGATATGATCCACAATATGAAGCATGGCGGCAATATCGCACTTCTGGGACTGCAAAGGACGGACGCTACGGTAGATTTGGAGACGGTAATCTTCAACGGCCTGAATATCCGCGGTATCTATGGCAGGAAGGTATGGGATACATGGTATAAGATGTCAACCATGCTTCAGGCAGGGCTTGACATTTCCCCGATTATCACCCACCATTTCGATATTAAGGATTATGAGAAGGGCTTTGAGGCGATGATCTCCGGACAGTCCGGCAAGGTAATTCTTGATTGGGCCCATGTGAATGACTAATTTTTTGAAAAGGAAGGAATAATAAGAAGATGGCACGTAAAGACGATATTTTAAGCATTTATACGAAGGAAGTAGAAGGGATTAAAGAGGCCGGCCTGTTCAAGGGCGAGGCGCCCTTTGTTTCACCCCAGGGTGCGAGAGTGAAGATGGAGGACGGCAGAGAGCTTTTGTGCATGTGCGCGAACAACTACCTTGGATTGGGCGATAACCCGCGGCTTATCGAGGCGGCTAAGAGAACCTATGATGAGAAGGGATATGGCGTGGCTTCCGTCCGTTTTATCTGCGGAACCCAGGATATTCACAAGAGACTGGAGAAGAAGATTTCAGATTTCCTTGGAACAGACGATACGATCCTTTATTCCTCCTGCTTCGACGCCAACGGAGGATTATTCGAGACGATTCTGACGGCAGACGATGCGGTAATCAGCGACGAGCTGAACCATGCCTCCATCATTGACGGGGTGCGTCTGTGTAAGGCAAAACGTTTCCGCTATAAGAACAATAATATGGAAGATTTGGAGGCCAAGCTCAAGGAGGCAGACGAGGCAGGCGCAAGAATCAAGCTGATTGCCACAGACGGTGTGTTCTCCATGGACGGTATTATCTGTAACTTAAAGGGAGTATGTGACCTTGCGGACCAGTACAACGCACTGGTTATGGTGGATGACAGCCATGCGGTGGGCTTTGTAGGAAAGACCGGACGCGGAACGCCGGAATACTGCGGAGTACAGGGGCGTGTGGACATTATCACAGGAACTCTTGGAAAGGCTTTGGGAGGCGCATCCGGCGGATATACCTCCGGACGTAAGGAGATCATTGACCTGCTTCGCCAGAGAAGCCGTCCGTACCTGTTCTCCAATTCCTTGGCGCCGGCAATCGCAGGCGCGAGTATCGAGCTGTTCGATATGCTGGATGAGAGCACAGAGCTTCGGGATCATTTGGAGGAGGTTACGGCTTACTACCGCAAGGAGTTGGTAGACGGCGGCTTCGACGTTATTCCGGGAACACATCCATGCGTGCCGGTAATGCTGTACGACGAGAAGACGGCGGCGGAATTTGCCAGAAGGATGATGGACAAGGGCGTGTATGTTGTAGCATTCTCTTATCCGGTGGTTCCGAAGGGGAAGGCAAGAATCCGTACCCAGGTATGTGCAAGCCACACCAAGGAGGACATTGATTTTATCGTGAAGTGCTTCAAGGAAGTCAGAGAAGAAATGAAGTAATTTTCAAAAGAGAATCGGGGGCGTAGTAAATATCATTTTACTGCGTCCCCCTCATTGTCAGGCAGGTTTCCGTCTGTTAGAATAGGAAACGTATTTTATAAAGAAATGGAGGAGATATAGTCATGAGTCAGGAAAATACATGGAGAGCTTATTCTCCATCTGCAATGGAGGAGTTGGAGAAGATAAACGGGGAGTACAAGCTGTGTCTGGACGAGGGAAAGACGGAGAGAGAGTGCATCGACGCTTCCGTAGAACGTCTTTTAAAGAAAGGGTACAAGTCTCTGGAGGAGGTAAAAAAGGCGAACCGGCCTTTGAAGGCGGGCGATAAGGTATACGCCGTATGCATGAATAAGGCAATCGCAATCTTCCATATGGGTAAGCAGCCCCTTGAGGAAGGGATGAATATCTTAGGCGCGCATATCGATTCTCCGCGTATTGACATCAAGCAGAATCCGCTGTATGAGAATGACGAGCTTGCCTATCTTGATACCCATTACTACGGGGGAATCAAAAAGTATCAGTGGGTAACCATCCCTCTTGCCCTTCACGGCGTTATCGCGAAGAAGGACGGCACGGTGGTTAAGGTGAATATCGGAGAGAAGGAGGAGGAGCCGGTATTCGTTATCACGGATTTGCTGGTGCATCTGGCAGCGAAGCAGATGGAGAAGAAGGCGAACGAGGTAATCGAAGGAGAGAAGCTGGATATTCTGTTCGGAAGCCGCCCTATTGAGAAGGACGAGACGCTGGACAAAGAGGAAAAGGATACGGTCAAGGCCAATGTAATGCGGCTTTTGAAGGAATACTATGATATGGAGGAGGATGATTTTGCATCGGCAGAGCTTGAGATTGTTCCGGCGGGCAAGGCGAGAGACTGCGGGATTGACCGGAGTATGGTGATGGCTTACGGGCAGGACGACAGGGTGTGCAGCTTCACGTCACTTTTTGCCATCCTGGATGTGGAGGAGGTGGAGAAAACCGCATGCTGTATCCTGGTGGATAAAGAAGAAATTGGCAGCGTAGGCGCCACAGGCATGCACTCCCGTTTCTTTGAAAATGCGGTGGCAGAGCTGATTGCATTGGAGGGAAGCGAGTCAGAGCTTAAATTAAGACGTGCCCTTGCCAACTCCAGGATGTTATCCTCCGACGTCAGCGCGGCATATGATCCTATGTTTGCAGAGGCGTTTGAGAAGCGCAGCTCTGCGTTCTTCGGAAAAGGGCTGGTATTCAATAAATTTACCGGAAGCAAAGGAAAAGGCGGCTCTAATGATGCCAACGCCGAATATCTTGCAAAGATTCGCGGAATTATGGACGACGGCCAGGTGGCTTACCAGTATGCCGAGCTTGGCAAGGTGGACGTAGGCGGCGGCGGAACCATTGCCTATATCATGGCGAACTACGGCATGGAGGTAATCGACAGCGGCGTGGCGGTGCTGAATATGCATGCGCCCTGGGAGGTGACCAGCAAGGCAGACGTATATGAGGCATATAAGGGTTACAAGGCATTTTTAACAGCCAGATAGAACAGGTAAAGCAGGCGATGAAAGAGCTGTCACGAAATAACTTTGAAGCAAGGGTTCCATAGACCTGGATGAAAGTTGGTTTCGTGACAGCTTATTTTTATATAGACGGTTTTTGCGTGGCCGTCTCGGTTTCTCTTTTGCTTATGCGCAGGGCATCTGTAATCCCCTTCACAGAAGAAGAATATTCCGACGGCGACATTCCCGTGGCAGCCTTGAACTGCTTGGAAAAATAGGGCAATGAGCTGTAAGAGAGATAATAGGCAATCTCCGTGAAATTCATGGTGCCCTCTCGGATAATCTCCCTGGCGTGCTGAATCTTTAAGGCATTAAAGTAGTCGATGACACCGCATTTCTTAGCGTCATGGAACAGCGACTGCAAGGCGGAACGGCTGATAGAGAATTCATCGCAGATATCCTTAAGCTTAATCTGTTCGCAGATATGGTCCTCCATAAACTGGATGATTCTATCCAGGCGGTCCTGCCTGGCAGACTGTTTTTCCGGCGAGTCCTTCGGGATGGCAGAATCCGAAACGGTACTTTCAGGGTGGTTCCGAATACAGGTAATCAGGAATAATTCCAGGTAGAGGACAATCAACTGCTGTGACGCAAAGGGCGTCCTGTCCTTAATCTTCACCTGCTCTACACTGGGAAGATTCATAGGAGTAGAAAAAGTCTGCTTCCCCTCGGATATGATATGGGAAATCAGGGCGCGCTCGTCTCCGGAAAGGGTGTAGCTCTTATGTATGAACTGCTTCATTGCCGGTGATTGGCAGATAAAGGAAATAGCAATTAAGTTGGGAGAATTCTTACCAATGGATTTGATGGCATGGAATTCATTTGGCTGATGAAAAATGATATCGCCTGTATTCAGAGTCATCCAGGTATCATCAGAACGGACGGACACAGTTCCGTTGTCTACGTACAAAAATTCCCAAAAATCGTGTGCCTCCCCCTGGAAGACAAAGTTCTTCATATATTCAAAATAATGAAGTGTGATGATGGAATCAATGTGGATATCTTTTCGCATTTTGGTTTTGATGTAAGTCATAGGAGTACCTCTTTGATTGATTGTAACTTATTACTAAATCATGTGATTTATAATGAAGCACACATTAGTGTGCTTGTATAAATAATAGCAGAAATGAGATGATTGTACAATAAGGCTAGACGATAATATAAGCATAATTGTATAAATTATAATATAATACTATATAAATAAAAGAGAAAACGTGCATATTCACTAAAATAGAAAGGGACAATATGACAAGTATTAAGGTAAATAATATAAAGGTAAATTTTGACGAAGAAAGTCTTCGGTTTTCATTATATAAGAAAGAGACTGTGTGGGAATGGTGTGAAGGCTATCAGCCGTATTTTGAATGTGAAGGCGGAAGGATAGAATTTAAGGAGGCGGCCTCCATCAGCCATGAAAAGGTAGAGAACGGACTTGGAATCGGAATCCGAAGCAGATATCAGGGATTTTCTGTTGGGGGCAGAAAGATTCCGTATACATTTGAGACTTACGTGTGGATTGAGCGCGCCACCCAGGACATTTACTTTGAATGGATTCCAATCTGTGAGGAGGGGCTTGTGGTAAAGCGCGTATACTGGCCGGGCGCAATGGCCTTTGAAGATAAGCGGGAGGACTGGTATACATTGCTGAACCTCCAGCAAGGCTTGATGATTCCAAACACATGGGAGACAGAACTTGGAGAGCTGGTGTTTGACGGCTTCTTTGGAACTGCGGGAGGATATATGCCCTGGTTCGGACAGATTAAGGAGGGGGAAGGCTGTCTTGCGCTTTGCACAACACCGTGGAATGGAGGAATTCAGGCGCAGCATCCGGCCGGAGGGCCTTATACCCATGTGAATGTTTATTTTGAGCCAAGCCTGGGCAGGATAGAGTATCGCAGGATTATGCGTTACTCATTAATGAGCCGCTGCGATTACAATGATATGTGCAAGGCTTACCGTACATATGTGAACGAACAGGGGAAGCTTCGTACCCTGAAAGAAAAGGCGGCAAAGACACCGTCCGTAGAACGGTTGATTGGCTCTGGGTTTGTACATGCGGGAATCAAGACCCACGTATGCGAGAATTCGGATTTCTTTGACCCTAATGAGCCGGAAAAGAACAACAACCTTACCACATTTGCGGCAAGGGAGGCGCAGATGAGAGAGCTTTATGAGGCGGGCGCTAAGAAGGTCTACCTTCATCTGGACGGATGGGCGCAGCCTGGATATGACAACCAGCACCCAGACTATGCGCCGGCGTGCGAGGAGGCAGGCGGATGGGCGGGGATGAAATCCCTCGTGGATACCATGCATGAGCTTGGGTATATGTTCGGGATTCATGACCAGTACAGGGACTTCTATCTGGCGGCGCCCAGTTTTGACGAAGACTATGCATGCAGGCTTACCGACGGGACGATTCCTACGCATCAGCGTTGGGCGGGCGGCCCTCAGTCATTCTTATGCGGTACCCAGGCGCCTTACTATGTGAAGCGTAACTTTGCTGCCCTGCGGGACAACCAGATAGAGTTGGACTGTGCATATCTGGATGTATTTACCTGTAATGAAGGGGATGAGTGCAGCAATCCCCGCCACAGGATGAGCAGGAGGGAATGCTATGAGGCGAGGAACCATTGCTTCGACTATCTGATGTCCCAGGGAATCCTGCCAAGCTCGGAGGAGGTTAGCGATTGGTGCGTGCCAAGCATGGTATTCTGCCATTACGCGCCATATGATTTCATGATGCGCGAGCCTGGAAGCCCCAAGTTCGGGGTTCCGGTGCCGCTTTTTAACCTGGTATATCACGACTGCTTAATTGAGCCGTGGATGATGGAGAGGGTAAGCGAAGATGAGGACTATATGCTCTACGCCGTGTTAAACGGCGGCGCCCCCTATCTTCTGAGGGACGGCGCATACCCGAATACCGACGGCTCTTTTGAGACACTGGGGTTAGGTCTTAAGGAGGATATCAAGAGATGCGACGTTGTCTGTAAGCTGCATGAGAAGGTGGCAAAGTGTGAGATGGTGCGTCACGAGATGGTGGATGGGGATTACACCGTTCAGAGGACAGTGTTTGCAGACGGTACGACGGTGACGGTTGATTTTGGAAAACAGACTTATGAGATTGTCTACGGTACGGATGTAAAATAATAAAAATCATTTATAGAAAGGGATGGAAAGATGAGCAAAGTGACGAAGATTGCGATTGCAGGGCTTGGCAGCAGGGGAAAAGATTTTTATGCAAAGTCAGCCAAGCTGCATCCGGATAAGATGGAGATTGTTGCAATCGCAGATATCGATCCAGAGAAGGTTTCACTCGTTGCGAAGGAATATCATGTACCGAAGGAGGCATGTTTTTCAAGCGCTGAAGAAATGCTTAGGCAGGAAAAACTGGCTGACGCCATGATTATCGCGACACAGGACAGGCAGCATGTAGGACATGCTACGGCTGCCTTGGAAAAGGGGTATCACCTGCTGCTTGAAAAGCCGGTGTCGCCCGACCTTGCCGAGTGCCGTAAGCTTGCAGACGTAGCAAAACGCTGCGGCAAAAAAGTGGTGGTATGCCATGTACTCCGGTATACGCCAATCTACCAGAAGGTGAAGGAATTGCTTGATTCTGGCGTGATTGGGGATGTGGTTTCGATTATGGCTACCGAGAATGTGGGGTGGTTTCATCAGGCGCACAGCTTTGTGCGCGGAAACTGGGCGAATTCTGAGGAGACAAGCCCGATGATTCTGCAAAAATGCTGTCATGATATGGATTTATATCCGTGGCTTGCGGGAAAGACCTGCGAATCCCTGACCTCCTATGGGGACACCTACTTATTCAAGAAGGAGAAGGCGCCCAAGGGCTGTGCCAAGCGGTGTCTTGAGGGATGTGAGGTAAGAGGAGAATGTCCTTTTGACGCGGAGAAGATTTATCTGGACAACAAGGTATACGGTTACCGAAACGGGAACAGGTTTTGGCCATTGGATGTACTTGTACCGTCAGGCCCCACGGAAGAACAGCTTATGAAAGCGATACGGGAAGGGAGATTCGGACAGTGCGTATACCACTGTAATAATAATGTAGTGGATCATCAGGTAGTGAACTTAAGAATGACAGACGGAACCACCATGAGCTTTACCATGTGCGGCTTCACGCCGGATATTTCCCGCTATGCCCGTTTCATGGGTACAAAGGGCGAGCTGCGTGTGGATATGAGGGAGAAGGCGCAGGACTGTGAGATTAGTATCCGCAGGTTTGAAAGCGCTATGCCGGTGGAGACCATTGACGTAGCGGCGCTTGCCGAGGATTTCTCCGGACACGGCGGCGGGGATGACCGTATGGTGATGGAATTTATCGATATCATCAGCGGCGAGAAGGAGGAGAGTTCTTATGTGACCTCATTAGACCGTTCACTGGAAAGCCATTACTGCGCCCTTGCCGCAGAATACTCAAGGACTCATGATGGGTGTCCGGTGAAGATTGCGGAGTTTGGAAAAAATTAATCAGATATGCTTGCCTCTCTGGAATTCCAAGAACAGCGCAGGGAGGCTTCATATAGAAACTTAAAATTATTAAACAAAGAAGGAGTGAAGATTATGAAGAAGAATCTGAAGAAAATGGCAGCTCTTGGACTGTGTGTAGCAATGGGGACGACGATGCTTGCGGGCTGCGGCGGCTCTGACAGCGGGGACGGCGGCTCTGACGGCGGTTCATCAGGCGGCTCAGGTAAGAAGACAGAGCTGGCGTTCGGTATCTGGGATGAGAACCAGAGGCCGGCAATGGAGAAGCTTGTAGAGGCTTATGAGAAGGAGAATGAGGATGTGAGTATTGAGATTCAGCTTACACCTTACAAGGGCGGAGAGTATTGGACCAAGTTGGAGGCAGCAGCAGGCGGCGGCAAGGCGCCGGACGTATTCTGGCTGAACGTGCTTCATCTGGATTCTTATGTGGACGGAGGTATTCTGGCTGATATGACAGAGGCGATTGATGCGTCTGACATTAATGATTCATTTCCGGAGACTCTGGTAGAGAACTATGTCCGCGACGGCGTGAAGTATGCGGTTCCGAAGGATTTTGATACCAATGCGCTGTGGTACAACAAAGAGATTTTTGACGCTGCAGGCGTAGAATACCCGACGGATGATATGACCTATGAAGATCTGGTTAAGACGGCAGAGGACTTAAAGGCAGCAGGTCTTGACGACGGCGTATATCCATTCGCTTGTCCGGTTGATTTCCAGACATGGTATTATCAGACTGTATACGCTAACGGCGGATATATCCTGAATGATGATAAGACAGAGACCGGCTACGATGATCCTAAGACTCAGGAGGGTATCCAGTGCTGGATTGATATGATTGAGAAAGAGCTTTCTCCTGGTTCAGCAGCCCTTTCTGAGACGTCAGCAGACGCTATGTTCGAGGGCGGACAGCTTGCCATGAATTTCGCAGGTTCTTATATGGTTCCTCAGTATGCAGGAAACGATGCAATCGCAGACAAGATTGACTGCGTAGAGATTCCTACATTTAACGGTGTAGAGGACAACTGTATCAATGGTCTTGGATATGCCGTATTCGAGGGCAGCAAGAACAAGGAGGCAGCAATCGATTTCGCAATTTGGCTTGGAAGCGCGGACGCGATGAAGATTCAGGGAGAGACAGGCGTGGTTATTTCTGCAAGGACAGATGCACAGGGCTATTTTGCAGATGCAAATCCGGATTACAACCTGGCAGCTTATACCAATCACTCAGACGAGGCTTATCCGCTTCCGGTATGTATGGTAGCAGCAGAGCTTTACGATTTGGAGGCGACATATCTTCAGAAGGCATATAACGGTGAGGAATCACTGGCAGACGCCTGTAAAGAACTGAAAGCAGAGGCAGACGCATTACTTGCGAAATAGCAAGGGCTAAGTGGGTGACGATATGGCAGAGAGTAAAGTAAAAACAGGCACAGTGAAGAAACAGGCGAGTAAACGTGCGAGGAAGGACTGGGTTGCGGCATATGTGTTCATAGCGCCGGTTACCATTGGACTTTTGGTATTCTATATCTGGCCGTTTATTCAGAATGTTTGGTTTAGTTTTAATGAAGTGAACAAGTTTAATATGACGACCTTTGTGGGAGTGCAGAATTACGTTGATATGGTTCAGGACAAGGAGGTATGGGAAACCTTCGGTAATACGCTGAAATATGTTGTATGTACAGTTCCGGTGGGATTATTCCTTTCCATCTGTATCGCTGCGCTTCTGAATTCAAAGATTAAGGGAACGTCAATCTACCGTACATTATATTTCCTTCCTTCTGTAACAATGGCGGCTGCGGTTGCCATGGTGTGGAAGTGGATTTACAATGAAAAGATGGGAATCTTGAATAGCGTTATTCGCGGAATGGGCGGCAAAGGTGTGGGATGGCTTACAGATCCGAAGCTTGCGCTGTATATGATTATGATTGTCGGTTTGTGGATGACGGTGGGCTATAATATGATTATTCTGCTTGCCGGTATGCAGGGAATTTCAAAATCCTACTATGAAGCGGCGGCCATCGACGGTGCGGGCTCTCTGCAGCAGTTTTTTAAGATTACGATACCAATGCTGACGCCAACCATATTTTTCGTAATGATTACCTCCATTATCAGCGGATTTCAGGTGTTCGACGTAGTTTACATGATGATCGGCAAGACGAATCCTGCCTACGCCAGCACGCAGACGGTGGTAATGCTGTTCTACCGCAAGGCGTTCGATTATGGATATAAGGGATATGCGGCGGCAATCTCAATCCTGATCTTCGCAGTCATTATGCTGGTAACGGTTGTTCAGCTCTGGGGACAGAAGAAATGGGTTAATTACGATTAGGAGGGAGCATCATGAAAAGTAAATCGAATACAAAGAAATTATTTATTCATCTGGCGCTTCTTCTTGGAGTTGGAATTACGGTATTCCCGTTTTTATGGATGGTGCTTACCTCATTTAAGACGGTAGGAGAGGCCATGCAGATACCGCCCACATTTTTCCCGAAGAAGTTTTTGACGGATGCCTATGCACAGATTGTAACGGCGCTGCCGTTTGCGAGGGTGTACCTGAACACAATTATATCCACAGTCGTGACGACGGTAGTACAGGTTATGTTCTGTTCTATGGCGGCGTATGCATTTGCAAGAATTGACTTCCCGCTTAAGAACGTGATATTTGTGTTAATCCTGTCTGTACTGATGGTGCCGGGACAGATTTTCCTAATCCCTCAGTATCAGATTATTCAGAAGCTTGGGTTATTGGATACCATACCGGCGCTGTTTTTGCCGAACCTGTTCAGTGCGTTCGGAACCTTCCTTCTGCGGCAGTTCTTTATGTCGCTGCCAAAGGAGTTGGAGGAGGCGGCGCTCTTGGATGGATGTAACCGTTATCAGATATTCTGGAAGATTATGCTTCCGCTGACTAAGCCAGGAATCGTGTCGCTGGTAATCTTTACAGCGAAATTTGCATGGAATGATTTTATGTGGCCGTTGATTGTCAATACATCTCCGAAGATGATGACGCTTGGTCCGGCGCTCTCCACGCTGCAGGGACAGTATACGACGAAATATCCGATGCAGATGGCAGGGGCGGTTATGGCAGTCATCCCGATTATCGTACTGTTCTTCATCTTCCAGAAGCAGTTTATCGAAGGTGTGGCGCAGTCCGGAATCAAGGGTTAATATTTGAAGAAGACCGAAGAAACGAGAGAAATCTCAGAGGGGGAAGGCGAAAACCTTCCCCCTTGTTTTGTTATTTTGGTTCATATTTGCGGAAGATACGGTCAAAGAAGATGCAGAAGGTAAAGGCAATAACGGAATTGCCGCAGATTCCGCTGATGATAATGACCATTGCAAACAATTTGGCGGAAACTGTACACAGATACAGGATGACGCCGCAGATTGCAAGCATGGCCGCCGTATAGGGCAGAAAGCCGATTACCATTAAGGCAGCGTTTTTAAACGACTGCTTTGTGTTACAGATAAAGTGGGAGATTACAGGGAAGATGTAGAGGGATATGCTGAACAAAACCCCAAGGACTACCCACAATAAGACCCGAAGGACTGCAAATAAAGCGGTATCCTGTGAATTAATAATATAAAAATCCATTCCCAGAAGAGCAAAAGCCAGAAGGAGAAGAATCCAGACAAGGGTTGCCTGTTTGAAATTCTGGCGGAAGGCTTTGAAAAAGTTCTGCCAGATGTAAGGCTCGTCGCCCCGAAGGATTTTGAGGCATACATAGTAAAGGGCGCTTAAGGACGCCCCCATGGTGACAATGGGGATGCTGAAAAGTAAAAAGAACAGATTGAGTATGATAAGATCAAAGATTTTTGATATAAACTGCATAATGGGATTGTCGTAATTAAATAATTGGTTCATGGCTTTCCTCTCTTTCGTTGAATTGAAGAAATGTATCCAACAATATGATATAGTTAGTATAGCGGATATGGGGAAGAAAAGCAATCCAGGAAAATAACAGAAAGGTATGGTAGTCATATGTGTAAAAGAGATTTTCAGCCTGGCGGTGTGAAAGCCGTCAGAGTGGATGAGCAGAAGGGGAATATCGTTCACCTGGCCTTTCAAAACGGCTTTGAAGGAAGGATTACATTCTTAGAGGAAAATATTTTCCGCTATGATGTAAATCCCGCAGGGGAATTTGAGGCTTATGCAAAGCCCATAGATGAAAAACACAGGGCGCGGATTCAGCAGCGTCCGGATGAGTCAGATGCATATACAAAACCAGAGGTACGGGTTTTGGAAAAGGAGGGTATGGGCGTTATTCTGTGCGGGGATACGTCTGTACTTATTGAACAGGCTGCGGCAAAAATACAAATTTGTTTCGCACACCGGATTGTGATGGAGGAGGCAGAACCTCTTGCGCTTGATAGCGACGCTGCTGTGCAGACGCTGCTTCGGCAGAAGGGGGAGGATTTTTACGGAGGCGGGACCCAGAACGGACGTTTCTTACATACCGGCAAAAGGATTCAGATTGTCAACGAGAGCAGTTGGATGGACGGCGGCGTGGCTTCTCCTAACCCATTCTATTTTTCGACTGCCGGATACGGGGCGCTTCGCAATACATTTGCAGAAGGGACGTATGATTTCAGCGGGGAAAATGTGGTGACAATACATAAGGAGGCACACTTTTGCGTTTATTATTTCTTATCCGGCGCAGAGGATAAGAGGAGGATGGTACAGGAAATTCTTAAGGGGTATTACCATGTGACGGGCAATCCCATACTGCTTCCGGAGTATGGTTTTTATGAGGGGCATTTAAACTGCTATAACCGCGACGCATGGTCCGAGGAAGAAGGGGACAAGGCTTGGATTGTCAAGGGGAGTGCTTCACATACCGTCAAGGGAAGAACCAGATATGAGAGTGGTATGGCCACAGGCTACCGGCTTACAGAAGGTCTGCACTCGGAATCCCTGAACGGGGAGAGGCCATGTACGGCAATCGAAAATTATCCGGATACGGTGGACGCGCCCTATGAATATTCCGCAAGAGCCGTTCTTGAGGAATACCTCCGTTATGATATGCCTCTGGGTTACTTTCTGCCTAACGATGGCTACGGCGGCGGCTACGGGCAGAACGGATATTATGTGCAGGGAGGCGTAAACGAGAGAGGCGCTAGCAGCCAGGAACGGATTGCCGCGGTGGACGCAAACGTGGAAAATTTTGCAAAATTTACCGAATTTGCCAACAGCAAAGGAGTCGCGTCAGGACTTTGGACAGAGAGCAGCTTATCTCCTGATTCTGACAAAGAGACGTACTGGCACCTTCTTCGGGATTTCAGGAAAGAGGTGGCCATAGGCGGCGCTACTACCCTAAAGACGGATGTTGCATGGGTGGGGCCTGGTTATTCCTTCCAGCTTGACGCTGTAAAGACTGCCTACGATATCGTCACCACGGCGAAATCCTTCCGTCCCAATATCATTTCACTGGACGGGTGGGCCGGCTCTCAGCGTTTCAACAGTGTGTGGACGGGGGACCAGACAGGCGGGAACTGGGAATATATCCGTTTCCATATTCCAACTTATATCGGAAGCTCGCTTAGCGGCAATCCCAATATCGGAAGCGATATGGACGGTATCTTCGGGGGAAAGGCTGTGGTTTCGGTGCGGGACTACCAGTGGAAGGCATTTACTCCCCAGATGTTGAATATGGACGGATGGGGAAGCTATATGAAGGCGCCCTATACCTTTGGGGATCCTTACACGGGAATTAACAGGATGTATATGAAAATGAAGTCGCAGTTAATGCCCTATATCTATACCTGCGCTGTTTCAGCGTCCAATCTGGATACAGGGAACAATGATACAGGGCTTCCCATGGTGAGGGCAATGTTTTTGGAGTATCCAAACGACCCATACGCAGCCGGCAGGGAGGTGCAGTATCAGTTTATGCTTGGCTCAAGTATTCTGGTGGCGCCGGTTTACCAGAATGTGGCGGCGGACGAGATAGGAAACGATGTGAGAAACCGTATCTACCTTCCGGACGAAAACGAGGTGTGGACGGATTATCTGACGGGAGAGAAATATCAGGGCGGCCAGGTGTTGAACAATTTTGACGCGCCTGTCTGGAAGCTGCCGGTATTCGTTAAAAACGGCGCAATCCTTCCCATGTACGAGGAGAACAACACGCCGGACGCTATTGACAGAACCAGACGGATTGTGGAATTCTGGCCGTCCGGCGTCAGTGAATATACGGTGTATGAGGATGACGGGAAATACATCTTAAACCGGACGCAGGAGGATAAGGCCTACGGTGTGATTGACCATGTGTCCTATGGAAACCATGTGTCTGTGAGATATACTTCGTCGGTTGTAAAAGACAGGGCCGTGTTGACGGCAGAGAGGGCTTGGGGGGATTATGAAGGGTATGAGCAGAGGAAAACCACAACCTTTATTGTCCACTTATCAAAGAAGCCGGAGAGGGTGATTGCGAAGAACGGGGATGAGCTGCTTAGTATGACGGAATTTGTGAGAACTGAAAGTAAAGGCAGTTCATCTGGCAATACAGAACCGACAGCCTGGGAGGCGTTTGGGGAAGCCGTGCCAAAGGAGGGGGAGGCCGTGTTTTTCTACGACGGGAAGTCTCCTATCCACACCTATGCCCCGAAGGAGGAGGTTGAGATTGCAGGGCTTCTAAAGGAGGTTAAGGTCGCGCCGAAGCTCTATGTAAAGCTGTGCCCCGCAGACGCCGCGAAGGTGAGCCAGACTGTGGAAATAGTCGGGTTTGCCAATGAATTTACCCGATTGCCGGAAAAAGAGAATGAAAAGCTTTCGGCTCCCGTGCTTCATGCGCCAAAGGAACAAAAGACGTCAGACGCGATCTGGCTGAAATGGACGGAGATTACGGATGCCGCCTCCTACGAGATGCTGGTTGACGGCAAGCGCTACACCATGGGCAATGCCTGCTCATACCTGCATGACGAGTTGGAGTATCATTCTGAACATACCTACCGTGTGCGATCCAGAAATGATAAGGGGTATTCTCCGTGGAGTGAGGAGTTAATTGTAAGCTCTCTCCTTGACCCCTGGAGGAATGAAATCGGCGCCCTTGGCACAGTCGTCTGGACAGGCGGAGACGAGGCGGGCGCTCTTAAATATGCCACAGACCACAGCCTGCGGGGACTGTTCTTTGCGGCAGACGACGTCGTGACAGACAGTATTCCCTTTATCTTTGACTTTGGGGCAGTCTATGAGCTTGATAAGTTCGAGTATTATCCGCGGGACAGCTACGGAAGCGGTACGGTAAAACGGATGGACGTATCCTCCAGTCTGGACAACGTGCACTGGAATTTAGAGTGGAACGGCAGGGAGAATGAAGAATGGAGTTATGATGAGAAGCTTGAGGTGGATGAGAACAAAAAGACTGTGAACCTTGAGGGAGTAAGCGCGCGCTATCTGAAGCTTACGGTTGCAGAGTCCCAGAAGAACTTCTTCGCGGCCCATGAGCTGGCGGTCTTTAAGAAGGACGGCTCGAAACCGTTTGCAGTAGGGAGTACCAATAAGAATGAGGAGGTTTCCGAGGGAGATTATATTAACATGAGGAATTATCTTGGAACTTCTGTTAAGGATGGGGCAAACTTCGTTGACCAGATTCAGAAGCGGTGCGGGGACATTAACAAAAACGGCGTCTATGATGTGTATGACTATTCCTTTACCATGTTCGCCCTTGACGGCGGGACAAAGCAGACAGGGGCGGTATCCGGAACGATTTTCCTGGATCCGGACAAAGAGACGGTAAAAGCGGGGGAGACATTTTCCTTTGCGGTTACCGCTAAGGAGGCGGCGAATGTCAATGCCTTCGGGAAGGTTCTTAACTATGACCCGTCCCGTCTGGAATTTGTGTCTGTTGTGCAGGATAACAGTATTGGCCAGATGGAGAATCTGACGGTGAATAAGCGGTATGGAGACGGGACGGCTTATGTGAACCTTGCCTTTGCAAACAGGGGGGATAAGAGGCTCTATAACGGAAGCGGGGTGACGGCAATGATTACCATGAAGGCGCTTGCGGAGGTTACGCCGAGGGAGGAGATGGAGTGTGAGGGAATCTGGCTGATTGGGCCGGAGTTTGACAGAGGATAGCCCGCATGTTATACTATCTTCGTAGGGAGGTGGAACATGAAGGATAAAGATCTGCTTAAGCTCTTGAAGAAAAACGGATGGGACATAGTCAGAATTAATGGAAGCCATCATGTTCTGCAGAAAGATGGGAAGATGACTGTAGTTCCCATACATGGTAAAGATGTTCCTATTGGCTTGCTTAATCGTATTCTTAGAGAGGCAGGGCTAAAATAGCCAGTTTTTTCTTAGATGCATACAAGGAGGTTTTGTTTATGTTATTTGTATATCCTGCTGTCTTCCATAAAGAAGAAGATGCTTATTGGGTTGAATTTCCCGATTTGGAAGGCTGCCATACCTATGGAGGCACCATTAGTGAAACTATGGAAGCGGCACAGGAGGCATTAGCCGGTTATCTGCTTACTCTTTTTGAGCAGAAGAAAGAAATTGTTTCTCCTTCTGATATTTTTGCTATTCATACAGATGATGGGTTTCTTTCTCTTGTGTCCTGTGATATTAACCAATACAAAGACACAAAAGCAGTAAAAAAGACTTTGACGATACCATCATGGCTGAATGATCGAGCCGTATCTATGGGAGTAAATTTTTCTCAGGTGTTGCAGGAAGCCCTGTTATCAAAAATACAGGCATAAAAGATACAGTAAATATAAAGTGAAATATTGGAAGCCTCCAGTATTTCACTTTATTGAATACTGCTCTCTGTAATTTGCCGGAGAGATTCCGGTAACAGACTTAAACAGGCGCGAAAATGAAAAGCTGTTTTCAAAACCTATGGCATTGGCAATGACCTGCAGCGGCTGGTCCGTATCAATCAAAAAGACCTTCGCCTTTTCAATCCGAAAGTATGTCAGATATTTTTTTGGCGTAATCTTGAATTTTTTCTTAAACAAAGTCGTCAGATAACGGGGATTCAGATTCAGATAAGAGGCGATATCGGCAATCTGAATTGCTTCATCATAATGCATTTCTATAAAATGCTTTGCCTTATCGGCATAGTCGGCATTATTCAATACAACGAAATCCTGTCCACTCTCAGACAGCAGGACGGCGAACAATTCTTTCAGTTTCCCATTCAGCAGCAAGTGTTCCGGAAATGTCTTGGCATCGGAAAAATTATGGTCGGGAAATGTCTGATAATCAAAGACATCCTCCCTGTGAACATGGGAGTCTGTGTAAGATAACAACTCCATGATTTTCCTCTCATATATGCCTATATCCTGAATATCCAGAACGTAGGAAGCCGGAAAGAGAAGGTTGCTGTACTTATGGGCCTGTGTGCCGCGGTATCCAATCCAGCAATATTTCCATGGGTCGTCCACATCCGCCTTGTAGGAGGCACAAACTCCGGCAGGAATGTAGAACGCCTGGCCTGGCTTTACAGGATAGATATCAGAATCGATCATCAAAGTCCCTACTCCGCTTAGGACAAAATGTATTAAGTGATACCGTCGGGTTCTGGGTCCGTATAGATTCCCTTTTTTGCACTGGTCGATGCCGCTTGCGTGGAATGAAAGATCCAGATGGTCTTTTTCCAAATCGCTTAAGACCAGGTCGAAATTTCCAAGCATTTTAGTTCTCCTTTTGATATGTCTGATTTTAAAGTGTCATGCTACCATAAGTATTGTACACTATTTTTATATGGCATACAACTTTGTAAAACGAAAAGTGAGAAATGGCTATGAATTTCCTCCTATATTGATATGTGTAAATGGAGATGGGGGTGATAAAATTGACAAAGGCGGTGTGAGAAGCCTTGTAAGAAAAGAAGTAGTGAGGGAGTGAAGTTATGGATAAATTTTATTGTCTTGTGAAGATGACGTTTTTAACCAAATTTGCATACGTGAAAGCGTTCTGGATTAATATTGCGGGAACCTTTGCGTCGATTGTAATCTATTATTTCCTGTGGCAGTTTGTGTTCCGCCAGCAGGATTCCCTGGCAGGGTATACGGCCATGCAGATGACAACCTATGTCATCCTGTCAAGAATGCTGTCCTCCCAGTTTAGCGGAGGGATTAACTCTGAGCTGTCCAACTGGATTCGGACGGGCAAGATTGGGACAGAGCTTCTGCGTCCCGTCTCGTTGTTTTTCACCTTGTTTGCGAAGCGGGTGGGTGAGTTTGTATTCTTTGCCATATTTAAAGGGGCGCCCATTGCGGTAATCTGTTTCCTTATACTGGGAGGCGTGGGGCCTTCGGGTGCATGGAATTTTGCCATGTTCCTTGTCAGTACATGCCTTTCCATAGGGATTATGTTTTTCTTTGAATTCATGGTAGGCTTGTGTGCATTTTATACGAATCATTCATACAGCCTTGCCTATGCAAAAAGCTCGCTGTTATCCATTCTGTCCGGCGGGGTGGTGCCTTTGTTCCTGTTTCCGGAGGGAATTGGGAGAGTTCTTGACTACCTGCCATTTGCCGGAATGGTGTCAGTGCCGGTGAATATCTATCTTGGAGAATATCTCCCGAATGAGACGTGGCAGTTTGTGGGGCTTCAGGGGATGTGGAGCTTGCTTCTGTGGATGGCGGCGCATATTTTTTATAGCTGCGCTATCCGCAGGATTGTTGTACAGGGAGGTTAAGGAAGGATGAAACGATTGGCTTATTACTTAAGGCTCTGGATGGGATACCAGAGAATGGGAGTGGTGGAGATGACCCAGTATCCGGCGGATACGGTGATACTGGTCATATCTCTGATACTCAGGGAGGCAGCAGGCTTCATCGGTGTGCTGGCTATCGCTTATGCGGCAGGCGGCCTTGGGGGATGGGATGTCTACGAGATTTGTCTGATGTTCTCCATGTGCGCGTTGATTGAGTCCCTTAGCCAGACTTTTTTTGATAACGTATGGGGAATCAGCCATCTGGTGCATGAGGGAAGGCTGGATGTCTTACTTGTGCGTCCGGCGCCGCTGTTTTTGCAGGTTTTGGGAGATGTGACGCACTATCCCGCGCTTATCAGCATGGTAATCTATGGAGGTGTGATGGTATATGCCATGGCGCATGTAGGAATAGGGCTAAGCGCGGGGCTTTTGCTTTTTCTGGCAGAGTATCTGATTTGCGGGATTGTGGTAAATACAGGAATCTATACCATATTCAACTGCCTGAATTTCTGGATTATACAGGGAGAAGATGTGGCGGTGTTGGTACAGACCTGCCGGGAGTTTGCCAAATATCCCATAGGCGCATTCCCAGGGGTGATTCGTACGATATTTACCTATGTATTGCCCTTTGGATTTGTGGCGTACTATCCGGCGGCATATCTGACCGGAAAGGCAGGAAATTGGGTGTTGGCGGGGCTGCCTTTAAGCGCGGCGGCAGTTTTTGCGGTTGCCGCGGTGTTCTGGCAGATGGGCTCGCGGACATATGACAGTACGGGAACGTAGGAGGAAAATAATTATGAGTCAGGTAGAAGTAAGACAGCTTGTGAAAGAATACAAAAGAAGAAAGAACTCCCAGAAGCTAGGACATGCTTTGCGCTCTATGTTTGCACCGGATTATGAGGTGCTGCGGGCGGTAGACAGCGTAGATTTTTCCATAGAGGAGGGGGAAGCCGTGGGGTATGTGGGGCCAAACGGGTCAGGGAAGTCTACCACCATAAAGATGCTCTGCGGTATCTTAAAGCCAACGTCAGGGAGTGTGAAGATTAACGGGCTGGACCCTTTTAAGGATAGGGTTAGAAACAGCAGGAGGATAGGGGCGGTGTTCGGGAATCGATCCATTCTCTGGTGGGATGTGCCGGTAATCGAGTCATACCGGCTGTTCCAGAAGCTGTACGAGATTCCAGAGCATAGGTTTCAGGAGAACCTTGAGAAGTTTACGGAGATTATGGGGCTTGCCCCCTTGCTGTCTATTCCGGAGAGGCAGTTGTCCTTAGGGCAGAAGATGAGGTGCAACATAGCGGCGGCATTTCTGCATGATCCGAAGATTGTGTTTCTGGACGAGCCTACCATTGGCCTGGACGCCGAGTCAAAGGCAGGGATTCGGGAATTTATACGGCGGATGAATGTGGAGGAGAAGACTACCTTCATCGTAACCAGCCATGATTTCCAAGATATTGAATCACTGTGCCAGCGGATTGTGCTGATTAATCACGGAAAGGTTCTGCTGGATGATAAGATGCAGAAGGTGAAGCTTGATTTTAACCGGAAGAAGCAGATACAGTTTGAGGTGGATGAAAATCCATGGCTTGAAAAAGGAGAGTTTGCCATGGAAGGGGTACAGGTTTTTAACATGACAAACCACAGCTTATGCTTTGAGTATGATGCGGATGCTGCGGACAGCTTAAGGATTATCGAGGCGGTGTCTAAGGGGTGTGAGATTCAGGATATTACGATTTCAGGAAGGGATATTGAGAGTATTATTCGGGAGATATTGAAGGAGGAAGCGGAGAATTTTTCATGATTGTAGAAATATTTATCCGGTGGTATAATAACGATTAACATAGCACGAAGGGAGAATAAGGATATGGTTACAGAAGAAATTATGAAAAGTGGGGAGTTATATGATTCAACGGAGGCAGAGCTGTACGAACTGCAATGGCGTTACAATGACCTGATGTATGAGTACAATCAGACCAGGCCCTCCAACCGCAGGAAGCAGCAGGAGATATTGAAGGAGTTGTTGGGAGACTTGGGGGAGGGATGTGTGATCGAGCCTCCCCTTCGGGTGAATTGGGGGAAGAACAGCCATTTTGGGGATAATGTGTATGTGAATTTCAACCTGACCCTGGTGGATGATGCTGATATCTATATCGGCAATCATGTGATGATTGGGCCGAACGTGACCATTGCAACCGCGGGGCATCCATTGGAGGCAGAGCTTAGGAAAAAAGGGATGCAGTTTAATAAGTCTGTTCATATCGGCGACGGAGTTTGGCTTGGGGCAAATGTAATCGTCCTTCCTGGGGTAACGATTGGGGAGAATACGACCATCGGCGCGGGAAGTATTGTGACCAGGGATATTCCGGCAAATGTGGTCGCTTACGGGAATCCGTGCAGAGTCCAAAAGACATTATAGAGCTTTGGTTGTCGTTTAGGAGGCATGAATGAAAGCTGTTAAGGAAGAAGATATCATTAAGGAAACCTGGGAGAGCATGACGTTTGGCAAGAGGCTGGAATATCTGTGGATGTATTATAGAGCCTGGCTTTTTGCAGCCATAATACTGGCGGGGCTTGTCTGCCTTGGGGTGACTATGTACAAGGGGATGCACACAAAGGTTCTGCTTAATGCCGTCGTGATTGGGGGAGACAGCCAGAAAGCAGAGTGGCTTAAGGATTCATTTTCCCAGTATGCAGGTATCAGGGAGAAGGACGGAGAGGTGCGCGTCCGGGCAAATATTCCGGATGACAAGGGAGGTACCACCAGCAAGACAGCGCTGACCACGCTCATGGGGGCTGATGCAGTAGATGTGCTGGTGTGCTCGGAAAGCGTCTTTCTGGAGTATGCCGACCAGGAGGGATTTATGAATATGGGTGAGCTTCTGGGTGAAAATGGAGTGGCCTATGGCGGGACAGCCAGTGATTACGGTGTGCTGCTTGAAGCCGGAAATATTCTGGAGAAGGAGGCTATGACCTCCTACGATACAATCTATGTTGCGGTTCCGGTCAACAGCCAGAATCCGGAGATGGCGGCTAAGTTTATCGAGTATCTATTGCAGTAAAGGGTTATGACGAAGAAGGAATTTAAACGCGCTGTGCAATGCGGGCTTGGGCGGTGTGTCCAGGAATTGCAGACGACTCAGAATTTGGAGAAATACCGAGATATAGTATTGTGGGCGTGTACCCATGAAGCTGCCTACGACGCCCAATGCGAGGGGCCAAAAAGCCGCCATCTCTATGAGATGGTAAAGTGTTTTCCGGACAGGCAGCCCTTTGTAGAGGCGGCGGCAGTTTATCTTGACAAAAATATATTTGATTATGGATGGGGATTTTCCTATGCCTGCTGTTTTCTTGAGTTTGCGGCCCAGGACGGGAATCTGTCTGCCGCCGGAATATTGAAAAAATACTATGGCATGATGTATGAGATGTTAAAACATCCTAATCGGCATATTTCTGAAGATATACCGCCGCTGCGCTATAATTTCAGCGTTCTTTGTATCTCGGTTGTGAGGCTTGCGCACACAGGAGATGAGTGGGAAAAGCGATATTTTAAGGTTATGGAGGAGTTGGGTTTTTTGTTCCTTCAAAATCCCAGGCTTTGTTATTGGCATTTTGAAACATTTCAATGGTATGGGGAAGATAAGCGTGGTAAGGCCAATATCCGCAGGAGGATAAAGGAAAAAGCTAAGAACAACAGAGGGATACAGAGCTATCTTCTGTCTATGGAAAAGCAGGAGGAATACTGGAAAAACGAGGGAGACGAACCCCGACGAAAAAAGCAGGAGGCTCTGACCGCAGACAATATATATCATAACCTGAAGGAGGGAGGCCGCGTCGGCAGGACGGTTCCAATCATGGCGGCGTCTATGATGTTAAAAAACGGCAAGACAGAAGAAGTAAGAGAGCTTACGGCTTATTACCAGAAGGAGACAGACCTGTCATTGCGTTCGCAGCTTCTATGGCTTTTAGGAAAGGGAAAATGTCCTGAATTCCTGGATGCAAAGACGGTGATACGGGATTCCAGGTCAGAGGATGAATGCCTCAGGGAAAATGCATTTCTAGCTCTACAATCTGTCAGGGATAAAAAGGTTCACGATTATGCAATAGAGCTTTTGGACAGAAAAGAACGGACAGAGGATGTAATCTGTCTGCTTGCCAATAACTATCAAAAGGAAGATCATGACATCTTAGTTTCTCTGGTAACGTCCCTTCCGGTCACTTATAAAGAAAACATTTCATGGCACGGGCCGTTTATGGCAATCCTTGACATGTTTAAGCGGGGCGGCTCAAAATATTTGCCTAAAGAGCTTCTGCCGTATATCTATGAGAATACCCTGTGCTCATGCTGCCGGTTTTCTGCCGTCAGGGAAATGAGCAGGAGGCGGATGCTGTCGGAGGATATTATCAGGGAGTGTCTGTGGGACAGTTATGAGGATACGCGGGAATTTGCAAAGAGAAAGCTAAAAAGGTAAAAAGGTTTGGAAACTAATTGGAAATACTTGACGAATACTGGTAAAACCAGTAAAATATTATGTGCGACTTAGAAAAATATATAGTTTTTAGGAGGTCATGACAAATGGCAAAATGGGTTTATATGTTCACAGAAGGTAATGCAACCATGAGAAACCTTCTTGGTGGTAAAGGTGCAAACCTTGCTGAGATGACAAGCTTGGGCCTTCCGGTACCGCAGGGCTTCACAATCACGACAGAGGCGTGTACACAGTATTACGAGGACGGCAGGAAGATCAATGACGAGATCATGGACCAGATCATGGAAGCCGTTACGAAGATGGAAGCCATTACAGAGAAGAAATTCGGTGACAAAGAGAATCCGCTTCTTGTTTC
>CAJUBG010000028.1 GCA_910584575.1 uncultured Dorea sp.
CTATTATTTAAAGTATACTATATGCCGATAAATAAGTACAGAATAAATTTGAATTTATAAAAAGGTGCGGCAGTAAATAGGGGCATTTATGTACACAACAGCTATCGTACCGCACAGACAATAAGCATTAATGAGTGAAAGAGAAAAGGAGAGATTAGTATGGCAACAATAGGCGGATTAACTAATTCAACGGCTAACAGCATCCGTGGATACGGCGGCCTGGCAAGCGGTATGGACCGTGATACTCTGATTGAAGGTATGACATACGGCACTACCAGTAAGATTACACAGCAGCAGCAGAAGAAGCAGCAGCTTGAATGGAAGCAGAATGCGGTCCGCGCTATCAGTGATATGATGATCGCATTTGCGAACAAATATACAGCATCTTTGACATCTTCCAGCAACTTATTCAGTTCTATGTTCTGGGGAAGGAATAATATTACGACGACAGGGGCGAACAGCAAGTTTGTTTCTGTGACAGGGACAGCCAGTGCGGCGAATGCGATTACTATTATGGGTGTGAAGCAGATGGCGCAGGATGCAAAGTGGTCATCGACTGGAACTGTTTCGGATATGAAATTGCAGACTGGTGAGATTGGTAAGACAGAGCTAATGGAAGGGGATCGATATGTTAATCAAAAATTGGTAGGAGAGACGTTAGATTTCAAATATGGTTCTAACAGTTATTCCATTAAGTTAGGTCTCACCAGATCCGATGGCAGTCTTTATGATTACAGTTCAGCAAAAGGAATTAGTGAGGCGATTAATGATCAATTATCAAAAATAGATGTAAATGATGATAAGAAGCTGTCTGCGTTTATTACATTCGGATATTCGACAGATAATAAGATTCAGGTTACCGGTAATCCAGACAGTAATGAGCTTAAGATGGTTGGTGGATCAGCATTGAAATTATTGGGATTTGCCGATAAAGATGCTGATGGAAAAGCTATTGAAAGAGATATTAAGAGTACGCCAACTGACGAAACCACTGGTGCTACTGCAATTGAAAAGGGGAATATGAGAACCCTTCTTACTTTTGGTGAGAAGGTTGCGGGGAAAGAGTTGACGTTTTCCTATAATGGAAAGACTAAAACAATTAAGATGCCGGAAGGTCTGGATGGGACTAATGATAATGAAGTTATTAGGAAGTCTATGCAAGAGCAGTTGGATTCTGCCTTTGGAAAAGGAAGAATTCAGGTTAAAATAGAATTAAATAAGTTTAGCTTTTCAACTTATGATCCGGCAACAGTAAAGAGAGATGAAAAGGGTAATGTAGATTGGAAAGCGACAGATGATGCTGGAGTCGGAAAAGATACAACTTCTACACTTACGTTGGTTTCAGGCCATAGTGACCTTGTGGGTGCAAATGGTGTGTTTGGGAGAATAGCTGGTAGAACGAATCGTGTGAATTTAAACGCTTCGCTTAAAGAGTCAGGGCTGAAGTTGGCGGATGTTAAGTTTGATCAAAAAGAAGAAGTAAAGGATAAAGATGGTAATCTTGTAAAGAATGAAGATGGTACAACAAAGACAAGAAATAAGACAACACTCACTATTAATGGTGTAGATATTGATGTTTATGAAGATGACTCTATATCTTCATTAATGTCAAGGATCAACAAGACTAAGGAAGCTGGTATTTCTATAAGTTATCAGTCAACGGCTGATAAGTTTACAATTACTTCAACTGAGAAAGGTGCTAGTGGTGTTATAAAATTTGGTAAGGATTGGGATGACCCAGATGTAACAGCTGGAATGGATGCTACACAAATTGAGGCGGCTAAAAAATCAGAGGAAGCGTTGTTAAATGGAATTTTTGGTGCAGGAACTTATGGAAGCGAGGCAGTTGCAGGTAAGGATGCTATCGTTGCGGTAAAATATAAGGGCTCTGACGATGTGGTTGAGCTGATACGTGACAGTAATTCATTCACAGTTGATGGCCTTTCTATCGGTGTAAAGGGAACGTTTGGATATAAGTTAAAAGATGACGGCACAGTTGAGACGGATCCGGTCACCGGCGAACCGCTTTTTGATTCAGACCCAGTTGAGATCGACGCTAGAGTAAACACCGATAACATCGTGGACAACATCAAGTCCATGGTAGAAGAATACAACAAGATTATCGAATTGGTGAACAAAGAGCTTACCACCAAACCAGACCGCGATTATGCACCGCTTACCAGTGAGCAGAAGAAGGAATTGAGCGAGAGCGAGATTGAGACTTGGGAGGAAAAGGCGAAATCCGGCCTGTTATACGGCGACAGCGACCTGAGATCACTGAGCAGCGACCTTCGTTTTATCATAAGCGGCGGTAATATGGAAGAACTCCGAAAGATCGGAATCACAACCTCCACCCTCTACTCAGACAACGGCAAGCTGACGATTGATGAATCTAAACTGCGCGCAGCATTAGAGACAGATCCAGAGTCCGTAGAGAAGCTCTTTACATCAAAGGCAGGAGTCGATGCTGACGGCAATAAGACGTTTGACGGAATCGCAACCAACCTTAAGAACGTAATGGATAAGTATGTAAAGACCCTTGGTTCAATGGACAGCAAAGGTATCCTGATTAAGAAAGCAGGTTCCACAAGTTCACCGATGAGTCTTACTGAGAATGCCTTCTACAAACAACTGTCTGAGATTAATAAGCAGATATCGAAACTCCAGACAAGACTGGAATCAGAGAGGGATCGCTACATTAAGCAGTTTACGAGTCTGGAAACATTAATCTCCCAGATGAATAGTCAGAGCAGTTGGTTAAGCCAGCTTGGAGGCTATTAAGATTAAATAAAGGGGAAAAATATGTATCAGAATGGATATCAACAGTATAAGATGCAGTCTGTAAATACAATGACACGCAGCGAGATGCTTCTTCTCTTGTATGATGAGTTAATTAAGCGTCTCAACAGGGCTCAGATCGCATTGGATGATAAGAATTATGATTTGTTTGATAAATCAGTGAAAAGGTCGAGAGAGATTGTAGACTATCTTAATAAAACTCTGAATATGGAGTATAGAATCAGCTATGATCTGAGGAGAATGTATGAATTCTTTCTCTTTGAACTCAGCAGGCTGCAGGCTGGCAGGAACAGCGCTGTAATCCAGGAATTGAAGCCCCTTGTCGCTGAACTTCGGGATGCATTCAAAGAAGCAAGTAAGACGGCTGCCGTATAAACAGGAGGATTTATGGAGAACCAGGAAGAACTTTTAACAGAAGTCCTAAAACGAGTGCAGCGTAATTATGTGCATATGGTAGAGATAGAAAGAGTGACAAAGGATCTCGCGGATGCAATGTCAAGGAATGATCAGGAAGCGGTTCAGTTGCTTATGAAGATGAGGCAGGAGGAGCTGGAACAATTTGGGGAGACAAAGCAGGAGATTCGGTTATTGATTGAAGCCGCGGGCGAAGATAAAGAAAAGATCATCTCATGGCTCAGAGGAGAAGATAAGTATCAGCAGGAGAGCTTTGAGGCAGGGAAGATTAAGGATCTCAGTTGCCAGTTATTGCAAGTATTAAACCGAACGATTGAGATAGATAAGGTGCTCAATGTAAAGGTAACTGGAAAAGACTCTTATTATCAATCAGCGCAATAAAAAGACAGGAGGGGCTGTCGCACGAAGTAAAAAATACAAGATATGGCAAAGCTCAGTTGCAGGGCAAAGCCATATCTTGTATATTTTGCATTTAATGCGGCAAGTCCCCTTCTTAATTTCGCTAGAAATCAGAAAATTATTTGGGGGAGATACTCCAGACCGGACCGCCGGAGTTGGCGGCATGGCTCAGTTCGTCGAGAATCGTCTGAACCTCCCAGGGAGTCTGAGTATTCTCAAGACTTGCAGGGTCGGCAACCCGTACTTGGGTGCCGGTCCAATAATCGGTAATAATGATAAAGTGGCCGCTTCCGGTAAAATGTCCTGGTCCCATTAATGCTACCAGGATATGACCGCTTGACAGTTCGGATAAGACGCCCTCTACCGTAAAATTCTGAAATGAATTGGCCTGAAGGCCAAAGGCAGCGGCACATTCCGGAATAAAATTATGGGCGGTTCCGCCTCTGGGCGCCCAATAATGATTGGCAGCCGCCCAGTCAGCCATCTCAGAGGGCAGAAGGGTCTGGTTGGTGAAGCTTGACACAATCATGGCAAGGACAGTAGGGCCGCAGCCGTATTTTCTGACAGGGTCCTGACCGCCATACAGATAGTCAGCCCATCGGACGTCAGACTGATTATAATATGTAAGCATCCCAATACTGCTTTCAACGGTCAGGGAATACTGCCCGTCTGTAACAACAGGATTCTCGATTGGATCTGGGGCAGCATCCGGCAGAGACGGGGCTGTACGGAGAGTGCCGGATGCCAGATCAATCTGGGAAAATGGCATACACAGCAATAAGATTATGCTCACAATTCCGGCGGCGGCTCCGTAAAATAATTTCTTTTTCATCTTTGTCTCCATATTTCGGAAATTATATTGACTGTTTTTACAAATCATAGTATATAATAAATATCGGTAACTGTGGGAAAAAAATTAAGGTGGGAGTATATGGCACAGATTATTTTCGACCATGTGACGAAAGAGTACAAGAATGAAGTCGCATTGAAGGATATTTCCTTTACCGTAGATAAGGGGGAATTCGTTTTTATAGTAGGAAAAAGCGGAGCCGGTAAAAGTACGCTGCTGAATCTGATTATGAAGCAGGAGGAGGTGACCTCCGGACAGATTATTGTCGAGGGCAGGAGGCTCGATACTATGGATCGGAAAAGAGTTCCTCTGCACAGACGCAGGTTAGGAATTATGTCACCAGAAGTTGGACTATTGAAAGATCGCTCAATATATGATAATATAAGGTTGGCGATTCTTGCGACTGGAAATGCAGATGAACGGATACGGTCAAAGGTCATTAAGGTTCTGGGGCTTGTAGGGCTTGCAGGGAAGTATCATGCATACCCAGATGAGCTTTCAGGGGGAGAACAGGCGAGAGTGCTTCTTTCCAGAGCGCTTGCCGTCCAGCCGGAGATCTTGATTGCAGACGAGCCGACAGCGAATCTTGATCCGGATTCGGCATGGGATCTGATGCAGTTATTCGATGAACTGAATTATCGGGGGATGACGATTCTTGTAGCCAGCCATGCAAGGGAACTGGTTACAATCATGAAGAAGCGGTGTATCACACTGGTAGCCGGAAGGCTCGCTGTGGACGCTAAACGGTCAATTTATGATCAGAAAGCAATGGATGTTTTTGCAGAGAGAAGAATCCTTGGAGAAGAAGAAAAAAATAGTGAAAAAATATTATATTTGCCTAATAATGTCCGATAATTAGTATAAAGGGTGTAATTAGTCGAAACTTAATTAATGGGGCCTGGAAGGGAGGAAACGAACGATTAATTTTGAGATCAGATATGTGTTAATATTGCTGGCAGCAATTATTAATCAGAAGCCGATTCAATCCATGCGGAAGCATGTAAGATGGGAGTCGGTTCTTGACGTTTCTGACTATCAGGAGATTGTTAATATTGTCTACGTCGGACTATTAGGGATTGAGAAGAATATCTCGGAAGACTGTAACGATCAATTCTATCAGGAATATAAGAAGTCGCTTCTTTTGTATGAGGCTTATGAAAAGGCAGAAGAAGTCATAAAGTGGCAGTTGGAGAGATATAATATTGAAGCATTATTTTTACTTGATTCGAGTGCGGGTGAGATGTATCCCAAGCCTGAGATGGCACAGATCAGGCAGATAGAGCTTCTTGTGAATAAGAAGGATCTGCCCTGGATCAACAGGATTATGTTGGATATGGATTACGAGCACAGAGAGGATTCGTCATGCAACGGTATTTTATATGTGCGTATACCGGGAATCAGGATTGTATTCTATGATTCGATACCGATTGAGAATAAGATTATTCAACGGTATTTTACGGGACCGATCAAAAGATTCCGGTGCATGGAGCCCTACACATCTATACATATGCTGTCGAATGAGGAAGAATACCTGTACCGGATTGCAAGAATGGTAGAGCTGTATATTACGGGTAAGTTAAAGATAAGGGACGTTTTGGACCTGTGGCAGTATCGGAAGCTTCTGGGGGAGCAGTTCCGGTGGAAGACTGCAAAGGAATTGTTAGATAAGGCGGATTGGGAGGAATTCGACAATCAGGTTAATATTCTTGGAACGCTCTGGTTCGGAGAAGACGCAGAGCAGCAGTATGGGCTTGCGTTGGAGTTGGAGGAGTACATTATTTCACGCGGGCGAGAGAATAGGCACCTGGACGAAACCTTGTTGCCATGTGAGAAGATCAGACTGGATTTCTACTGGCGCAACCGAGATAAAGAATGGGCCTTGAGAAAGCAGGCATGGATGTTCCCGTCAAGAGAATACATGACTCGGTTCTTTCCGATATTGGAAAAGTATCCGTTTCTCCTTGGATTCTGTTGGATGATCCGTAATTGGCGTTTTTTCAGAAGAATCTGTGCGAATAAGTGTAAGAAAGCAGGTTTTCGGCTTAGAGTCAGATTGTTAGACATACAACAAAAAGTGAAAGGAATGATTAGAAGAAAGAGTGAAGAAGCAATAGGTGAGCCTGAGGAGGCGTCTGAAGATGTCATACCGCAGGCAGAAGAAGGGGGACTCCCTGATTATACTGCAGAAGAAGAACGTGAACTTCTAAGTAGAGATGCAAGAGAGGCAGTTGGAGCTCAAGGCAGAGATACAGGGGAAGAAAACAGAACTCAAGAAACCGATGCAGAGGAAAGAGGGGACTCACGAAACGAAGATGCAGAGGAAGAAACTGCGAATATAGAACAGACAGAAGGAGATCGCGATGTTTAAAAATTTAAAAATAAGAATGAAATTATTGGTGGCATTTGGAATAGTGCTGTTATTAACTGCCTTGCTTTCCGTTTATTCCGTATTACAGTTGAGGAAGGCAAGTGACAACCTGACGAGTTTTGTGAATGGGTCTGTTGCGGCAGATGATGCGGTAAAGGCATGCCGGATTGCTACATTTATTGCGGCAAAGGATATGCGGGATATGATTATCGGCGGGAAGGTAGATGCTGAGAACCTGCAGGTGATTAGTGAGAATGAGGAGAGTATCCGGACGAACCTTCAAAAGATAAAAGAGCTTGGGATTCTGGATAAGCAGCAGGTGGCAGAGCTGGAAGCATTGCTGACAGAATGGATGGGCGTTGCCGAGGAGATTGTTGCACAGTTAGAGTCCGGCGACCCGATGGGGGCGGCTGAGAAGGTACGGACCGAATGTACCCCGCTTCTTGACGAAGTTATCAGCGAGATTAATGCATTAAATACGGAGACGGTTAATATACGTACCAATACGGTTGAGGAGAGTGTGAAGACGACCAATATGAGTATGATTATTCTGTTGGTTGTAACAGCGGTTGCAATTATACTTGCAATGATTATCTGTGCGATTGTAACGAAAATGATCGTATATCCGGTACATCAGGTTGAAGAAGCAATGCAGGGGCTTGCCCAGGGTGAGATGTCCCAGACGTTAGAGTATGAATCCGCAGATGAATTTGGTTCACTGGTAGGCAGCGTGAAGGAGACTTGCCAGGTATTGGAGGCTGTTGTTTCCGATTTGTCACGTCTGTTGGATGAGATGTCAAGCGGTAACTTTGACTTGTATGCTAATGACGAGCATTACAGGGGAGATTTTGAACCGCTGTTGGCAGCTATCCGCAGGATGAACCGCAGCTTAAGCTCAACCATGAGACAGATTAACGATGCTTCTGATCAGGTAGCAAGCGGTGCGGATCAGGTATCCTCTGGTGCGCAGGCATTGTCACAGGGGGCTACTGAGCAGGCAAGTTCTGTGGAAGAATTGGCGGCTACGATTAATGATATTTCAAGAGAGGTTAATAATACTGCTGAGAATGCAAGGGAAGCAAGCGAGAAGGTAATGGAGGCTCAGACGAAGCTTTCAACCTCCAACGAACAGATGCAGGATATGATTGCTGCTATGGGCGAGATTAGCCAGAAGTCCGGAGACATTGGCAAGATTATTAAGACCATTGAGGATATTGCATTCCAGACCAATATCCTTGCATTGAATGCAGCGGTTGAGGCGGCGCGTGCAGGCGAGGCCGGCAAGGGATTTGCCGTAGTTGCTGACGAGGTACGTAACCTTGCTTCCAAGAGTGCAGAGGCGGCAAGCAATACGACGGCATTGATCGAGGGTACGATCCTTGCGGTTGAGAATGGTACGAATATCGTAGACCGTACAGCAGAGGCAATTTCTGAGACGGTTGAGAGTACCAAGAGCGCTGTTACATATGTGGATAAGATTTCTACTGCGGCAGTCAGCCAGGCAGAGGCGGTTACACAGGTAACGATGGGTATGGATCAGATTTCCAGCGTTGTTCAGACGAACTCTGCAACAGCTCAGGAGAGTGCGGCGGCAAGTGAAGAACTGTCTAGCCAGTCACAGTTATTGAAGTCTCTGGTATCACACTTCAAGTTAAGAAGTGCAAGGCCAGGAGAGAACAATTAATGAATAATTTATTATTAAGCAAAAAGGGAATCCTAAGATTTAGGATTCCCTTTTTTGAACAGTAAGCAGCAGAAGCCCGAACACAGCGAAACCCCGCAAACCATATGGTCTGCGGGATTCGTTGTAGTTATAGTTATTCTAAAGGAATGAGAGTAAAGCTTTGCGCCGCCGGGTTTCCCGATACGGCACTTACTTTATTGAGGGGGGAGATAGTGATGTTAATCAACTATCTGATTAAAAGTATAAGAGATAATTATGTCCAAAGTATGTTAAAACCATTAAAGAAAAAGAAAAATTCTTAAGAAGCACTTAAGAACTTAAAAAAGATAACTTAAACCAAAAGTGTTGATATTGATTTGTGTTTGATGTGCGCAGTGAGTATATCGAAAAATTCACTGGACGGCGGCTTATTTGTTAATGGCCGTAACGCTATCTCTTGTAAGAGCTTCTTGTTTCCTCTGTCCCAGCATACTTTAATTACGGTTCGCAGGTCCCTCTCGACACTATAACTTGTGGTGTAGTAATGCTTTGCAATCTGGGGATATAACATTTTACTGACAGATAAGAGATAATCTTCATTTTCCAAACATAGTTTAATTCCATAGCTTAGATAGCGGTATCCGCGGTATGTGGCACCAATGCCAAGAGAACGGATAAGATACTCAATTTTCTGCTCCATAACAATATCCTCAAAAACTTTACACTGAGAAACAAAAGCATGCTACAAGGCCATTATAGCGAAAATATCGGGGCATTAGGCATTGGCGACAAAGACAGTAACTTTTCGACATACTAAGATATAATTCGACATAATCGGACAGGCTGCTAATGAGCCATAAAGCCCAGTTTTCATAATATCTTAAGAATTTATGTAAATGGCTCTTAAAAAATAACTGGTATTCTTGTATAGTATAAGGGAGGTGATGAAAATGGCTAAAATATTAGTATGTGATGATGACAGAGAAATCGTAGAAGCGATTGATATTTATCTGACCCAGGAGGGGTATGAGGTATTGAAGGCGTATGACGGGGAGGAGGCTCTGAAGGTGCTGAAAACCCATAAGGCGGATCTTTTGGTGCTGGATGTAATGATGCCGAAGCTGGACGGGATTCGAGCAACCCTCAAGATTCGTGAGCAGAATAACATGCCGATTATCATTTTATCGGCTAAGTCAGAGGATGCGGATAAGATTCTGGGGTTGAACGTAGGGGCAGACGATTATGTGACCAAGCCCTTTAATCCGCTTGAACTGGTGGCGAGAGTCAAGTCACAGCTTCGCAGATATACGCAGCTTGGAAGTACAGCGGAAGCTACGGGCCAGGAGGTGTACGTGGCAGGCGGGTTATCCATCAATGACGATCTGAAGGAAGTGACTGTGGATGGGGAGCCTGTGAAGCTGACCCCTATTGAGTATAATATTTTACTGCTATTAGTGAAAAATCAGGGAAAAGTTTTCTCCATTGACCAGATTTATGAAAGTATCTGGAATGAGGATGCAATCGGGGTGGATAACACGGTGGCTGTGCATATCCGGCATATCCGCGAGAAGATTGAAATTAATCCAAAAGAGCCGCGCTATCTCAAGGTGGTCTGGGGAGTTGGGTATAAGGTGGAGAAATTTTAGAAGGGAGTTTGTATGAAGGGACAATGGTACAGGGCAAAACTTACGAAAGGTTTGCTGGTTATCATCGAGCATGTGCTGATTGTAGCGGCGGTGGTAAGCTTTCTCTGGGCGATGTCTTATCCGGCCCTTATGGAGGAGGTTTTTTCAGGCAGCGGGGCGAGGGAGTATGAAGATACGGGCATTTTCAAGAATCGGCTGATAGAACTGAACAATGAGGTTATGAACGGAATACGGGTGCAGGAATTGTTTGAGTCAGACGGCGCATATAACCCGCAGAAGATCATTGATATCCAGGAATATATGCAGAGTTACGGGGAGGAGGTAAGACTCCTGAATGAGAATGTCCACGGCCTTGCCTATACGCTTGGTGATCTGGTGGCATGGGGGAATGACAGTGAGTTCACAGGCAACGATCTCTTTGCGGCCAAGGGTGGGCTGGAGGATAAGATTATCGTGTGCAGAAGGCCGGATAAGACCTTTCATTATTATTATTACAGTGAATTCAAGAAACTGATTAATACGGGAGAGCTTCGGTTTGTAATTGCAAATGATGAATCGGGAATCTCGGAGGACGATATCCTTGACGAGCTTCGAGACGGTAACTTTGTCAATAATTCTGAGGCAGCGTTTAAAGGGCTTCAGGATATGGAGGGAAAAATCGTTTACATTGACTGTTGGAGTTATGACGGAGGCTGGCTGGATGAGCTTTATAAGCCGATTGACGCGGAAAATATTATGCAGGTGGCAAATGACAGCCCAGAGTGGAATGGAAGGCTGAACGATGCCTATGTCATGCTGAACAACACGATTTACAGTATCTGGGACGCCTATAAATCCTATGAATGGATGGAAAACGGATATAAGGAGGGGGATACGAACCTTACTTATTTATATGTAGATACAGAGAACGGACGGGTGTATACCAACCGGAAGGAATTCAGAGATTACAGGAAATTAGAGAATAACCTGGAAAAGATTAAGAGTACAGGGAAATATGCGATTATAAAACCAGAGCTTAAGGATTTTAAGTCAAATATTGAAGGAATCGAAGCGGCGGAATGGAGAGACGGAATCAAATATTCCGGCGGAAAAGAGAAGGGATTTATCTACGCGATAAGTGTAGATACGGATTATCCAATCAAGGACGCGCTTCATTCAGAAGCAGAGCAATTTGAAAAATACGGCCCGTTTGTTCGGGGTGTGGTGATTCTGGGAATTTCATCCCTGATTCTGTTTGTTGCGGTTCTGATATGGCTCACGGCAGTTGCGGATAAGAAGCTCAACTGGTTTGACCAGTGGAAAACGGAGTTGGCGGCAGCGGCTGTGCTTCTGGTGTGGGCAATGCCTGTTATGATATTTGCAAGTAGTTCTCAGCTTGTGAATACTACCCGCGCCATGTCCGAGCTCATGTATTACGAGGTGGATTATATGTATGTTTCCCCATCGGGGACGTTGGTGGCAGGAGGAGTGATTGCCGCATATACCTGCTCAATGTTCCTTGCGGGCTACTTAAGCCTTGTAAGGAGAATCAAGGCAAGGAGTCTGTGGAGAGACAGTCTGCTTAGGAGTATCATCTGTTTTCTGAGAGGGGTGTTTGCAAACATTCATGCGGTTTGGAAAGCAGTTGCCATTTTTACCATTTTCGTACTTGTCCACTGGATTGCCGTGATTAGCAACAGGAATATTTATGCTGTATTTCTGATGCTGGCAGGCGAATTGATTATATTTATCTACATGGTCAGGCAGGCGGTAGGGAGGCGGAAAATTGACATAGGAGTTGACAGAATCGCAGGCGGAGAGGTAGACTACAAGATTCCTCTTGACGGTATGGGGGATGAGCAGAAGAATATTGCAGAGAAGATTAATTCTATCGGGCAGGGGCTTGATGCCGCGCTGGCAGAGAGCATTAAGAGCGAACGGCTTAAGACGGATTTGATTACGAATGTTTCCCATGATATTAAGACTCCGCTGACGTCGATTATCAATTATGTAAATCTTCTGAAGCAGGAGAATTTTGAGGATCCGAAGATTATGCGTTATCTGGATATTCTGGACGAGAAATCTCAGCGGCTCAAGACGCTTACAGAGGATGTGGTGGAGGCGTCGAAGGTAAGCTCAGGAAATATTACCTTAGAATATATGAATATTAATTTTGTGGAGATGATACAGCAGACCAGCGGTGAGTTTGAGGAGAAATTCACGGCTAATGATTTGACGGAGGTAATGTCCCTTCCAGAGCATGAGGTTATTATCCGCGCCGACGGCAGAAGGCTTTGGAGGGTGCTGGCGAACATCTACAATAACGCGGCCAAGTACGCCATGAAGGGGACGCGGGTATATGCAGACCTCTATACCATTGGGGACGCGGCGGTGTTCAGCCTGAAAAATATTTCCGACCAGCCCCTTAATATCTCGGCAGATGAACTGACGGAACGGTTTATACGGGGGGATATCTCAAGGGGAACGGAAGGCAGCGGTCTTGGACTGTCTATTGCCAAAACTCTGACTCAGATGCAGGGCGGAAATTTTGAATTGTATCTGGACGGGGATTTATTCCGCGTTACGATTACTTTTCCTAAAGTTCATGTCCCTACTTGCGTTTATGAGGAAAAAACATTACAATAGTAAATACTATGGATGAATTAAAAGTATTATTACAGGATAATCTGAATATAGAGTTTCGTTCTGCCGTGTTAAGTAATCCGAGACAGAAGGAGGAGGCAGAGAAAATTAAGGTACGTCCGCTGCTTAAGAAGGAGGAATTAATCTTTCAGATTGAGACATTTTGCAATCACCAGGCATTTCACAGGAACGCAGAACCGAAGGAGGCGTGCGAGCTGCTTAGGAAGGCAATGGAGAATATGCGGCAGATGCAGATGGAGACGGCCAAGTACCTTTATACGGTATTGGTAAGCAAAAAGGGCAGGGTGACAGTCAAGAAAAAGGCTTTGGCATGTGAGAGAAAGGAGATTGACTTAAGCCACAACAGAAAAAAGCGGTATATCCTTGAGGAAGGCGTACCTGTTCCGTTTCTTTTGGACTTAGGGGTGATGACTCAGGAGGGAAAGGTCGTACATTCAAGATTCGACAAATTTCGACAGATTAATCGGTTTTTGGAGTTTATCGAGGATATTTTACCAGAGCTTGACAAAGAACGAGAGCTGACAATCATAGATTTTGGGTGCGGCAAATCCTATCTGACGTTTGCCATGTACTATTATCTGCATGAGTGTAAGGGCTATGATATACGGATTATCGGATTGGATTTGAAGAAGGACGTTATCCGCCATTGCAGCGAGCTTGGCAGAAAGTACGGCTATGAGAAGCTGACATTTTTGGAGGGAGATATTGCAGGCTACACAGGAGTCGAGCATGTGGATATGGTTGTTACGCTTCATGCATGCGACACGGCGACGGACTATGCGCTTGCGAAGGCTGTTTCATGGGGGGCAAAGGTGATTCTGTCCGTACCCTGCTGTCAGCATGAGCTGAACGGGCAGATGGAAAGCGACGTGCTGAAGCCTGTTTTCAAATATGGGCTGATTAAGGAGAGAATGGCGGCTCTTGTGACGGATGGGCTTAGGGCTGAGTATCTGGAGTGTGCGGGATACGATACACAGATTTTGGAGTTTATCGACATGGCGCATACACCAAAGAATATTCTGATTCGAGGAGTCCGAAGGGGGAAAAAGGGGGAGAACCTGGAGGCGGTTAGAAGATGTGAGGAGTTCCTGCATGTGTCGCCGACCCTTGGGCGTCTGTTAGAATTAGAAGGGGAGTCATAGATGAGTTGGATAAAGAAACTAAGGGATACGGCAATCTTAGGTTTGGTGTTTATCGCTGCGGTTATCGGGTTCAGCTACTACACGAATAAGGGGAATGACAATATGACTGCTGATATGGGTTCTGCTACCTATCCGCAGATTTCATTTTCCTATAACGGATATGTGCTGAATACGCTCAGCGGCTTTGCCAGGGCAATGGATATTACTGCTATGCGCGACACCATTACGCCTGTGAATGCGGGGCTTCTGGAGGGGACGCTTCAGGCGTATGAGAACCAGATTAAGAAAGCAGACTATACGGTCTACACGCTGGACGGCAAAGAGAAGCTTCTGGAGGGCGCTTTAGAACGGAATGGGGAGAGCTTTACGGTGGTGCTTGGCGAGGCGGTGACGGCGGACAGAGAGCATGTGCTTGAGATTGTATTGAATACCGGCGGTGAAAATGATATCTATTTCTATACAAGAATCGGAGATGCGGCGGATATGGGCTTGGCGGAGAGTCTGGACTATATCCGCAGTTTCCATGCAAATGCAATGAATAAGGTGGAAGGCGCAGGAGTAGGAACGGCTATTGAGCCGAACGAGAACGGCGATAACACTACCTTTCAGCATGTAACCATTCACTCGGACTATGACCATGTTTCCTGGGGCGATTTAGAGCCAATGGTGGAGAAGGGGGAACGTTGGGACATTACAGAGATGAACGGTGATTCGATCTCTGTGCGTCTGGAGTATCGTGCGCGGTGCAAGGGCGAGGAGAATGAGACGGATGTGTACCATGTGGAGGAATTCTTTCGAGTCAGGCATGTGGCAGGAAGCCAGACCACCTATCTGCTGGACTATGACAGGACTATGGAGCAGATTTTCGACGTGACGAAGCATATGCTGAGCGAAAATGGTATTGTGCTTGGTATTGTGCCTCAGGATATTCCATATCTGGTCAATGAGGACGGAAGCGAAGTGTCTTTTGTTGTGGCGAATGAGCTGTGGCATTACAGTAAGAATTCGGATGAGGTTTCCCTGGTTTTCAGCTTTACGGATGTGGAGAACAGCGATGTGCGCAACATGGTTCCCCATCATGAGATTAAGCTGCTTGGAAACGACGGGGAAGGCGTTATGTTTGCCGTGAGTGGGTATATGAGCCGCGGCGCCCATGAGGGAGAAGTGGGGGTTGCTATTTATGAGTACAGCGCCAAAAAGAATTCTGTGGAGGAGAAGGCGTTTATTTCCAGTAATAAGTCTTATGGGTTTGCGGTCAATGAGCTGAGCCGTATGGTTTATTACAGTATGGAGAAGAATAACCTGTATGTGATGCTGGAGGGGACGCTGTATGAATTCGATTTGACCAAAGGAAGAAGCAATACTCTGGTTGAGGGACTGGAGGATGGCCAGTATGTAGTGTCAAAGGACGGTCACTTGGTTGCTTGGCAGGAGGGAGAAAAGCTGAATGAAGCGACTAAGGTTACGGTGAAGAACCTTGAGAACGGAAAGGAGAGGAAGGCAGAGAGTGGAGGGGACGAATGTGTCCGTCCGCTTGGATTTGTAAAGAATGATTTTGTATATGGGGTGGCAAAGACGGCGGATACGGGAAGGACTATATCCGGCGAGGTGACGGTTCCCATGTACAAGCTTGAGATACAGAACGGCAAAGGAGAGGTTGTGAAAACCTACCAGGTGGAAGGTATTTACGTGCTGGACACTGTGTTTGACGTGAATATGATTACGCTGAACCGTGCGACGAAGGCGGGTGAGACTTACACGGGTACGACTGCCGATTATATTACCAACAACAGGGAGAAAGAGGCAAGCAATATTGACCTTAAGAGTTATACGACTGAGCTTAAGGAGACTCAGATGAGGCTGGTATACAATGACGGGATTTCTGACCGTGAGCCGAAGGTGTTAAAGCCTAAGCAGATTTTGACGGAGGATACCGGAGAGATTAATTTTGATGACATTAGTTATGCGGGAAAATATTTTGTATACGGATATGGTGAGCTGCGAGGTGTATTCAATCGGGCAGGCGAGGCGATTCGAGAGGCTTCTGAATACAGCGGATGTGTGGTGGATTCTGAACAAGCCTATATCTGGGAGCAGGGGAACCGAAGTAAACAGCATTTTATTGAAGGGAAGGATGATGTTATACAGAATATTGCAGGACAGCTTAAGCAAAGGCAGGCGCCGGTGGATATCCTGAAGGAGTTGAACGGCGGAAGGGTTCTTGACTTGTCGGGGTGCAAGACGGAGATGATTTTGTACCTGATTGACAGGGACAATCCTGTGATTGGGATGTTGGATGCAGAACGGGCGGTTATTCTGGTTGGATATACGGAGGGAAGCGTGGTTTATATTGATGCGGACAGCAATGAACGTCGGGCAGCGCCTATTAATGAGATGGACCAGATAACGTCGGGAAGCGGGAACACGTATATTGGATAGGAACAAAAGGACTGCCCGAAAATGATAAATAGCATTTGGGGCAGTCTTTTTATGATGTTTTATTTTCTGACCGGAACGAAGATGATATTTTTATATCTTCGCAGGGCAGCATATAGTATCATTCCCAGTACGCCGCAGGATAGTATCTCCCCGATGCCTACTGTAAGCATCATAAACGGAATCGGAAGCATGACGGTGTAGCCGAAACGAAGTACGAAGGGTACGATAATTGTATTTGCCAGGATTGGCGGTAATGGCGCCAGTACAGGGAGGTTACCTCGCAGCAGATATGTACCGGCTGCCCCGATTAAGGTGGCGATGCTTCCGAATACGATATCCGGCAGGATGGCGCCGCCCAGAATGTTGCCGATTAAGCAGCCGATAAACAGGCCGGGGACGGCGGCAGGGGTAAACAGCGGGAGGATGGTTAGAGCCTCGGCTATTCTTACCTGGATCTCTCCGAAGGAAAATGGTGCGAATACATAGGTGAGCACCACGTAGACGGCAGCAATCATGGCTGCCTGGCTTAGAAAAGCTGTGTTTGATTTTTTCATTGTTTCTTCTCCTTTAGTTTTGTTTTACGAGTGGAAGGTCTCGAACACTCGGATTGATTTGCCGAAAAGCCCGTATTTACAAGGGTTTGCGACTATGTGAGTGTACCACAGAAAGGAGGAAAAAGCAACTACTACACCAATTTTACACCAATTTTTCTTGGAAAGTCGCTAGAATAGCGGTAAAATTGTATATAAATTTTTCGGGGCAGTTGGTTTATAGCCTTTAAGAAAAAAACGAAGTTATGAACCCCAGTGGTCTTTTATGCGGCGTTCAACCTTCAACGACTTTAGAGCCAGTCGGAAAAAACAGGCTCTATTTTTTTTGCCCGAAAACGTATTTAAGTGAAAGGAGTTGTTGAAACATGATGAAATGGTTTGACAAAAGCAACTTACACACCGTAGCGGAGTTAAGAGCAGAGTACAAAAGGTTGTTAGTAAAGCACCATCCCGACAACGGCGGCAATGTAGCGGATATGCAGGAAATTAACGTCGAATATGACGCGCTGTACGCGATTTTAAGCCAGAAAGAGCATGTAAGCGGAGAACCTTATAACCCAGAGGAAAACGAGGAATTTAAGGTGATTTTGAACGCTATCAGTGGGTTTAATATGACAGTTGAAATTATTGGCAGTTGGATTTGGGCGTTTGACAGCTATCCATATAAGGATAAACTAAAAGCCTTGAATTTTAAGTGGTGCAGTCGGAAAAAAGCATGGACGTGGCACAGTGAGCCATACCGCAGATACCATTCAAAAGAAATGTCGTTGGATTCTATCAGACGGAAATATGGCTCTGATGTAATCAATAGAAAAACGAAGCAGACAGCTATAGGCTAGAAAGAGAGGATTTTGTTATGAGTACAGAAATCAAAAGTTTAGACGGATGGACAGACTTTGCTGACCGTACAGGCAGGACAAGCATTTACGAGTATCTCCGCAAAGGGGATATTGTCGAAGAGAGCCTTGTAGACTACTTTATGAACATAATGCCGCCGAGAGCAATGTCATATGGATATCTGCAAGTTGGAGAGCCGTACAGCCATGCTTACGATATCGACCGCCGACTTAGGGCAACTTATATGACGTTTGCCGAATGTGACGGAAAATGGAGATTCTACGGAAATTGCTTTGCTTATGAAACCATTGATAAAACCTATTGAGCCGTATATGGCTTTATTCTTTTGTTCAAATACAGAAAGGAAGTGAACAAATGTATTGTCTGATGAATGGTATGCCAGTAACCGAATATAACAGCCCATGCGGCGGCTGTTCTCTGTATCTACACACTTGCAAACCAATAGTCGCTAACGGTTTTCTTTGCGGCGCAGAATGCGATTTGTGCGCTTGTGAGTGGTGCGAAATCTTTGAGGAATGCTACACCCGGAATGTCGCTTTGCGCCATTCCGAGCAGGAACTTTTATGAAAGCGAGGGATTATCAAACTATGAAACTAATGAATTATGACCGAGAGTATCTAATCATGCAAAATGTTAAATCTGTTAAAAGACAGCCAACACCAGATACATACACCAAAAGCCAGTACAAGATTTTATGCAATCTTATTCAGCAGAAACATATCAAAAAGCCTTTTTTTGACTTTATTATATCTGGATTATTTGAAGAAACGGACTGGAAAAAATTAAATTATCAGCAGATGTATCAGCTAATCCACACGCTGACGTTTTACGATTATAGGAAAGAGAGGACAAACGCATGAGCGAATTATTAAAAAGGATATATGAAAATGTTATCAGATATGAGAAAGAAGCTATCAGCATGGAAAAGCGCATTACTAAAGAAGTAGACGCGATTTGCATGCCCTATAAGGGCAAGTTAAGTGCTGATGAATTGGAAGAATTGCAGGATATTATGTTTGAGATTGCCTTGAGCGGCGAACAAGAGGGATTCCAGTTAGGCGTGATGTGTTTTACAAAGTTGCTGATAGAATGTTTATTTTCAAATAGGATTTAAAACAGATATCGCTACATAAAATCAATCATTTTTAGTATGCGTTCTTTCTTCTCGTTGTCGAATTTTGCCAATGCCTTTAATATCGCACCGTCCAAAGCATTTTCAGATTTCTCGTATTGGTCGGCTAATAGATAGTCGATTGTGGTATCAAGGGCGTTGGCGATAGCGAGCAGAGCAATCAATGAAACTTTTGTGTGAGCATTTTCAACGTTTGAAATATGAGCAGGATTGCAATCTACCATTTGCGCAAGATTCTCTTGTGTCAGATTCCTGCTGATACGGACTTCCTTTACCCTCATACCAAGTTTCTTATAGTCTATCGTTGATTTCACACAGAACACCTCACTTTATCTACATAAATACTTTCATGCTCTATTGTAAAATATACCCACCCATGATAGAATATTCTGTATAAGTTGAAACTATTTATACAGACAATGAAAAAGAACAACTGATTGCTTAGAAATACTATGCTATTGGGAAGATTGGAGGTTGAAAATGGAAAGAAAGAAGCGGCTCTTTTCTTGTGCTTTGCTTATTTTAGGCATAGTGGTGGTGATTCCGCATACAACAAAGGGTTCTGTGAAAGAACAGGAGGATTATTCCGAAGAAAAAAGCGGCATACCTGATGTGGTAAGTTCCGCAGTGTTTGACGCTAATTATAATATGGTAGTTGTTGCGAACAGTGATAAGATTGAGGGCAAAGAGGGATTTGCCCGAACGGTTGTTCATATGTGCCAAGACAACTCATTTCGCTCTGTTAAATTCTCAACGGACATTCGAGGATATCCGACTGGACTTGATATTTCAGTATTTTTGAGCAGGAAAGACGTAGAGGAACGGAAAGAGCCTGCCTGCAAAATTGAGTTTAAAACAGACGATTTCAGCAAAGGGTACAATATCAAAGATAATCCAGACAAATTCCACCTTTTTCTGGATGAAAAAGAGATTGAGTTTTATTGATAAGAAGATAATCCAATTGGATTGGAAATTTGATTCAGGAAAAAATAATACACAGGGAGGATAACACACCTACAATTTAATAAAGAATATTTCTAAATTATAAAAGAAATGCATCATAATATTGCAATGCAGGAGATACTTCTCGATAATGAGGGTATCTCCTTTTTGATATTTTGAGATTTATATCCGGCTTGTCGCTTTACGCTCCAAGCCTCATTTACTTCATTGTTCCTAGTCTTTTTTATACCTTAAATAAAGAAAACATCTGCAAATTTATAGCTAAAAATCTTTAAATAATATACAAATTTATCTTATGCAAATTTATCTATATCCAATATATTTCCTCTTTTCTTAATTTTTTTCATTTTTTTTGCGATAGCAACGACAATGCCAACAACGCCATCTGTATATATTATTTTATAACGCATAAGAAAGGAGGAAAAAACAATGACTGGAAGAGAGGTCAAAAAGTTGCTTAGCAACGAAAAAATTCATCAATGGAAACTAGCTTCTCAATTAAATATCAGCGAAAGCACCTTGGTTCGTTGGTTGCGCACCGATTTAAGCAAGGAACATGAAGTTGCCATTTTTGAGGCTATCGAACGATTAAAAATGCAGAGGGATTGATTGACATGGCAAGAAAAAAAGTTCCGTTTCAGCCATGGGAAAGTCGAGCAGATGGCGGCATTGAAAAAAGATATTTCCGATTAGGTGCAACAATTATGGCAAGTGAAGCCATGCTTAGTCTGTCGAACAGTGCTTTTCGGGTGTATTGCCACATGCGGATTGAGAGCGGCGGCAAGCAGAGTTTTTCGTTTCCCTATTCCAAATACAAGATATTCATGAGCCGCCCTACATTTATTGCGGCACGAAACGAATTGCAGGAGAAAGGTTTTATTGATGTGGTACAGAACAATAAGAATCTCCGAAAAGCTAATACTTATTGCTTCAGTGAGAAGTGGAAAAAGTTCCAAAACCCCTAGATGGCTATATTTATAGTATAAGTGTTAAAAAATCTTACAGTGCAGGAAGATTGAAAACTAGTACCTGTTGTAAAGTTTTTTGACAGTATCAAAGTATTAGCCATTAGCAACGTGTAAATTATTTTAACAAGATTAAGGCTGTTGATGTAAAGGAAATTTACAGCCAAATAAAAATTTAAGGAGGTAAATAACAAAATGGCAACAGAAAAATATGTAAACGATTTAAAATTAATTGACGGAAATCGGGTCGTTCGAGGTCATAAAACAGAGTTTACTATAGGTGAATTTGCGGTCAGAGAGTTGGAGAAGATAAAAGTCCTTTCAATGCACATTGCACTGGATGTGCAAAAGGCAGACACCTTATTAGACTGTTTAGTTGATGAACTTCTTTCTTCTGGTAACGATATGCGAGAGTTTGAGGATAAACTTGAAGATATCGGGCATTTTTTGGAGTATCTTATCGACAGACTTCCCGAGACGGTGCAGGACACAGATATGAAAAGACTTCCAGATGATGCCATCTCAGATACGGAAGAAAGTATTTACAATCCAGAAGAAAGTATTCCAAAACTGGAACTGACGGAAGAAGCATGGAATCAACCATTTTAGTTTGTTGCTATAATCTATTGAATCAGGAAAAATAATAGGAGGCGCACTATGAAAAACCATTTTGATGAAATTATTTCATCTATTGCAGAAAATATAACTGGCATCGTTTCAGAGGGTATGACAGAGCGAGAAGTCAAATTAATATGCTCTGCGATATCTGGATTCTTTACCGTTGACGAACGTTTAATCGTTACATTAATTAAAATTGACGACTGTTTGGCATATATTTTGGCTGTACTGATGGATGGACTTGCGGAGGAAGAATAGCAAACGCAAATTGTCCTTCGGCGTCTGGTGATGTCTGAACGGTTATAGCTAACGAGAACAAACAGAAAGCGAGGTGATATAAGTGCCGAGAATAGATAACAGTTTAATTTCAAATAGCCTTGCCATCAATACAAATACTTTGATGAAAGTTTTGAATTGTGGACGATATACGGCAATAAAGATTGGCGATAATGCAGGTGCGAGAATTTCTATAGGCAAAAGAGTATTATGGAATATAAAACGGATTCAAAAATATCTTGATGATATTGCTGAATAAAATGAATGTTGAGAAAGGGGGTGATAACGCAATTTTTCATTGTAAAAGAGAAGTTAAGAGCCACCGACCAAAGCAAACTCTTAACTTCTACATCAAACAGAGGAATACCCCTGTGTACTTACTATAGCATACATGGGTATTTCTTTCCACTAAATTTGAAAGGAGTATACAGTATGGCAACAAAAAGTGAAAAGAAATTACCATCAGGTATTACATTACGAAAAGACGGAACATATATGGGAAGATTTTATTATCATGGTGAAAGAAATTATGTTTACGGAAAGAATTTAAAAGAAGTAGTTAAAAAACTTGAAGATTTACGGTATGAAATGAAGCATGGAATGTATGCAAAAGCACAAAATTTATCACTTGATTCATGGTTTGATTTATGGATGAAAGATTATAAGAAAAACATACTCAAAGTAGGTACATATGAGATATACCGTAATCAATATGATTACTATATTCGGAGTAAATTGGGTAAGAAAATGCTTGTAGATATTCGTCCAGAACATATCAATAGATTGTATAACGATTTAGTAGAAAAAGATTTTGCAACAGGAAGTATTAAACTTGTATCTGCAATGCTTAATGGTTGTTTTAAACAAGCAGAACGGAACGGAATTATTTCAAAGAATCCTGTTCCGCTTGTTAATATCCCAAAAGGGAAAGCGAGAAAAGAACGTGTTGTATTTACGCCCGAACAGCAAGAACTTTTTATTGGATATTCAGAACAAAGTTATTTACATGATTTCTTTTTGTTGGCATTAATGACAGGTATGCGCAATGGAGAATTAAGAGGTCTGAGATGGAGCGATATTGATTTTAAAAAGAAAATTATTCATGTAAATCACACATTGGTATACACCAAGGAAAAAGGGTATTTTCTTGATACGCCCAAAACTAAAACATCAAAAAGAGATATACCTATGTTGGGACAATGCTATAATCTTTTAAAGCGTATGCAAGCCAATTACAACGATAGTAAGGTTGTTAGTATTAATCAGGAGGATTTAATATTTACGGTATGTGACGGTAAGGAACTTTCAAGAGATAGAGTTACAATAGAACTAAATAAGATTACCAAGTTAATGCAGGCAGATAATATTGAGATTGAACACATTACTTGTCATTGTCTTAGACATACATTTGCAACCAGAGCCATTGAACAGGGTATGCAACCGCAAGTTCTTAAAACCATAATGGGGCACAGTAGCTTAGCTATGACAATGGATTTATATTCTCATGTGTTGCCGAATACAAAAAATGAGGAAATGCAGAAGTTAGCCAGCATATTTTAAAAAAGCTATAATATCCCGATATTTGAGATATTACAGCTTTATTTTTTACACCAATACCACACCAATTTTACACCAATCATAGTAACACACTATGAAGTACTATAAAGCTAAGGTACTGTATTTACGGCAGTTATGGCATTTTATGAATTAAGATAAAGTCTAAACTCTAAAAGTTTTGTTTTACGTGTGGAAGGTCTCGAACACACGCGCCTTAGCGGATGACAAAGCCCCATAGACCTTGGTTTTTGACGGGCTTTGCAACGAGTAGTAGTATAGCATGGGAAGGGGGAAAAATCAAGCCGTACCCACTTTTGGCCCACAATGAAATGAACAAAATTTTTCTCAGGGCTTGAGAAAGAGGGGCATATAGCCGAAGATTATAATATATAAGCCGGATAATCTGATTCGGAGAAGCGAAAGACAGAAGGGAGTTGGCGAAGCTATGAAGAAAAGACATCCTGTGAGAAAAACAATATGTGTGCTGCTGATTCTTATGCTGTGTATTGCTGTATCAGCCGGTATTTTCTACGGAGTGAAGGGATATCAGATGTATCAGGACGCGGTTTCCCAGATTTCCATTGAAGACAGGGTTGAAAAGATTCGTGAAGAAGAACATTTTACAAAATATTCTGAGATGACAGATTTCTATATTAACGCGGTGATTTCTGTGGAGGACCACAGGTTCAGAGAGCACAGGGGGATTGACCCGATTGCGGTTTGTCGGGCTGTCTGGGCTGATGTAAGGTCCATGTCCTTCAGGGAGGGCGGCAGTACGATTACGCAGCAGCTTGCCAAGAATCTGCTTTTTACCCAGGAGAAGAAGCTTGAGCGCAAGGCGGCGGAGGTGTTTGCGGTGATGGACATTGAGGCAGAGTACAGCAAAGAGGAGATTTTTGAACTGTATGTGAATACAGCCGGCTTTGGCAGCGGCTATGAGGGAATCTACGCCGCTTCCACGGGATATTTTGATAAAATTCCCTCAGAGATTACGGATTATGAGGCGGCTGTACTGGCGGGAGTGCCGAATTCGCCGTCTGTGTATGCGCCGGGAGTGGATGATGGGCTGACGGCGCTGAGGGCGCGGCAGGTGCTTCAGAGTATGGTGAGGAATGATGTGATTACCCAGGCAGAGATGGACGGGTTGATGTAGGGAGGATAAATGGTCAGAAGAACAGTTGATAATTTTGATATAGGGCAGATTTGTGATTCGGGACAGTGTTTCCGGATGCGGCAGAGGGATGAACATACATACAGCGTCATTTCCGCAGGACGGTATCTTGAGATAGAGCAGGAGGGAACGGATTGCAGGTTTTCCTGTGACGAGGAAGAATTCGAGGGATACTGGAAGGGATATTTTGATTTGGAGAGGGATTACGGCGCTTATATGGAGACTGTGAATCCGGTGGACGAGTATCTGGTAAATGCAATCCGGTTCGGCGCGGGAATTCGGATTCTGTACCAGGACTTATGGGAGATGACGGCGTCGTTTCTGATTTCGCAGCAGAATAATATTGTGAGAATCCGTAGATGTATCCAGAATATTTGCGAGCAGTACGGGGAGGAAAGGGAGAATTTCCGAGGGGAAAAATATTATGAGTTTCCAAAGCCGGAGGCGTTGGCGGTTCTTCCGGAGGATAAGCTTAAGGAGTGTAATCTGGGATATCGGAGTAAATATGTGGTTCGGACTGCCAGGAGTATTGCAGAAGGAGGGACAGACCTGGCGGCTGTACAAAATATGCCGTATAAAGAGGCGAAGGCAGAGCTTTTGAAGCTGTATGGTGTGGGCGAGAAGGTGGCGGACTGTATCTGCCTTTTTGGATTGCATCATCTGGAAGCATTTCCTGTGGATACACATATTTTGCAGGCTTTGAAGAAGCACTATAAGAGAGGCTTCCCGAAGAAAAGGTATAAGGGGTACGAAGGCGTTATGCAGCAGTATGTGTTTTACTGGGAGTTAAGGGGGGAGAAGGGTAATGTTCCATTTATTCAGAAAAACTAAAATCAATCCGGTAACAGAAAAGTATGACCCGAATACTCAGAAGCCTGTCCTTCGGTGCAGCATTTGCACCGGAGAGCAGGTGGCAGGCTTTAAAGACCTGCACACCGGTAAATTTACCGATATAATGTTAATCAGGAATGAAAAGGATTTAGAGGCTTTTAAAGAGCAATATGGCGTTACTGAACTGACAAAAGAATTTTAGGAGGTTATGGAATGAAGGCGTCACTTATTACTTATCCCACAGAAAAGAAAGAGTTATACAGGCTCTTAAGAACGCAGCTTCAAGGCCTTGTAGACGGGGTTACGGATTTGACCGCCAATTTGGCAAATGTATCTGCTCTTTTGAATCAGGCGTTGACAGATATTAACTGGGTGGGATTTTATCTTATGAAGGAGGGACGGTTAATCCTGGGTCCCTTCCAGGGGAAGCCGGCCTGCGTAGAGATAGAGGTTGGGCGGGGTGTGTGCGGCGCGGCGGCGGCCCAAAATCAAGTCATGCGGGTAGAGAATGTCCATGAATTCCCTGGGCATATTGCCTGTGACAGCGCGTCACTGTCAGAGATTGTTATTCCGATACATAATGCCAAAGAGGTGATTGGCGTACTGGATATTGACAGCCCTCACCTTGCAAGGTTTGATGAGGAGGATCAAAGGGGGCTGTCTGAATTGGTGCGGACATTGGAGGTATTGCTGACGTTTAAGGAACAGAAAAATTAGGAAAGGATGAATTCCAGGAAAGAACAAATATGACAAATAAAGATACATTTTACAAGCAAATTTTCAAATTAGTGCTGCCGATTGTAATTCAGAATCTTCTGAGCGCGGCGGTCAGCTCGGCTGACGTGGTGATGCTGAATTATGTGGGGCAGTCCTCCATCTCGGCTGTATCCCTTGCCTCACAGTATGCCAATATCCTGTTCATGGTGTTTTATGGCCTGGGGACAGGCGCGACGATGCTGAGCGCCCAGTATTTCGGCAAAGGAGATATGAAAGCGATTCAGCTAATCCAAGGGATTGCCCTTCGTTTTTCGGTGTTGATTGCCCTGCTTTTTGCCTGTCTTGCAATGTTCGTACCAGAACCTATGATGCAGATTTTTACCAATGACAGGGAGTTAATCACAATAGGGGCGTCTTACTTGAGATTCATGAGCGTCAGCTATCTGTGTTGGGGAATTACGGAGGTATATCTTGCGATACTTCGCAGTATCGGCAGGGTGGTAATCAGTACGGCGATGAATGTGCTTGCATTTTCGTTGAATATCCTCCTGAATGCGGTATTTATCTTCGGGCTGTTTGGGGCGCCGAAGCTAGGCGCTATGGGCGTGGCTCTGGCGACCTCCATCTCCAGGCTGATTGAGCTTTTTGCCTGTTTTGTGGTTTCATTTTTAAGTAAGGATATTAAGCTGGATTTCCGGTATATGTTCGTGAAGAACCGGGGGTTGTTTTCTGATTTTGTGAGATTGTCTCTGCCTGCCCTGGGAAATGATATTGCCTGGAGTGTTGCGTTTTCCATGTATTCTGTTATCATGGGGCATATGGGGACGGACGCCGTGGCTGCAAATTCCTTTGTTACCGTGGTGCGGAATTTTGGGACTATTCTGTGCTTTGGAACCGCCAGCGCGGGAGGAATCTTACTTGGAAATATTATCGGTATGAATAAGCTTGAGGAGGCTAAGGACGGTGCAAAGAAGGTGATGAAGCTTACCGTCGCTACGGGAATAATCGGAGGTTTGATTGTCCTTGGGGCTATGCCTGTTGTGCTGAGATATGCAACCTTGACAGACCAGGCAATGCACTATCTGAAATATATGATGCTGATTAATACTTACTATGTGCTTGGGGCGGCTGTGAATACCACATTGATTGCAGGAGTTTTCCGGGCAGGAGGCGACAGCCGGTTTGGATTTATCTGCGATACGATTACTATGTGGTGTTATGCTGTGCCTCTTGGCTTCTTCTCGGCGTTTATCTTGAAGCTGCCTGTGCTGTGGGTGTATTTCCTGCTGTGTACGGATGAATTTGCAAAATGGCCGTGGGTTTTGAAGCATTACCGGAGTATGAAATGGCTGAATAATATTACGAGGGATGATTTGTTTGAAGAAGGGTAATTTAAGAACACATATATTGAACAGAGAATGACAATGAGTGGCAAAAAGGCTGTCAGGATAACATTGGTTACTGTCCTGACAGCCTTTCTATCTCTTTTGGCATCTTAATTATACCACAAAAGTGGCAAAAATAAAAGACTGGTATGTCAAGAAATGGGGTGCTATAATCATAAATCCAAGTAGTACAGGTGATTATCTTAAGTAGGAGGAATGTGCTTTGAGTAAAGGAAACTGGTTAGAAGCGGTGGTTAATCAGACCCAGATTGGGAAGGTGATGGAGACAAATCAGTACGCGCAGAAGTATGGCCTTACATTAAGCGAGGAGGAGGCAAGGATCATTGTTGCAGAGAGAAAGAACACGCTGAAAGAGCAGAAGCGGGTGGAATTCGGTGAGAGTATTCTTCCGCGGCTGATTTATGAGTTCTGCGATTCCTACTATATTAATCAGGATAATTATGCGGATACCATGGTCAGGCTTCAGGAGATTTTCTATTTGTATAAGAATGAAATGCTAGATGAACTGACAGATCAGGAGTTAATCCATTTTATGAAGGAGCAGTTTGAGAATGTCTGCTACGGGGATTTGGATTATCTGGAGGGGACGTGTCTGGATGTATTTGCCCAGGCGGTGCGAAGCGGGTATCGAGGATACAGGCGGACAGAAGGAAGGGGGGAATACGGGCAGTTTGACGAGGTTCAGAGATGGGATCCGCAGCTTTATATGGAGGCGCTTAAGGATTTACAGTGAGAACGGTGTACTTACTAGTATTACTGACGGAGGAAAAGCTATGTATGAGATGGAAGAATTGATTCCGATTGTTGCAAAGTTGGCGGAGAAATACACTGGGTATGAGAGCACGTCTGTTACTTATGAGAAGGCAAATCAGTTGATGGAGGCGGTCATTTACTGTATTAATGAATACGCGCAAGGGGAGGCCGTGACGCATGGCTCTGAGTCTGGGGGATTTTTTTCAGTGGGGCATGAGGCGTCTGGGGGAAAGGTATTGGCGGCAGAAGGAGTGCCTGCAAAGGAGGCGTATAAACTGGGCTGTCAGCTTGTGGAGGCGAAGGTTCATGCAATGAAAGAGCTGTATCATACCTTGATACGGGATTTTCATTCTTACGGGAATATGGCTTTGGAGGACACGGTGAGAGCAATTCCGGAGTTTTTGAAATGGTATGATATTCGGTTTGCGCCCCAGGATACGATTCTTACGTTGGATTATCCGGTGTTGAAAGAGTTGGGAGCAGGGATAGATGCTGTATATGAATTCGTAAAATGTGTCTGTGTAGAGCAGAGGTTTCTGAATAAATTTCCGGAAGCATATGTAATACAGGTGTTGCGTGGTTATTCGGAGGAATATGAGAAGATGTTCGAGAATCTCTGCGGGATTCTTCTTGCAGATGTGGCGGGGCATATTTTGTTAAAGAAGAAGTTTGGCGATGGGGGAATATGTGAGAGTGAACGCGGCAGGCTTCGAGCGTTGCTTGGTATGTATACGGAAGAAGAAGCGAAGACGTTGGTTCGGGGGAGTGTAAGGAGGTTTATTGAGGAATTTTATGGAGATGACGGTGAGATGTGGCAGTATTTGGAAAAGGAATGCGACAATATTGTGGTGAGGATTGTTCATTCTGTGGTATAAATATAGAAATGCAAAGCCCTTGGGTGGTGCGGGTGCACGAGGGCTTTGCATTTTTTGTTTGGAGTTATGCTAATTGCTGCAGCTTTAGGCTTTTTTTATCGGTTGTAATTCAGACTTAAACTTATTATCCATCATGCTGGATATAGATAATAATAATTCTTGATCTGTCATCGTATCACCCTTCCTGTAAATGCGGTGTACCCTGTAAAGTTGTTACTAAAATGAGAAGAAAAATGTCTTTGTATGTTTCAGAGAGTAACATTATTTTAACATGGGAGAAGGCAAAAGTCTATTCTATTTTTGCAGGTTTTTTGCAGGTGTTTCAATCATGTTTCTGAACGGCTAATTAAAATCAGGATAATTTTTCTATGATGACAGAATATGTCCAGGTATTTTTGTATAATAAAAATGAAAACGAAAGAAATATGGAGGTGATTGAATGGCTGGAAGTTATGTCATGAGTGCGGGTGCGAACTTTGAACCGGACAGGGGAGAACCTATTATGGAAAGCATTTTTAAGCAATATGAACACGTACTCATAGAAAGCTTAGTTTCAGCTTTTGGACTGGATTTTTTTGTACGGGATCAGCATGGCGGCGATGTGGATACGATTCATAATGTGCGTAAAATAGGGCAGGATGAGCAGATGACTTATAAAAATCAGGCGAATCAACGTGCCTATGAACAGCGAGGAGATTATAATTCTTCAGAGTATCATAAAAATTCACAGTATATTGCTAAAAACAGGGAGGTAAGTGAACAGAAAAAGAACGGAATTCTGATTGATTCATATACTGGCGAAAAGATTGAACGCAATGGAAAGAGTGACCTAGATCATGTTGTTTCCGCAAAAGAGATTCATGATGACAGGGGCCGTGTTTTAGAAGGGCTTTCCGGTGTGGATTTGGCTAATAGCGATGAAAATCTGCACGCAACAAACCCGCATACGAATCGTACAAAAAAAGCAGATTCTATGACAGAGTTTCTCGATAAATATGGAGATGAGTACACAGAAGAACAAAAAGCGAATATGCGAAGAAAAGATGCTGCTGCAAGAAAAGCATACGAAGCCAGGCTTGCGAAGGCTTATTATACGAGTCCCAGGTTTGCGAAGGATATGATGCTTGCTGCGGGGACTGTAAGTTTAAGGTTAGGGGCGCGTCAGGCAGTCGGTTTTGTCTTTGCTGAGATGTGGTTTTCTGTTAAGGAGGAATTCCAGAATATCAGGGGCAGATTTGATTTGGGGGAATTCCTGGAAACCTTGGGGCGAGGAATCACGCGAGGGTTTGAACGGGCAAAAGAAAAATACGCAGAGCTTTTTTCTCGTTTTTTAAATGGCGCTGTCGCCGGTGCATTATCTAGCCTTACTACAACACTTTGCAACATTTTTTTCACAACCGCAAAAAATGTTGTCCGAATCATCCGCCAGTCATATGTTTCGCTGGTTGAAGCGGGAAAGGTACTTTTTATCAATCCGGATAACTACGCTTTCGGAGACCGTATGAAGGCAGTCGTTAAAATATTAGCCACAGGCGCGAGCGTTGTGGTAGGTGTGATTGTGAGCGAGGCAGTCGGAAAGACGCCTATTGGTACGATACCTGTTTTGGGAGAAGTGATTCAGACATTCTGCGGCGCTTTTGTAACAGGAATTATGAGCTGCACATTGCTGTATTTTTTTGACAGAAGCGAAATGATGCAAAAAGTATTTGGAGTGCTTAATAGTTTACATACCATTGAAACGGAAGTTAATTATTATCGTCAGCAGGCGGCTTATTTTGAGCGATACGCGGCGGAGTTGATGAATATTGATATCGAGCAATATAAGAAAGAAGCTGCCCAGTATGGAAGCATTGCAGATAAGCTTGAAAATGCACAGACAGAGAACGAACTAAACTATGTATTGAAGCAGGCTTTTTGTGAGGTAGGTATTGTGACACCCTGGAAAGGTTATGACAGCTTCGATGAGTTTATGGAGGATAAAGATTCCCGTCTGGTGTTTGAGTAAATGTTTAAGTGTGATAAATGTGGAGAATGTTGCAGACATCTTAAATTATCATCTGTCTACCATTCCCTTGACAGAGGGGATGGCGTATGCAAATATTTGTGTGGGAATATATGCAGTATTTATGATACCCGCCCTCTTTTGTGCCGGATAGATGAAAGTTATGAGGTTTATTTTAAAAATGTAATGTGTAAAGAGGATTATTATAAACTAAATTATGAGGTTTGCAGAGAATTAAAAGATAAAAAAGATAATTACATGTGAGGAGGATTTTATATGCCATTACCATTAATATTAGGAATCGGCGCGGCTGTGGCCGGAGTAGCCGGAGTAGGAAGTGGGATTCACGGTGCAGTTAAAATGAAAGAGGCTAATGATACAATGAAGTCTGCTGATTCCCGACATAAGAAGAATCTTGCACGATTCGAGTCCCAAAGCGAGATAACAAATTCCGATATGGATGAATTGGGAAGTTTGGAATTAGAGATTTTAAAGAGCTTTGAAGATTTTTCTAATGTAATTGAGAAAATTAAAAATAGGCCACAGTTTAAGGCGTATTCAAAAGACGGGGTTACGATTCCAGAGTATAATGGAGAAAAATTAAAAGAGGTTTCAGTCGGTGCGGGCGTGTTATTGGGAGGAATAGGCGGCGCGGCTGTTGGCACGGCTGGAGGCTTCGCGGCGGCAGGCGCCACAACGGCGGCGGTTATGGCGCTTGGGACAGCGTCAACGGGAACTGCTATTGCCTCTTTGAGTGGCGCGGCGGCAACTAATGCGACGCTTGCTGCTTTGGGTGGAGGCGCGCTTGCTGCCGGAGGCGGAGGTATCGCGTTAGGAACAACAGTATTAGGCGCCGCTACGCTTGGAGTAGGGCTTCTGGTTGGCGGTGTTATCTTTAACATTACCGGTTCTTCTTTATCTGACAAAGCTGACGAGGCGTGGGAGCAGATGAATAAGGCAGAAAAAGAAATAGACCGTATCTGTGCGTATTTGAGAGAGCTTAGTAAGGTTGCGATCAAATACAGGATGTCGCTGTCATCTGTAAATAAAATCTACAAGTCGCATTTGAATTGCCTGCGGGAGGTTGTTAATGTCAGAAATAAGAAGGACTGGCATGAATTTACTGCTGAAGAAAGACTTTCCACAGAAAACACTGTATTGCTTGTAGGGCTTCTGTATGATATGTGTAAAGTTCAGTTAGTTGAAAAAGCCAAAAGGGAAGGTGATTTGAATACAATTCATCATGAAAAAATAGATGACTCGATTGAAAAAGCAGAGCGATTCCTCAGAAATAAGGGATATTAGATGGAGAACCATTCAGAAGATAAAGCGAAACGCATTTTGGCGATTTATACCAGACTCAGGCAGGGAAAGATTGTTTATAAGGCGGCAATGAGTGAAACCTACGGAGTTTCGCAGAGAACGATTCAGAGAGATATCTCAGATATCCAGTGTTTTCTTCAGGATCAATGCATGGAAACCGGAAGTATTCAGGAAATTATTTTTGATAAGCAGACAGGAGGATATCTGCTTCAGACGAAACAGAGCCAGCAGATAAGTGAAAAGTCGGTTCTTGTGGTCTGCAGGATTTTGCTGGAAAGCAGAGCCATGGTGAAAACTGAATTGTTTCCAATTATACAGAGTTTAATTACAATGTGTGGTGACGGTGTAAAAGCATCCCTTGTAAAAAATATTTTACAGGACGGAATGAACCAATACATAGAGCCGGAACATGGCAGGAAGCTTGTAGAGCAGCTCTGGATTCTGGAACAGGCGGTTAAGGCGCAGAAGTATATAGAAATCAGGTATGAGGATTGGAAAAGCCAGAATGAAGCGGCACAGAAATTAAAACCAGTGAGAGTGATGTTTTCGGAATTCAATTTTTATCTGATTGCCTATATTTTGGGTGAGAAGAATGTTGAGAAGGAAGGAACATCACCGGTTATCTACCGTATAGACAAAATTCAGGAATGTATGGTTACGGAGGAACATTTTCGGATTCCATATGAAAGAGTAATAAATGGAGGAGAGTTTTAAACAGATAAAGTGTTGATTGTGCTTCGGAATGGAATCATGTATAATTGAGGGAGAATTCATCTCATCCGGTTGGAAATATCCAGAGAGATATAAAAAAGGAGTAAAAAGTATTGGACAGGCAGGATAAAACCAAGAGAATTTTAGACATTTACATGAGATTATGCGAAGGTAAAGTTATCAATAAATCCGAAGCCTCCAGACATTTCGGCGTTGATGAGCGTTCAATTCAACGCGACATTAACGATATCCGAGCATTTCTCTCAGAGAGAAAAGTGTCCGAAATCCCGGACATGCGAGACATTGTCTATGACCGCGCCCATAAAGGGTTTGTTATGACTGGTCTGGAACAGACATTAATGTCTAACAGCGAAATTCTTGCCGTGAGTAAGATTCTGCTTGAGAGCAGGGCTTTTACGAAAGCAGAGATTGATAGAATCCTGGATAAACTTGTCAGTGGCTGCGTTCCCAGAGAAAATATGAAGCTGGTAGCGGATTTAATCTCTAATGAGAAGTTTCATTATGTCGAAATACACCATGAACCTTACATCAAAGATAAGCTGTGGGAGATTGGCACCGAGATAGAGCAGAGCAACCTTCTTGAAATCGTTTATCAAAAGCAGGATATGAACGAGCAGGCTGTTGTGCGGGTAATTCAACCTTTGGCAATCCTGTTTTCGGAGTATTATTTTTATCTGAACGCCTATATTGTAGAGGAGAACGAGAAGGGGGAGTACGTGCAGAAGTACGACTTCCCTGCTGTTTTCAGGATTGACCGGATTAGGGAGTACAGGCGTGTGGGGCGAAAATTTAAAATCAGGTACAGTGACCGGTTTGAGGAGGGGGAATTCCGAAAGCGAATCCAGTTTATGTATATGGGGCGTTTGGTCAAACTGCAATTCAGGTATACTGGCAGCAGTCTTGCGTCTATTCTGGACAGGCTCCCGACTGCCAGAGTTGTGGCGGAGGATGAAGGCGGATGGATCATTGAGGCGGAAGCCTATGGACGAGGGGTGCTAATGTGGCTATTAACCCAGGGAACTATGGTGGAGGTGCTGCGTCCGGAGGCAATGAGAAATGAGATGAAAAAGATGCTTGCAGATATGCTTGCCAAGTATGAATAAATATAGGGCTGTTGTTTTAAGCGAGAATATTTTGCGCTTAAAGCAACAGCCTTTTGGTAATACCGTCTATTTTTCTGTCTGGTTCACTGAAATAGAAAATTTCTTCTCATACAAATCATACAACATTTCCCTATTCAAAATCGCATTCTGTACCCCTTCCTTTGACACGCTGAAAGAGGCCGCCAATGTAGACAGCTCAATAGCCTTCTTCATATCACATCCATTGGCAAGCTGCGCGGCAAGACAACTGATAAAGATATCGCTTGCCCCTGTGGAATCCACGGAGGGATAAGGATAAGCGTCAAAATGCATGGTTCCCTCATGGTTCACATAGATACACCCCTTATCCCCCAGGGTGACGATTACGTTGTGTACGCCCTGAGAAAGCATAGCCTTGGCCTGGCGTTCTGGTGTGTCCTCGGTGGGACAAAGAACAGCCATTTCCTCCTGGTTTGGAACAAGCAGAAACAAATCCTGCAGGATAGCCGGAGGCAATATCTGAGCCGGAGAAGGCTTTAATATCACCTTGATATCCATCTGTCCGCAGATTTCAAATATTTTCTCGACAGACGGGAAGGGAATTTCCATCTGCACCAGACAGTAGAGAACACCGGAAAACAAGGAATGGTTTTCTGTCACGTAAGAGGGGGTAAGGGCGGCGTTGGCGCCTGGGTTGACGACAATCGTATTCCCGCCGTTTCCCTGTACGGTGATGTAAGCGGTTCCCGTAGGATGGCTGTTGACAAAGGAAACCCCCTGCATATCTACATTTTCGTTGGAAAGCTGTTCATATAGCTGTCTGCCGTAGGGGTCGATTCCAAGTCTGCCAAGCATATATGCATTGGCGCCGAAACGGCTTACGCCGATTGCCTGGTTCGCGCCCTTCCCGCCGGGCCAGTAATCGAGATGGGATGCAAGCAGCGTTTCGCCTAAGTGGGGAAGGCGGGGAACCTTCAGTGTAATATCCATATTTAAACTGCCGGCAATGATAATCTTGGTGGCAAATTCTTTGTGGGCTTGGATACTTCTGCGCTGTATGAGGCTAAAAGCTGCCGTCTGGGATATGAATGTATTTTTTTCAGCATTAATCTGGGTAAGCAAAACATTGTAAGCTGCCTGGGCCATCTGGGAAATGTCTGTGCGGATTGCAGTCACCGGAGGAAGCAGATGCTCTAATGATAGGGAATCCTCCAGACACAATACCGATAAATCAGATGGTATCAAGAAATGCTTCCTGTTAGCAATGCAGTAAACCTCCCCTGTCAGATAGGCGTTCTGGCATATTACGCCGTCGATTCCTGCGTCGGTCAGTTGTTCAAAAGCGGTATGGAAGTCTTTGTCTGAACTTATAATCATGCTGTCGTCAGGAGTGATTCCAAATGAAAGCATGGCCTCACGGTATCCGGCTGCAAGGTGTTCCAGTACACGGGAACTGGAATCCCCGGAGAGGAGGAGAGCAAGACGCCGGTTATTCTGTTTTAAGAGGACAGTGGTTCCGGTTTTTGCAATGTTGAAAAAATCACGGTAAACCTGAGGAAACGGAAAATCTGGCGCTTCGCAGTCCATGAGAACAGCGCTTCGCAGTTGCTCATGGCTGTGCTTCAAGGTGTCGATGCCGTTGTCGGTTTCCGGAAAGTACAGAATTCCTAAGGCGTGTATATCCAGGAAGTGGCGGATTGCCTGTGCTTCAAGGTCGGGCTGATTCTGGGTGAGATAGAGCGACAGGGTGTAGCGCTCGCCCGCAGCCAAGGTCTGTATATGTTCAGCAAATGATGCAAAAAAAGGAGACCCAAGGGACGGCAGGATTACACCGATGGTACGGTTGGATTCCAGCAGCCGGTCACGGACTTTTGCATAGGGTACATACTCATGTTCTTCAATAATCTGTAATACACGCATACGTGTTTCTTCGCTGATATTCTCGTCTTTATGATTGATGATTCTGGATACGGTAGCGGCAGATACGCCTGCGGCTTTCGCTATGTCGCGGATGGTCATCATTTTTCCCCTTCAAAAACTGTAAGATTTCGCCAAAAAGCAATTTCCATTATTGTACTATTTAAACAAAAAAAAATCAAGTCAGTGATTTTTGTTGACATAATTTTAGAACGAATATATAATAAACGCAATGAAACAATTTTAGTAAACATGTAAACCAACAAAATGAATAAAAAAGTGAGGTGTGTATGAAGAAAATTGTATTTAGTTCACTAAACATTGACCGAACCTATCATCTGGATCGGTTCGTACGTCCAGGGGAAACAGTTGCCGTCAGATCTTATTCGGATTCGTGCGGAGGGAAGGGCTTCAATCTTGCAATGGCAATGGCGAAAGCAGGAGAGGAGATTTTCTTTGCGGGCGCAGTTGGTCCGGACGGACAGGAATTTGAGAAGATTTTCTCGGAATATGGGGTAGACGCTTCGTATCTGCGGCATTCTGAGAAGATGTGCGGCCATGCTGTTATTCAGGTGGACGCTTCAGGGCAGAACTGCATCATGATTGTGGAGGGGGCGAATGGAGACATTTCCCATCAATACATAGATGAGGTTCTGGGGCATTTCAAGGAGGGTGACGTTCTTATCCTGCAGAATGAGATAGGGCATATTGATTACCTGATTGAGAGTGCGCACAAGAGGGGGATGAAGGTGGCGTTTAACCCATCCCCTATGAATGAGAAGATTGCAGAGTGCGACCTGTCTCATGTGGATTATCTGTTCATCAATGAAGGCGAGGGAGAAGTTCTTTCAGGACAGAAGGGGGATGACAGAATCCTCAACGAGCTTCATTCCAGATGGAGTAATCAGACGATTATACTGACATTAGGCGAGCGAGGCGCAATTTGCATGACCAGTGACGGAGAGAAGGAGGTGTGTGGAATCTTAAAAACCACGGCGGTTGACACTACTGCGGCGGGAGATACCTTTGCCGGATATTTTCTTGCTGAGTACCTAGAGGGCAAGGGGGTAAAAAGAGCCCTTGAGACGGCGGCAGTCGCAAGTGGGATAGCGGTTTCGAGAAGCGGGGCAGCCAGGTCTATTCCCTGTAAGGAGGAGGTCTGTTCGGCGGATTTCTCGAAGATAACCGGATTTAAAGAATGGGGTTTATAGCTGAATTGAGAGAATAAAATTGAGAGAATAAGGATGAGGTACTTTTAATATGAAAAAAACGAGTATATCCAAAGAGGAGAGAAGAAGGAGATTATCTGTCCCCTGTGAGAAGCTTCGCTTGGTGCTGGATACTGACGCGAAAAATGAGATTGACGATCAGTTTGCAATCGCATGGGCGCTTAAATCAACGGACAGGTTTGACGTGGAGGCGGTTTATGCGGCGCCCTTTTCCCATGATTGTCTGAAGGCAATGTTTACAGGGGAGAAGATCGAGCACGCAGCGGGATTTACCTACGCCGAAGCGCCAGGGACAGGCATGGAACAGAGTTATGAGGAAATCTGCAAATTGTACGGACTTCTAGGGCTTTCCCACGAAAATAAGGTGTTCCGTGGTTCTGACGGCTATATTGTAGACCAGGGAGGCGCGGTGGAAAGTGAAGCGGCAAGAGATCTGGTTGACAGGGCGATGAATGGGGAGGGCTTACTCTATGTCGCTGCCTTTGGGGCGATTACCAACATTGCGTCTGCTATTTTGATAGAGCCTGAGATTGTCAATAAGATTGTGGTGGTATGGCTAGGCGGACAGCCTTTGTATTTTGACCATGCGCTGGAATTCAATCTTATGCAGGATGTAGCTGCTTCCCAGGTGCTTTTTAACAGCGGTGTTCCGTTGGTCTACATTCCCTGCATGAATGTAGCGTCCCTGCTTGCGGTGACAGCGGACGAGGTTAAGAGACAGCTTATGGGAAACACGGAGATTGGCGACTATCTTGGCCAGAATGTGCTGGATGCGTTTGCGAACCCACAGGCTGCTATTTTTGCGGCGGCCATGTACCGGAAAAGCTATCTGCTGCATCGGGAGGATCAGGAGGAGGAGTATCTGAAGCAGTTTCAGAGTCAGCATGTTGCCTGTTCTCGGATTATTTGGGATGTGGCGACAATCGCATTTTTGAAGAACCCTACCTGGGCGCCGTCTACCCTGGAGACTTCTCCGGTCTTGAACGATGATCTGACCTGGGGAGAGCCTGACGGTTCAAGACATGAGATACGTGTGGTAAATTACTGTTACAGAGATTTGATTTTTGGGGATCTGTTTGCCTGCCTGACAGGAAATGGAGAGAGTAGATAAAATTAGGAGAAAATGTTATGAATAATAAAATAAAAACAGTCACGGCGGATGTGACAAAGAGTGAAATCTTCCATTTTGGAATGTTGGGTGTGGCACAGTGTATTATGTTTCAGCTTTGGAATGGCCAGATGATGTATTTCTACACGGATATATTCATGCTTGCGCCCATGTTTATATCCGGAATGTTTCTTGTAGCAAGAGTTTGGGACGGTGTCAACGACCCTATGATTGGGCTTGTAATTGAACGGACAAGGACAAAGTACGGAAGATTCAAGAATGCGATGCTGTTCGCCCCGTTACCCTTGGCGATAGCGCTGGTGCTGAACTTTACGGTGCCCTCCTTAGGGAAAACGGGGAATATGATTTATGCAGTTGTTACATATATTCTGTTCGGTATGATTTACACTACGATTGATGTGTCTTATTTTAGTCTGCCGACTGTCATGACCGATAAGCCGGAAAAGCGTGCGACGATGTTTGGAATCGGAAGGCTCTGTACAGGTATGACGACCACGATTGCCGGTATTCTCATTATCCCTTGTGTGACCATGCTTGGAAAGGGAGATATGAAGAAGGGATATTTTTTGACAGCAATCGTGTTTGGCGTGGTATCCTGTGTGCTGTATTTGTTGAATGTAAGGCAGGTTCACGAGAGAAGTATTGTCGATAAACCGAAGTTTAACTTTGGGACGACTATGAAAGCAATCGGGAAGAATAAGCCGCTTTTGATGGTTATGATATTTGGATTTGTTTTACAACTGGTTTCTGTGGGAAAATCCAGCCTGAATATGTACTATGCGACTTATAATCTTGGGAATGTCCAGCTTGTTGCGATTGTAGGTCTGGCGGGTGTACCAGGAATGCTTTTGGGTTCAGCAGTAGCCCCGGCGCTGATTAAGAAATTTGAGGCAAAGTATGTAGCCGTAGGATTGAACATTATGTTTTTCTTAGATTCCTTGTTCCTGTTCTTCTTCGAGAATAATGCAGTAGCGCTTTTCATCAACAATCTGTTTTTCTTGTTTTATGTGGGCGCAGGAATGGTAATTGTTTCAACGATGACTGCGGAAACAATTGAGTATGCAGAGCTTAAAATAGGACAGAGAAATGAAGGGTTTATCACTTCTACGCAGACGTTTATCTCCAAGCTTGCGGTGGCGATTGCAAATTCAAGCGTACTGGCATTGATTGCGGCTCTTGGGTATATTCCGAACCAGACGCAGGCTGAGGGGACGCTGAAAGCATTTTTCTATATGGAATCTATCATTCCAGGAATTATAGGAATATTGGCGTGTATCCCTATGCTTATCTATCCCCTGACGAAGAAGGAGTATGCTAAGATTACGGAGGAACTGAAGGCGCGCAGGGGAGAGAGCGCGGAATAGGTCTTGAAAATTGGGATTTTGAAAAAAATTGTAAAAAAATAAAAAAAGTACTTGCTTATTTAGAATGAGTTTGCTATAATAAGCAAGTACGAAATGAACAAGTTAATTACGGCTCCATGGTCAAGCGGTCAAGACGCTAGCCTCTCACGCTGGAATCAGGGGTTCGATTCCCCTTGGAGTCACTGAAAATTCCTCTTGAAGAATAATCTTTGAGAGGAATTTTTTTAATTATAGCACATGCTTTCTATAAATTCTATCATTGTTTTTTCCGTCGATATGATATATAATAGGACATAGTGAAAATTATAACATGCCAGGAGATGCCGAAGCATCTGGAAGGGCAGAAGGAATTGGAGGAATTAATATGTTAGTATCAGCAAAAGAGATGCTTGAAAAAGCAGTTGCAGGCCACTATGCAGTAGGACAGTTCAACATCAACAACCTTGAGTGGACGAAAGCAATCCTGACAGCAGCCGAGGAGACAAAGTCACCGGTAATCTTAGGTGTATCCGAGGGCGCAGGAAAGTACATGACCGGCTTTAAGACAGTACAGGACATGGTAGCCGCTATGGTTGAGGAGATGGGAATCACTGTTCCGGTGGCTACACATCTTGACCACGGTTCCTACGATGGATGTAAGAAGTGTATCGAGGCAGGCTTCACATCTATCATGTTTGACGGCTCTAAGTACCCAATCGAAGAAAATGTTGCCAAGACAAAAGAATTGATTGAGATCTGCCGTGAGAAGGGAATGTCCTTAGAGGCAGAGGTAGGCGCAATCGGCGGAGAAGAAGACGGCGTTGTCGGACAGGGCGAGTGTGCAGATCCGAATGAATGTAAGATGATCGCTGACCTTGGCGTGGACATGCTGGCAGCAGGTATCGGTAATATCCATGGCAAATATCCTGAGAACTGGGCTGGACTCAGCTTCGACACACTGGATGCTATCCAGAAGCTTACAGGAGATATGCCGTTAGTTCTTCATGGCGGTACAGGAATTCCGGACGACATGATTAAGAAGGCAATCGACCTTGGCGTTGCTAAGATTAACGTTAATACAGAGTGTCAGCTTGTGTTTGCGGACGCTACCCGTGAGTACATTGAGGCTGGAAAAGACCGCGAAGGCAAGGGCTTCGATCCTCGTAAGCTGCTTAAGCCTGGTTATGAAGCAATCATCGCAAAGGTTAAGGAGAAGATGGAATTATTCGGTTCTGTTGGGAAAGCGTAAGAAGTAAGAATTTTTTACTTGCCTTTTTCAGAGGATTGAGGTATACTAACAGGCGTAGAGAGAACAAAGGCGTTCCGACCGGAGGTCGGGGTGCCTTTTCTTAATGTCAACTTGCTTTCCCATTTGCATTGCGGAATTGAGTTGATGCATTTCAAGAAAGGAATGATAAACATATGAGTGAACTGTTAAATGTAGCTGATATTTTCGGAGAAGATGTTTTCAATGATACCGTCATGCAAGAGCGTCTGCCAAAGAAGGTTTACAAAGACCTGAAAAAGACGATTGAGGAGGGCAAGGAGTTGGATCTTGCGACAGCAGACGTTATCGCGCACGAGATGAAGGAGTGGGCCATTGAGAAGGGTGCGACCCATTATACCCACTGGTTTCAGCCGCTTACAGGAGTGACAGCCGAAAAACACGATTCATTTATTTCCGCACCCATGGGGAACGGCAAGGTGCTGATGAGCTTTTCCGGTAAGGAATTAATCAAAGGTGAGCCGGATGCGTCCTCATTTCCGTCGGGCGGACTGCGAGCAACATTTGAGGCGAGAGGATATACGGCATGGGACTGTACCTCTCCGGCGTTTGTAAGGCATGACGCGGCAGGCGCGACACTGTGTATCCCAACGGCGTTCTGTTCTTACACAGGGGAGGCGCTTGACCAGAAGACCCCGCTTTTGCGCTCTATGGAGGCGGTCAACACCCAGTCCCTGCGGCTCATCCGTTTGTTTGGAAATACCACATCAAAGAAGGTTACGCCGTCTGTGGGGCCTGAGCAGGAATATTTCCTTGTAGATGCGCAGAAGTTTCAGCAGAGAAAAGACTTGATATATACAGGCCGTACCTTGTTCGGCGCTATGCCGCCCAAGGGACAGGAGTTGGACGATCACTACTTCGGGACTATCCGCCAGAGGATAGCAGGCTTCATGAAGGATGTAAACGAGCAGCTTTGGAGGGTTGGAGTAACGGCAAAGACGCAGCACAACGAGGTTGCGCCGGCACAGCATGAGCTGGCGCCAATCTATGCAGAGGCCAATGTGGCGGTTGACCATAACCATCTGGTGATGCAGACATTGAAGCGTGTCGCGTGCCAGCACGGCATGAAGTGTCTGCTTCATGAGAAACCGTTTGCCGGAGTAAATGGCTCTGGAAAGCACAACAACTGGTCGCTTACAACGGATGACGGGAAGAATCTTCTTGATCCGGGCAAGACTCCTCACGAAAATATCCAATTTCTGCTTGTGCTTACCTGTGTGCTGAAGGCCGTAGACGAGCATGCAGACTTATTGCGCGAATCCGCGTCTGATCCGGGAAATGACCACAGGTTAGGGGCAAACGAGGCGCCTCCGGCAATTATCTCCGTTTTCCTGGGCGAGCAGCTTGAGGATGTCCTTGATCAGTTAATCAGCACAGGGGAGGCGACCCACAGCTTAAAGGGAGGCAAGCTGGAGACAGGCGTTCGGACGCTGCCGGATTTGGCGAAGGACGCGACAGACCGGAACAGGACGTCGCCATTTGCATTTACGGGAAATAAATTTGAATTCCGTATGGTAGGCTCACGTGATTCGATTGCAGGGCCGAATGTGGTGTTAAATACCATTGTTGCCGAGGCATTTGCTGAGGCGTGCGACGTGTTGGAGAGCGCGGAGGACTTCGGCAAGGCAGTACATGATTTGATTAAGAAATATGCTACCGAGCATTACAGGATTGTATTTAACGGCAACGGCTACTCGGACGAGTGGGTGGCAGAGGCCGAAAGACGGGGCTTGCCGAATATCCGGTCTATGGTGGAGGCGATTCCCGCACTTACCACGGATAAGGCGGTGGCAATGTTTGAAAAGTTCAAAGTATTTACCAGGGCAGAGCTTGAGTCCCGCGCAGAGATTAAGTTCGAGAATTATGCGAAGGCGATTAATATCGAGGCGCGTACCATGATTGATATGGCGAGCAAGCAGTTTATTCCGGCTGTTATCAAGTATACGAAGGAGTTGGCGGATACGGTGATTGCGGTGAAGGAGGCTGGCGCCGACGCGTCGGTACAGGCTGAGCTTCTGGGCGAGATATCCGGTCTGCTTGCTAACACGAAGCAGGCGTTGGCGGAGTTAATCCGGCTTACGGATAAGGCGGCGGCAATGGGCGAAGGAGAGGCGCAGGCGAGATTCTATCATTTTGACGTGGTTCCTGCTATGGAGGCCCTTAGGGCGCCGGTTGACAGGCTTGAGATGATTGTGGATAAAGAGGCGTGGCCGATGCCGTCATATGGCGATTTGATTTTTGAAGTATAGTTATCCCCTTAATAAAGATATTAGGAAATTTTAAGAACCTTGTACTTGGAATAAACGCAGGTATGTGCTATTCTAAGTGCAAGGTTTTTATGAGGAAAATAATCTGACTCAGGGGGAATTACCATGACGAAATATGAATTTTTGGAAAAAATGAGACATGCCCTGGCGAATGACTTGAGTGGTTCTGTGATACAGGATAATATCAATTATTATGACGGGTATATCAGCGACGAGGTGAGGAAGGGGAGAAGCGAAGCGGCTGTGATTGACGAGCTTGGCGACCCTTGGGCTATTGCCAGGAATATTATCGAAGCTATGGAGAATACGGGAAACGGCCAGGAGAGCTTTACATATGATCCTGCGCAGCAGAGCTTTGGGAACGGACAGAATTCCAGGGTACGCGTGATAGGTGTGAATTCCTGGTGGAAGAAGCTGCTGGTCATTTTAGGGGTATTGGGAATCATCATGCTGGTGGTGGCTGTGATTGGAGGAATCTTTTCGCTACTTGCGCCGATTATTATTCCGGTTCTTATTATCATGTTTGTTGTACGTCTGATTGGAGGGCGGCGGCGATGAAAGAATGGCTGAGAATAAAAGTAAAAGAACGATGGGGGAGCCATCGTTCTTTTGAGGGGAGTATAAATAATTAATAAGGGGTTGTAGAAAGTATCCTTTCTACACATCTTAGTATAGTATAGTATGGATAAAATTGCAAGACAAATTTTAGAAAAAAAATAAAAAAATAATACATATTATGCAATGGAGTGGACATAATAGCCATGTAACAAAAATGATTTAGGAGGAATTGACATGGCTAAGAATTATAGTTCATCTAACAAAAACGCATCTAATCAGAATGCAAACAACCAGAACGCAAGCAACCAGAACGCATCTAACCAGAATTCATCTAACAAGAATGCGTCCAACACGACATCAAAGAACAAGAACTCTAACAGCACAAATTCTAACAGCACAAATTACAGCGACAACTACTAGGAGAATTTCCTGTACAGTTCTTGGCTGTACCTTTTAGAAATTCAGAAAAGCGAAAAGTGCGCTGCATAAGAAATCGTCTTATGCGGCGTTCTTTTTTGTTGACAAGAGATAGGGAAAAAAGTAAGATGGAGAAGTAACGATTAAGAGATAAAGTTGGAGTAACCATATGGATAGAATAGAGTTAATCGCCCCCTGTCATTTTGGACTGGAAGCGGTGTTAAAAAGAGAGATTCTGGAGTTAGGGTATGAGATTGCCAGAGTTGAGGATGGGAGAGTGACTTTTTACGGGGATGCGGCGGCAGTCTGCTATGCCAACATTTTTCTGCGTACAGCGGAAAGAATCCTCTGGAAAGTGGGAAGCTTTAGGGCTGTCACATTCGAGGAGTTGTTTGAAAGGACGAGGGCGCTGCCCTGGGAAGCGTTTATTCCCCGTAACGGGAGGTTCTGGGTCGCTAAAGCGGCGTCTGTAAAGAGCAAGCTTTTCAGCCCTTCGGATATACAGTCCATTATGAAAAAGGCCATGGTCAGACGGCTTGCCGAGCGTTATGGTATCGAGCATTTTCCTGAGGACGGCGCGCCTTATCCCATTCGGGTGTTTCTGATGAAGGATGAGGTTACGATAGGAATTGACACGTCGGGGGTTTCTCTGCATAAACGGGGTTACAGGGAAGTCTCCGGAAAAGCCCCTATCACCGAGACTCTTGCGGCGGCGCTGATTATGCTGACGCCGTGGAGGAAGGACAGGATTCTGGTGGACCCCTTCTGCGGAAGCGGTACATTTCCCATTGAGGCGGCGATGATGGCGGCGGATATTGCCCCAGGAATGAACCGTTCATTTACCGCTGAGGAATGGACGAACCTGATTCCAAAGAAGCTGTGGTATGATGCCGCGGAGGAAGCCGGAGACAGAATCCGTGAGGATGTAAAGGTGGATATCCAGGGATATGATATAGACCGGTCTGTCATCAGGGTAGCCAGACGGAATGCAAAAGAGGCGGGGGTCGGGCATCTGATTCATTTTCAGGAGAGGGACGTCAGAGAGCTGAACCATCCGAAGAAATACGGGTTTGTGATTACGAATCCGCCCTATGGGGAACGGCTGGAGGAGAAGGAGGCATTACCTAAGCTCTATCAGGCGTTTGGAGACAGCTTCAGGAGGCTTGATTCCTGGTCAGCGTACATGATTACTTCTTATGAAGAAGCGGAGAAGTATTTTGGGCGTAAGGCGGACAAGAACCGTAAGATTTATAACGGGATGCTGAAAACATATTTTTATCAGTTCCAGGGACCCAAGCCGCCCAGACGGGCGGGGGATGCCGGTACAACGAAGCAATAGTCAGGAGGAAGATATGGGGAAGAAGATTATATTTGCCACAGGAAATGAACATAAGATGGCAGAGATTCGGATGATTCTTGCGGATCTTGGCGCTGAGATTCTTTCACAGCGGGAAGCGGGTATTGAAGCGGAGGTTGTTGAGGACGGGACTACCTTCGAGGAGAATGCTTTGATTAAGGCGACGGAGATTGGGAAGGCGGCGAGGCGGATGTCCGGCCTTGAGGATGCGGTTATCCTGGCGGATGATTCCGGACTGGAAATCGACTATCTGAACAAAGAGCCTGGGATTTATTCGGCGCGGTATATGGGAGAGGACACCTCTTATGACATTAAGAATCAGACGTTAATCGACAGGCTGGATGGGGTGCCGAAGGAACAGCGCACAGCCAGGTTTGTATGTGCGATTGCGGCGGCATTTCCGGATGGAAGCAGCGAGGTGGTCAGAGGAACCATGGAGGGTATGATAGGCTATGAGATTGTCGGGGAAAATGGATTTGGCTATGATCCCATCTTCTTTTTGCCGGAATTTGGCTGTACCAGCGCGCAGCTTACGCCTGAGAAGAAGAATGAACTGAGCCATCGGGGGGAAGGGCTTCGTAAGATGCGGGCGATATTGGAGAAAAGGTAAGGGTGAGAGATATCTTATGAAAATATTGATTGTTAGCGATACACATAAGTCCCATAGGAATCTCAAAAGGATTCTTGAGCTGGTTCGTCCGGTGGATATGCTGATTCATCTTGGTGATACTGAAGGAGGGGAGGAGGATATTGCGGCCATGGCAAAATGCCCCGCCCATATTATCAGGGGGAATAATGATTTCTTCTCCGAGCTTCCCAAGGAGGAGGAGTTCGATGTTATGGGGCATCATATTTTTATTACACATGGCCATTATTATTATGTGGCAATGAGTGAGGAGAGGCTCAAGGAGGAGGCGCGCCAGCGGGGGGCAGATATTGTGATGTACGGGCATACCCACAGGCCGGCTCTTTCGCGGGACGCGGATTTGATTACGCTGAATCCGGGGAGTACGGCGTACCCCAGGCAGGAGGGGCGAAGGCCCAGTTATATGGTGATGGAGTTGGACGAGGGGGGAAATGTGGAGGTTTTGCAGGAGTATTTATAGTTTTTGCAAATTGTTGGCAAAAATTAAAAAAAGTTGTTGACAAGCTGCGGATGTTCCTATATAATAACTGTTGTGTCACGGAGATATAGATTCGAGATGCGATGAATTTATATAGTGGCGGGGTGTGGCTCAGCTTGGCTAGAGCGCCTGGTTTGGGACCAGGAGGTCGCA
>CAJUBG010000029.1 GCA_910584575.1 uncultured Dorea sp.
GGTTCTTAGAAATTATGGTGGATTATTTTTTATATTCCTGTTATAATATACAAATCATAATGAAAGGAATGTAAGTTAAAATGAAGTTGATATTCAATCGTTCGGTTAGCGTGATTCTTTCTGCCGTTATGCTGTTTGTGAGCGCCCTTTCCTTGAACGGCTGCGGCGTCAAGGATAATTCGCAGACAATGGAAACGGCTACAACAATTGCAGAAACCACTCAAGCGTTTGACGAACCGCAGCAAAAGCGAAAAATCATTATTGATACCGACACCGCGGGCGACGACGCCTCCGCATTGATTATCGCGGCAAAGGCTAAAAACATTGATATTCTTGGCGTGACAGTTTCCGCAGGAAACGTCAGTCTCGATCAGGCAGTCAAAAACGCGTTGATGACGCTGGAAATGGCGGGCAGCGACGCCCCTGTTTATGCAGGCGCTTCTACTACATATACCGGCAAGGAACGTGAAACCTTCAGCGTTTACGGCAAGGATGGTATGGGGGATCAAGACTTGATTCATCCCACGCGAAAAGCTGAGGATAAGGGCGCTGTTGATTTTATCGTTGAAGCGGTAAAGGCGAATCCCGACGAGGTGGAAATTGTCGCTCTCGGTCCCGTCACCAATCTTGCGCTCGCCTTTGACAAAGATCCCGAAACGATGAAGCGCGTCAAGAAATACTGGTCAATGGGAACCGCAGGCTTTGGATCTGGCAACGCAACGCCTGTTGCGGAGTTCAATGTTTATCATGACGCCGAGGCGTACAAGGTGCTGGTTGATTCGGGTGTGGCGATTACGGCAATCGGCTTCGATATGCTTCCTGAAGAAACTACTTTTTCCAAGGAAGAGCTTGACGAGCTGGAGAAAAAAGGCGGACTGTCGGAATTCTTCGCCAAAGCCTTCAGCGGACTGATAGAATTTAATACAGAAACAAGAGGCTTACCGATTGCCGATGATGCCGACGGAGTCGCTATGGCTTGCGTACTGTGGGACGATTACCTTAAAAAGACCCAACCCTGCCACGCAAGCGTTATGACGGACGACAATGAAGCGTACGGGCAGGTAATTCTGTACAAGGAAGGTTACGGCTACGACTCTCAAGTAACCTTTGATAATTACAACTTCTATGTTGCTACCGAAACAGACAGTAAGATATTTAAAGAAAAGCTTATTGCTCTTTTAGATGAGTGATAGTTTATGAAAAGAAGATAATTATGATTTCACTAATCATCACCCCCCCCCCACTTCAAGCGGAGGCCGCTGAAAAACATACTGTTTTTTAGGTTTAAGTTTCAAACACACAAAAAAATCCACTAGTTTCGATTACTCTAACGGTTTGCATTAACGGACAGCTTTGACGCTTAAAAAAAAATCATAAAAAAACCTCCCATTTTACGGGATAATACGAGATAATAGAATTAGCAACAAACTATTTTTTCGCACTACCCATAAAAGAGAGGAGGTTTTACCATGAAGCAAGAAATTATTTGATTCAGATCGGGCATATGATCGGACAGTTTCTGGAGGCATGGGAACGGATATGGAAGAAGGAACTGTTGCTGGAAGAATATAAGGAAGAGCTAGATCAGAAGATGCAGATACGGTTTATATAGAAAACATTAGGGAGAGGTGGTGATGAAAGGATAGACGATAAAGAAAAGAAGGTACGGAACAGGACACAGGGATTTTATGTCTCAAATCGGATGGTAAGGATAATAGGATATGAAAAAATAGAATCTGATGTGCTCTAAGAAAGTAATCATAAATTTAAGCGTCAAAGCTGTAAGGGGTTTTCATAGCTTTACACTCCACATATCTTTTGCTATAATAAATATAACAAATCTTGTCAACAATACTTCTTAAAAAAGCAGATGATGCAATCCTCAATGTCGCAGGTGTCAATCTAATACATATTGACGAGATAAAAGAATAATGATTGAGGGTGTCGGAAGTGACATATTTGCACTTTCCGGCAGCCTCATTTTATTTATAAAAAGCAAAAGAACCAAGGAGGTAACAAAATGTTTGACAAATTGTTCAGCCCTGTCAAAATTAAAGACATGGCGCTGAAAAACCGAGTAATTCTTCCATCCATGGGAACCAAGTTTGCAGGAAAAGCAAGCTATGTAACCCAAACGCTGATTGATTACCATGTTGCGCGTACAAAAGGCGGCTGCGGCTTGAATATGGTGGAGGTATGCAGCGTTCACACTCCAAGCGCACCGCGGGGCTTTCTATCAATCAGCGAGGACGTGTACATACCAGGTCTAAAAAAACTGGCGGACGCCATCCACGCAGAAGGCGGTAAGGCAGGCGTCCAGCTATGGCAGGGAGGTCTTGCTGTTGGTATGGATCAGACGGCACAGATTTTTGTGCCAAGTGATTTGCAGTTCACCCCAGAGCTAACCCTTCCCGCCATCACCAGAGAACAGATGGAGGAGGTAGTACAGTGTTACGCAAAAGCGGCAAAAAGGGCAGTAGACGCCGGATTTGACTGTATCGAATTCCACTGCGCACACACATATCTGCCTCATTCCTTCCTATCCGGCGGAATCAACCACCGGACAGACGAATATGGCGGTTCCCTTGAAAATCGTGCAAAATTCCCTCTTGAATGTATCCGTGCAATCCGTAAGCAGATTCCGGAGGGTATGCCTCTTTTGATGAGGATTGACGCACATGACGATTATCTGAAGGGCGGAATGACCGTTGAAGATACCGTCACCTTCTGTAAGCTTGCAAAGGAGGCCGGAATCGATGTGCTTGACGTTTCACGGGGAAATGTCCTGACAAACGGGCTTAAGTTCGAGGTTCCTCCCGCAGACCTTCCTCACGCCTTTAACATTGACAATGCCGCGAGAATCCGTAAGGAGACCGGCATGATAACTATCGGCGTTGGAAGAATTAACACGGCTGAATTAGCTGAACAGCTTCTTGAGGAGGACAAAGTAGATTTGGTGGTTATGGGGCGCGCTCAGCTTGTAGACCCTGATTTTTGCAACAAGGCCCAGGCCGGAAACACCGACGACATTGATTACTGCGTAGGCTGTAACCAGGGCTGCTACGACGGCTTTGAGAATGTAGAGTCCCCATGTATCACCTGCCTGAGAAATCCGGCAGTCGGAAGGGAACGGGAATGTGCGCTGACCCCTGCTGCCGAGCCAAAGACGGTGCTGGTGGCCGGAGGCGGTATTGCCGGATTAGAGGCCGCAATCATTTTGAAAAAGAGGAAGCACAATCCCATTTTATGCGAAGCGTCGGATATACTCGGCGGACAGTTCTTGGCGGCAGGCCAGGTCCCAAGAAGGGAGGAGATGAAAAAGGCCGTCATTTCCATGGGCGAAAAAGCCAGAAGGCTTGGCGTGGATATCCGTATGAATACACGGGTAACGCCAGAGCTGATTGCACAAATAAACCCACACACCGTAATCAACGCAATCGGGGCAGAGCCGATTGTCATGCCGATTCCCGGACATGACCAGCCATTCGTGGTAACCTCCCAGGACGTACTGAACGGAAAGGTTACTGTGACAGGAAATGTCGTAATCCTTGGCGGCGGCCTGGACGGAATGGGAACCGCTGAATTTCTGGCTGAAAAGGGCGCAAAAGTAACCGTCCTGGATAGTCAAAAGGACATCTGCGCCGACATGGGCAGCACAAGGAAAATCTGCGTGATGGAGAGCATCCACGGGAAAGCAATTAAGCCTGTAACCGAAATAAAGGTTACAGAGATTCTCGACCATTCCGTTATAGGAGAAAAGAACGGAAAAAGGGTGAAATACTCTTGTGATTATGTAGTAATGACCGGCGCCAGGAAAAGAGACGGAAGCGCTATTGAGAAGGCATGTTATGATAATCACATTGGATATTATGAAGTGGGCGACGCAGGAATGGCGCGGCGCGCGCTTGACGCAACCAGAGAAGCCTTTGACGCGGCGCTGACATTTGACCGGGAAGGAGAACACGAAGCCGCCTCCAGGCCGAAGAAGGTAGTCTTTGTGACAGGCGGCACCGGCACCATGGGGCAGGAAACGCTGAAACAGCTTCTCTCAAGAAAAAACCGCTTCAAAGTCCGCGCACTGGTATTGCCTACCGAGAAGGATACCGCAATCATTCAAAAATACGCCTGCCCGTCACTGGAGGTTATCTGGGGCAACATGGCTGATTATGATACCATCAAGCAAGGAGTTGACGGAGCTGACTATGTACTGCATATTGCGGCAATGGTTTCTCCGGCGGCAGACCAGTTTCCTAAAGAAACCTTATATGCCAACATTGGCTCTACACTGAATATCATCAAAGCAATCAAGGCTCAGCCAGAGCCAGACAGAGTACATTTTGTATATATCGGAACCATTGCGCTGACCGGAGGACGGACAGAGCCAATTCACTGGGGGAGAGTGGGCGACCCAATTAATCCTTCCATTTTCGACTATTATGCGCTGTCAAAGGTATTTTCTGAGATGGCGGTATTTGACTCCGGCTTAAAGCACTGGGTATCCATCCGCCAGAGTGGACAGCATCCTGTGGCAGAGGGCGCGGGAGAGCAGCCAATTATCTTCCACCAGCCGCCGAACAATGTGTTGGAGTGGAGTACCTCCGTAGAATCCGGCATCTGTATGGCTAATATCTGCGAGGACTGGGTTCCGGAGGACTTCTGGCGAAAAGGCTATAACCTAAGCAGCGGCCCAGGATACCGGCTCACGAACTGGGAATTGATGGATATCAGCCTGGGCGCTTTCGGTCTTGGCCTTAAGGACCTGTTTGACGCGAATATGCTGGCACAATATAACTTCCACGGACATTTCTTCAGCGACAGCGACAAACTGGACGAGATACTTCATTTCCGGTGTATTCCGGCAGAACAGTATTGGGGCGGTGTGCGCGACGAAATGCGCCGGATGTCTGTAAATCCGCTGATTCGCTCTATGTTCCCCTCCGGCGAGGAGATGAAAGCCAAGAATATAGAAATCGGGCATCAACGGATGGGCTCATACTGGATGTTTGAAAACAACGAAGAAAACTGGATTCAAGCATTTTTCGGTTCCAGAGAGAAACAGAAGGCAATCAAGGACTGGGCGGAATACGACCTGCATCGCCCAAGCGAGGAGGTAACCTATCTGGACCACGGCTATGATGAGACAAAGGCGCTTAACGAGCTGACCCTTAAGGATTTGAAGCAGGCAGCCAAATTCCGCGGAGGCGAGTGTCTGGCAGAAGAAATCCCTGATATCTATACTCCGATTAAATGGAGATGCGCGGACGGGCACGAATTTATGATGTCCGTGAACGCGGTGCTTCACGGCGGCCACTGGTGTCCTGAATGTCTTTCCCATGAGTGGAGATATGGACAGATTGCAAAGAAGAATCCTTTCTATGCACAGGTATGGACTCCACTCCACGGAGAAGGAGACGATTATGTAATCCCAATGGAACACAGCGGATACGATATCGCAAAAGAACTGAAAGAAAAATTAGGCTTGTAATCTAATACAAAAAGGCTGCTGCATCAGGGAAATATTCCCTTAATACAGCAGCCTTCTTTACAGCTACACCGGTTTCGTATACTTTTCTGGTTCTCCGTAATAATCCAAAAGCAAAGCCGCAAACTTATCATGAACCCCATGCTTCGCCGGCGCCTGGACAATATTCATTCCTGGATTGTGATTTCCCTCAATCAGCTCAAGGCGCCCGTCCGACAGAATCGCCACATCCCACCCCACCACGCGCAGACAAGGCAACTCCATGGAAGCCTCCCTGCACAGCTCTACGATTTCCTTCCAACAGGGTATCTGCGTACCTTTAAATTTCACACCGGTCATGGGGTGTGCGGCGTAGCTGTTAGAGCACTCATCCAGCCCGTCCGTAATAATCTTTCCGGTTTCAGGGTCCATTTCACAGAAAATCCCGCCCCCGTGTGCATTGTCCACATGAAGCCCGTTGTTGCCTACCCGCAGTCCGCAGCCGAATACCTGGAAGCGTTCCCCGCACCGGAAGGTAATCACACGCAGGGTATTGAGCGAGGAGGGATGGAAAACAGCAAGCTCATCACAGGATTCCACAAATTCCTCGGCAAGATATTTTCCTTTACACATCTTCTCATAGAACTCCCTGGGATTCTCCTTTTCCCTGAGTTCCTCCTCAGTAAGCCGCAGAAAACCGATTCCCCAACTGGAATACTGGGGCTTTAAGGCAACGGTACGGTACTTGTACACGAATTCGCAGAACTCCTCAAAAGTCGCATCCGGCACGTAAAGCCACCCTCTATGTATAAAACGTGTAAAATTCTTAAGAAATGTCTCCTTACTTTTCAGATATGGCTCTGCTTCACTGTTGTACGGACGCATCAGACGCGTTGCCTCCACGTCGGTAAGATATTTTTTCTGCTCTTTCTCACTCAGATTGTAAAAGCCGAAAATCATATACTCAGACTGAGACACCCGCTTCTCTGGATTATGCCTGCGGACCTTGAGATAGTCGTGGAACAGTTTATTCTTAGTAAAGCCCTCCGGATACTGCTCAAGGCCCTTGATATAGGACATAAATTTTTTCCTAAGCACAGGATAGGCTCTTAAGTTCTTTACAAGATAATTCTCTGTTAAAATACTCATTTTAAGCACTCCTTTATCAGCGGGTACTTCCCGATTTTATCAAGCTGGATGATATTGCCGCCCGGCCAGTGGCAGTTTCCTTCAATTAATTCCGCGCCTCCCTGGGTAACCGCAATGTCCCACCCAACATATCCTAGCTCTGGTATCACCTCCATTGCCTGTATTGCACATGCTCTGACCGCCTCCCAGTGAGGCAGGGTGAAGCCCGGCATATAGACAGACGAGCCTGAATGATATTCATAATCCTTGATTTCCGTATTATTGCGCCCTGGCCCAGTAACGGCGCCGTGCTCAAGATTAAGGGGATAGGCGGCCCCTCCTGAGTGGAAATTGTCTGCCACCGCCCCTTTTGCGCCGCATTTCAGACAGCCGCCAATCAGCCGGACCCTACCCCTTACGTCTCTCGCCGCGTTAATACGCACAGAATTGACGCACGGGCTGATTTTATCTAACGCCTCGTGCTGCTCAATCACCTGCTCAACCAGACGCTTTTCTGTCCTGCATTTTTCATAGAAGGCTTTTCTATCCTCCACGTCCCTGGCACACAGTTTTTCAATCCCCTGCCCCATGATTCCCCGATCCGGCTTGACGATAAACGCGTCATGAACGTCAAGAAATGCAGAAAACTCCGCGTAGGAAGCCTCAGGCACATATAAATAATCCCGATGCACAAAATCCGAAAAATTCTGGTAAAACAGATGCTTATGGGACATGATTTTCTCTTTTTCCTCTGTCATAGACTGGTTCAGCTCTTTATCTGCCCTGGCTGACCGTCCGGAGGTCAGATAGGTCTGCCGTTCCCAGTCCTTAAGCTCGTAGAAGCGAAGCACAAAATAATTCTCCGGTGAAGCCTGATGCCGGTAGCTGCAACGAAGCGCATCTATAAAATACATGACCGTAAAACCGCCCCTCTGTTCTTTCAGCCGCTTTGCCATGTGATATATCTTTTTTCCTGCACTCCACCTTGACATCCTGCCTAAACCTCCTATTTCCCCAATATCCTGCGTACATTCTCCTCGCCAAGCCGCTTGAGGGTACGCCCTTCCCTGCGGAAATCCCTCTTAAGGGACGCGCACGCAAGCTCTATCAGCGCCGTACACACCGGAACCGGAATATCAAGCGCCTGCCCTAAGGCTTCCATCAGCACCAGGCCCTGGGGAACATCCTCTGTAATGTATCTTGAGCCCACACTCTGAGGACCCTTCGCCCTCTCCGGCATGGACGCATACTCAAAAAACACCTCGCGGCCTTCCCGCTGTTCGTCCAGACTGTTTCGGAATTTGCAGGCATCCGCATAGGCGAGCCGTTCAAAGCCCAGGGCTTCCAGTATGTCCATCTTTTCTGCGTCCAGGGCCTCCAAAAGAGTCCACACAGAAGGCGTGAACACCTCATGATACATGCAGTAATCTCCCTTTGTGGCCTCAATCCGAGGAATACTCATGACCGCGCCCACTGTATGTACAATCATATTGGGATTATGCAGAGCCGCCTCTGCAACACTCTTTAAATACACGAAGGGCGTTCCCAGCTTGTCCAAAACCTCTGCCGCCTGAGTTGTCTTTTGGGCGGGATAGATACCGAGAGGATTGCGCACATTACGAAAGCCCACTTTAAAATGTCCGGGCGACGATATCCGCCCGTCAATAAAGTTACTCTCAGCCTCCGCCACTATAACGCCCTCCTTAAGCCCAAGCCCAAGGGCATAAGCTGTGGAGAGATACCCCGGATTAATGAGAAGAAGCTGTCCTTCCTCCAGATAGGGAACTGCCCTCTTAAGCACCTCCTCATGAAAGCCTGTCTGGGTACACAAAAGCACAACGTCCTGCCCGCAGACTTCGCCGACCTCCCTGGTCAGGCGGGTGATTTTACAGACCTTTTCCGTACCGAATTCATCCATCACCATCACTTTGCCGTTCTCTTTGAGATGGCTGAAATTATCATCATGCAGGGAGTGGGACGTCTTAATCAGCGTCACCTCATGACCGCGCCATGCGTAGTCGGCTGCCAGCGCGCACCCACTGTTCCCTGCCCCTAAAACCGCTATTTTCATAATCTAACTCCTGTTCCCTCCTACATCAGGCTGCCAAAGAGCAGGTCCGTCTGCGGAAGCCGTTTATTATCAAGAGCCGCAGCCGGAGTAAAGGTCATTTCCCCAAAACGCACGCCTCTCTGCGTCAGATACAAATCCACGCGCACAAAGGGAAAGCCCGCACTCAGCCTGTCGGCAATCTGAAACGCCTCCGAAATCCCCGAAGGCCTGGGGAGTGAAAAATCCTCCGGCGCATTCACCGAGTCACGGTTGATGCGCATAAGCCTGAATTCTCTGTCAAAAAAATAGAAACGGGGCCAGCCCTCCTCTCTCCCCACGCACACCATGACACAATAGGCATTGCCGTGAAAACAATAAAACTTATAGTCATCCGGCGGCGTTTTGTCTTTGCCGCCGATATATTCCTCCACAATGATTTTCTTTGGGACTCCCCGATACTGTAATTCAGAAAAATAAGCCCAGAACGGCTCTCTCCCCCACCTTTCCAGCTTTTTTTCTGCCGCCGCAGTATCAAGCTCTCCTTTGGACTCACAGATGAGATTGTAGCCGCAGCCAAAATTCCATTTCACGGCAAAGCTCTCAGGAAGGCTGTCCCAATCAATCTCCCCTGGTGTGTCATATACTGCCAGAAGCTCATTCAGACAGCCCGAAAGCCCACAGTCCCTCACATACTCCCGTACCCGGTATTTATCCGCGCACTGTCTTACCAGCTCGTTTTTTCCAAAATCCTCTAGTTTTAATTTGAGAAGTTTTTCATTGAGTGTCTCCGGAGTCTTAAGATTTGGCAGACGTCCGAATTTCTTAAGGAAAAGAAGCTTTGTGTTCAAACGGGGCGACACATAAGAAAGGAATATATAAAATGCCTTGGTTGTCTTGCTGATTCTTTTTTTCTTCACGGTTTTTCCTCCCCGCCCGCTTCAAGAATCAATTCCTCCGCTGCTTTTAAGGAATCTAAAAGACATTCTATCACAAATTTCGAGCGTTTCACAATGGATTTATATTCCTGTTTGGAAGCCACGTACTGATAATGCAGTACCGAGATTGACGGGTCATAGCGTATGACATTTCCCTGCTGCCGGCACAGCCACTCCAGAATCTCCATCTCATAATACATGTAGGTCTTGGGATAGAACGGCTCTGGGTGGGCCGCCAGATACCGGCTGGAAAAGATGACGCATGAGCCATGGAGGACAACCCCCTCTGCCGAAACCGAAGAATCAATCCTCTGCTTCGCCCTCTGCCGCCGCTGTACCCGTTTCCAGATGGCAGGACTGTTCTTCTCGCCGCTGCTTAAAAGAAGCAGGATGGGATTGCTGCTTTTCTTCACCTTCGCATACTTCCTTCTCACCGATTCCAGCGTACAGCCGCAAAGGCTCTTAGGGCTCTGGTGAATCCCCGAAAAGACGGAGAGTATATCCGGCCCAAGGACGTCGAAGGGATGCTCTCTAAAAATCCCGCCAATTCGCGCCGCGAAATCCTTCTGCATAATTTCTACATCATTGTTCAGAACAACCACAAAATCCGGCTCAAGATGGTCGCACACCCAACGAAGCCCCAGGTTATTGCCCCTGGCAAATCCGGCGTTCTCCTGATTCAGCAGAACGGTAATCTGCTCTTTTCCCGCATATTCTTCTGCCAAAAGCCTGCCTGTGCCGTTGGGAGAAGCGTTATCTACGATTACAATGTGGTTGCTGCCCTCCAGGGCCTCGATTCTCTCCACACAGGTTCTTGTCATATCTATGGCGCGGTAATGCAGTATAACAAACGCTGTCATGCTTCCTTCTCCCTTTCGCTTACCCTTCCTTTGTTCCAGAACATAGCCCGAAGGCTGTCCGCCATCCAGTATCCAAGGTCATAAAAACTGCGGCTTAAGCCGAAGCTTTTTTTAAAATGAACCGCCGCCAGCGCGGGGTCTGTCTGATGCACCCGTTTTCCGAGACGCCGGTTCATCACCGCCTCGCTTTTTGGATACTGCATGTACAACTCCTCATGCTTATTGTGCAGATGCAGAAGATGGGGATAGGATTTTACCCTGGAGGAGATACTGTCCGCGCCCACCTCTGACTCCACTAAAGCCTCCGGCAGATAGCACAGTGAAAAACTCCTTGCGGCGCGGATACCAAAGTCCCAGTCCTGATAACGCCGGATATTCTCATCAAACTTTAACTGCTCCCACACCTTTTTATGCATCAGCATCGTCTGGGTGCTGGCCCTGTTTTCGGCAAGGAATTCCTCCAACGCGTGTTCAGGATGAAAGGGGTGCACCGGATAATAGAAGCGGCTTCCCTCAGAGATACGGTTCATTCCGCAGAAGCACATATCTGCGCCGTCAGACAAAAGCAGCTCATACTGCCTTTCAAGCTTATCCGCATGCCACACATCGTCGCTGTCCTGGTACGCAAGAAGCTCTCCTTTTGCCCGCCTTGCGCCGTAATTTCTGGCATAGCAGGCCCCCTGGTTCGTCTCATATCTCAGGTAGCGAAGGCGGGAATCCTCAAAATCTTCAAAAAGCTTCTCCGTGCCGTCTGTGGATGCGTCGTCCACCACAAGCACCTCTATATTTTTATAGCTTTGGCTAAGAACGCTTTCGATACACTTCGGAAGCTTCTCTTTTCTGTTGTATGTTGGAATGATTACCGAAATCATCTTTTGTTCCATCCTTCTTACTCCTTTGTCACTGGAAATGGGAACACTTCCTTAAGCGCCCTCTTTTTCTCCAAAACCGCCTCCTGACGGATTGTGTACCTGCCTTCAACCATGGAAAGCTCTGGAACCCTTTCCGTCCGCAAATCATAGGGCGTGTGCGTCATACCATAAGCGGAATAATAGTCGTCAAATTTATAGCCGTCGCCTAACAGCCTGTCGCCAAATACTATGTGCAGATTGGGAATACCCAGGCTGTCCGCCACAATCAGTCCGTGCAGGCTGCTTGAGAGAATACATCTGCATCTTGCAATCTCCTCAATTACCTTCATAGGCTCATCCTTTACATTGATGAACCTGCCGGCATATTTTTCAACAAGCTCTGACACCCTGGGGTCCTTCAAATCACAGAGATGGGGGATAATCCCTACGTCGTAGCATTTCTCCGGCTTAACCTCCAAAAGCTCAGACGCCAGAAGCCCCGCGTCGGACGTGGGAATATCCAGTGTTCTCCCTGTCATTTTCTCTACCCTTTTCCTCGTCAGCTCTCCTCTGACCGCACAGAAATCCATGTCTCTCTTAAAGAATATTCCTTCACAGTCCGAGTAATTGATAAAGCCGGTTCCCCAGATTGACACATGCGGGCTTAAAAGCCCATTGATTCTCTGTCTGATTCGCATGGGGAAGGTCCCATGCAGGGTATACATCCCCAGACAGCTTCCAATGGCGCACAGATCTCCCTCCAGAAAAGAACAGCGCACGACCTCATATCCAAAACATTTCTCAAGAATCAGCTCATTCAACTGATCTCCCATATTGTGGAGTTTGGTATAATAGACCTTAATCTGCTTTGCCATCCCGCGTGCCCTCCTTTTCGCCTTGTCAGAGCTTCAAAACCACCTTCTCGAAGCGTCTGTCAACCTCAAACCCAATCCCATGTACCGCGTCAAACAAGGGCTGATAGCCGTACCCTTGCGTTATACTGCCAAATCCGGAATACTGTGCAGTAGTAAAGCCCGGAATCGTATTCGCCTCCACAAGCATAGGGCCCTCTCCCGTAATCGCAACATCCCATCCGATATTGGAAATCTTACTGGCCAGAGGAACCACCTTACGCATCATCGCAATCGTTTCCTCCCAGAAGGGAAGCATAACTCCCCGAAATGCCTTACCCGTGACAGGATGAGTCTCATACTCCACCATCTCATTCTGGTCCACCGCCTGGGTAAGCACCTCCCCTGTCCGTATGTCCACCATGGAGGTCAGCGCGTCCTGACAGCCGTTAGAAATCTCATTCTGGTGCGCCACCGTAAGCACAGGGGCGAACAGAAAGCTGCCCTGGGGCGAACACACAGAGTAAAAACGAATCACGCTCACAGCCTTAGGATACAGCTCGCTTAAGACCTCATTCTGACAGATGTACTCCTCCACGATTCCGTTTCCCTCGCTGCGGATACATTCCAGGGCTTCGTCAATCTCCTGTGCCGTCGTCACCGGAAGGACGCGAATCCCTTTCCCCATCCCCTTGCAATTCGGTTTGTAGACCACATGGCCGCCATTTTCCCCCAGTCTTTTAAGCAAATCCCCATCAACCTCCGATGCCTGCGCGCACCGGCGTCCATAGAACTCTGCAAATACTTTTGAGAAAATGTATTTATTCATAAGCATACCGATATAGCGTCTGTCCGTAAACATTTTGCGGAATTCCATACGAGTCCACAGCGTTGAAACGGTCTTTTTCTGTTCAGGCGAAAGGTCATAGTGGCCAATCCACTCATATTCACCAAAGGAGATATGATTCAGCTTCTTTGCCTGAAGGATATCCTGCAAAACCTCCTTTGGATTCTTCCCGTATCTCCCTGCGTAATCCTCCGCGAATTCCCGTATGTATTTTCTTGAGGTAATCATCCTTCTTATATCCGATAGCTGCCCCATCTCATGTCCCTCTTAATTTTCATCTATCTGTTTCTTTGCGTTTGCAAATTAAGCCTACATCTGCGCAATCAATGCCTCCAGCTCATGCCTCCGGCCTTTTTTCTCAACCATCTGCATGGCTCCCATCTGCGCCGTACAGTTTGCCTCCACCATACACCAGCCCCTGTCTTTGCTGTACGCCAGGTCCCAACCGCAATAATGGTTATCCGGAATCATCATTGCGGCTCTCTTTACCATGGACACAGCGGCATCCCATTCCGGAATCTGGAATCCCTGGAACTTGATTCCACTGTCCGGATGGCACTCAAAACTATGTCCTTTTTTGTCTGCACCATCAGTATATATCATACCGGTTTGCGGGTCAATAAGCGCGCTGACTCCTCCGGCGCTAAAATTATCCACAAAACTTCCATCCCTTCCCATTCTTAAAGAAGGATGAAACAACTGTATCTCCGGTTCGCCCTCGGCATTTTTAATAATCACCGTAGGTATCCGGAGGGTATTGACTGAGCCAGGGTGGATACACGCCATTGCTTCTCCCTGTTCAATCAGTTCTTCTATAACAACGCCGTTCTTCCGGTAGCGCGCATGGGCATCCTCCACCGAATCGTACATGGCGATATTTTCGATTCTCACAGCAGTACCAAAAGCCGCATACACTGGCTTCACCACATAATTTACGTGGCGGGCTGCAAATTCTTCTAAATTCTTTAAATTTTCCTCAGTCGGCTCCTCATTCTTTTTGACGCGGATAACCTCACGCTTGAACATGTCCTCAAATTTCTTATAAGTCCTGTATTTATTTTCCAGAAGGTCTGTATTCTTCTTAAGATTCATGCGTGGGTAGAAGCTCATCCGTATCCCCTCTGTGATAAAAGAGCCTCTGTATTCCGGACTCTTTTCTTCTTCATACCCAAATAGGAAATATTCACTGTAATATGAGCCATATTTAAAAAGGCTGCGAATCATATCCCGACGCAGAGAACGCAGATAACGCCGGTCTTCAAACACCTCCGGCCCTCTGTATTTTTCAATAATTTCGTCCATTTCCTCCCGTTTACGGTGATAATAATATGCTTTACGGTACCATGTCTCGAAACGGATTTTTTTGTATATTTTTCTGCGAAGATTGCGCAGCATTTCTCTCGCCCCCTAATCAGATATATATTTTGTTTCGCAAATATGCCGCCATACCAGACAGGCACAGCGGCATATGTAGCTGTTTACATTAATCTTCTTTTACGGTTTTTCTCTTGGCAATTTTCTTTTTCTTCGTAGACGGACGGAACATACTGATACGTACCCTGTGTGTTGAGTCGCGCTGGAATGACTCCTCATACACGCGGATATATCCGGTATCCTGAATCAGCCACTGTCCGTCAATCTTCACATACTTATCTGTGTAGATTGCAGAGCCTTTGATTTCCAGACCTTCATACGGGTCGCCCTTATCAAAGATCAGCTCGTCGCGCAGATACCATTTACCGTAAGCAACGGTATCGCTCTCAAACCAAATCTGCGGATTATGTCCCTGGTGAAGTGTAACCTCTGTCTTTGGCATGGTACTGGAAATATAATCCGTAACCTCTTTCGGTCCATGGAATTTCAGTTTTCCATCAGAGTAGGAGGTCTCGATATCCGGCGCCATTGTAGACGCAAATGTCTCCCAATCCTTGGTATCCATGGCATACAAATACTTGCTTTTTAATTCTTTGATTGCCTGTACATCTTTTAATTGCTGTAACTCTTTTTCTAACGCTTCCAGACGTTCTTCAACAGTCATAACATTTCATTCCTTTCTGCGATATTAAACGGCTCTGCCTACTGCATATGCGTCAGCCGTTGCGTCGATACCCATTCCAACCTTCTTAGCATCGCCGATTACATCATAAGCGATACCTAACTCCTCACATTTTTCTGTCAGGGCCTCTGTCGGACGAGAGGTGGTTCCAATAGCAATTACAAGTGTATCAAAGTGGCGGGTCTTTTCGCTGGTCTTTTTAGATTTATCTGTAAACTTGTATGTAATCTCATGATCTCCAATAGCTGTTACATTGCTGCGGATGCTCTTTTGAATTGTCTTGCCTGGATACTCGATATCCATGAACATGGTACGAAGCATACCCATCTTGTTGCCTACGCGCTTCTTATCCATTACGCGGACATCCTTAACACCCTTTTCAATCAAATACTGAGCCGCCTCACATCCAATCATACCGCCGCCAAGAATCAGGACTTCACCCTTTGCCTCAACCTTTCCATTCAGAACATCCTCTGCGGAAACAACGTCGGCGTTGTCAATTCCTGGAATCTCCGGCTTCACATACTCAGAACCGGTTGCAATGATTACATGATCCGGCTTCACTTCTGCGATAAGCTCTGGTGTTACAGTTGTATTCGTCTTAATCTCGATACCCATTCTCTTGCAGTTCTCAATCTCCCACAGAACAGCGTCCGTGAAGCCCTGCTTCTTAGGCGCCTTGCCTGCCAGTACGAATCTTCCGCCTGCGCTCTCGCCCGCTTCATAAACAGTCGGGTTGTGTCCGCGCTCTTTCAGAATCTCAGCGGTAACCAGGCCGCCGATTCCTCCGCCGATTACCATTACGTTCTTTGGAGTCTCAGCCTTCGGCATTCCTTCAAATTCCAGGCAAAGCCGTGGATTACGCGTACAGGTAATGTGGGTAGCCTTGGGGTCGATAACCTTGTCGTAGCATCCTTCTGAACATCCGATACAGCGGCGGATCTCAGCGTCGCGTCCTTCTCTTGCCTTGGTACACCACTGATTATCAGCCAACTGTCCTCTGCCGACTGCGACCATATCAATCTTTCCGTCGCGGATTAACTCGTCTGCAAGAGCCGGCATATTTACACGCCCAACACCGATAACCGGAATATTTACACCCTTCTTGATAGCAGTAATATTTTCCATATTAAAGCCTGGCTCAAGGTTGTACGGCGGAACCTCATAAACGGTTGCAAGACTGCGCGCATTTCCTCTTGAAAGGTTGACTGCGTCTACGCCTGCCTCCTGGGCCCAGTTGATAAACTGGATGGTTTCCTCAACCGTCGTATTCTTTGGAAGCATCTCGTCAATAGCATCCAGACGCATAATAAGCGGCATATCCTCCGGCATGTTTGCACGCATCTCACGGATAACCTCTAAGCTAAAGCGGCAGCGGTTCTCAAGGCTATCGTTGCCATACTCGTCTGTACGGTTATTCAGTGACGCATTCATGAATTCATGAGGCAGATATGTATGCGCGCTGTGGAACTCCAACGCGTCAAAGCCTGCTTCTACCGCATACTTCGCGGAAATACCAAACTGCTTTACGATCTCGTGGATACGCTCAACCGTAATATTATCCGGTGTCTCTACCTTGTTTGTCTTGTCAAAGAATTCCTCCGGAACGAATCCGCCGTGCCAGATCTGTACTGCTGCTTTTCCGCCATTGTCGTGGATTGCCTTTGTAATCTTCGCAAGCTGCTCTCTGTGATGCTCATTATAAAGCCCAAGATAAATCGTTGCGTGACATTCCGGACAGATAGACGCAATCTCTACAATGTTCAGTCCGCATCCCCCTGCTGCGATTGCCGCGTGATATCCCGGAAGATCCTCAGCTACATCATGCTTACCTTTCGCCATCTTTGTGGCCATACCCGGCAGAACAACTCGGTTTTTTAACTCAAGTCCTCTTAATTTAATAGGTGAAAACAATGCATCATAACTCATTTGCAAAATCATCCTCTCTTTTTTTATTTTTTCAATTCATTCTGGCAACTACGGGAATAATCTGCCGGAATATGTTGAAACGTATCGGATAGTAAACTTTATATAGTAAACTTGTCTAAATTTTAACACTAACCTCCACACCATGTCGGAACAAAAAGTGGATTATAATGCACAAACAATGTACAAAAAATCAATTTTTCATGTCACTAATATCCAATTTTGATTTTCTTTCTCGTCATTTTGGTAGTAAAATTCAACAAATTGTCCTTCTTTTTAGTAAGATTTTATAACGATTTCTTTTGAAAATGTAGATTATTTGACAAAAAAATGTGACGTACCCCTGCATTTATTCGTTTATAATGAATTTAACAATAGGTCAGGAGGAATTTATATGATAACAGATATGAAAGATTCAAAGCTTTTCAGTCCCCTTAAATTAGGGAAAACCACACTGAAAAACCGTGTAGCAATGGCGCCTATGAGTATGGATTATGAAGCTGCTGACGGAACTGTTCCGAAGAAGCTGGCAGATATTTTTGTCCGTCGTGCTGAGGGGGGCACCGGATATGTCATGATCGATGCCGTAACCGTTGACCACAAATACCTTTATCTTGGCAATACGACTGCATTAGATAAGGATAGCCTGGTTCCCCAGTTTAAAGAGTTTGCAGACCGCGTCAGAGAGGCGGGCAGCGTATTGATTCCGCAGATTATTCATCCGGGACCGGAATCCATCTGCGGATACCGGAAGATAGCGCCTTTAGGCCCATCCGCCAATGTGAATGCTAACTGCCATGTGAGCCGTCCGATTACCGTGAAGGAGATTCAGAAGATCGTTAAGCAGTTTGGCCAGGCTGCGCGCAGGGCGGAGGAAGCCGGCTGCGGAGGTATCTCAATTCACTGTGCACATGCTTATATGCTTGCAGGCGCGTTCCTTTCACCTCTGCGCAACAAGAGAATGGATGAGTACGGCGGCGGATTAGATAATCGGGCAAGATTTATCTTAGAGATTATCGAGGAGGTAAGAAAGAATGTAAGCCCAGATTTCCCGTTAATTTTACGTATCTCCGGCGACGAGCGTATGGTCGGCGGAAACTCCCTTGAGGATATGCTGTATCTGGCTCCGAAGTTTGAGGCTGCCGGAATCGATATGCTGGAGATTTCCGGCGGTACACAGTACGAAGGATTAGAGCATATCATCCCAAGCCAGAATAAACAGATTGGCGTTAATGTATATGAAGCGTCTGAGATTAAGAAGGTTGTCAACATTCCTGTTTATGTTGCCGGAAAGATTAACGATATCCGCTATGCGGCAGACATTGTTGAGCGCGGCCTGGTAGACGGCGTCTCTATTGGCCGTCCTCTCCTTGCTGATCCGGACCTGTGTAAAAAGGCTCTGGCAAACCAGTTTGATGAGATTACTCCTTGCGGAAGCTGCGGCGGAAGCTGTATCAGCAGAAGCGAAGTGTTCCCGCAATGCAGATGCCACATCAATCCGAGAATCGGCAGAGAGTATGATTTTCCGGAGGTTCCTGCCGAGAAGTCTAAGAAGGTGCTGGTAGTGGGCGCCGGCCCTGCCGGAATGATGGCGGCTGTAACAGCGGCAGAGAGAGGCCATCAGGTTACAGTATGGGAAGCTGACAAGAAGATCGGCGGACAGTTGAACCTGGCCGTAGTTGCACCTGGCAAGCAGGAAATGACCAAGTGGATGGTACATTTGAACTACCGTGCCAAGAAGGCGGGCGTAACCTTTGAATTTGGCAAAGAAGGAACCGTTGAGGCTGTTAAGGAGTTCGCACCGGAGGCTGTCATCGTTGCTACCGGCGCAAAACCGTTGGTTCCGCCAATCAAGGGAACCAAGGAATATCCGGTTCGTACTGCCCATGACTTCCTGAGAGGCAAATTCGTAATTCCAAGAGGACGCGTCTGCGTACTGGGCGGCGGCGCCGTTGCCTGTGAGACGGCAGAGGTGGTGCTTGAGAATGCAAGGCCCAACTCTTATACCAAGGGATTTGAGGCAAGTATCGGTGACGTAGAGGTAACTCTGATTGAGATGCTTCCACAGCTTCTTACCAATGTATGCGCACCGAACCGCACACCTTTGATCCGTAAATTAAAGAGCAGAGGCGTCAATATCAATGTAAATACTAAGATTTTGGAAGTAACCGACCATGATGTGAAGGTTCTGCGCCAGGATGGTACAGAAGAATGGCTTAAGGGCTTCGACTATGTACTCTTTGGCCTTGGCTCTAGGAATTATGACCCGCTTTCAGAAGAACTTAAGACATTTATCCCAGAGGTATATGCAGTCGGCGATTCTGTAAGGGCACGCCAGGCAAGCTTCGCTATGTGGGAAGGCTTTGAGGCCGCATATAAATTGTAGTAAAAGAAACAGGAGGTACAGCAGATGGCATTCAAGGTACGAAATCTGAAACCAAAGGAAAGGGACCGGATTCTTGAGGTAGTCCTAAACGCCCGCCGGCAGCAGTATACACCTGAGCTTCTCTGTGAATTCCAAAAAATCATAGAGACTAAGTATTATTACTGGTGGCTGATGGATATGAAGAAGGAGGAATATGCTTTAGAGCTGTTCACAAAAGATTTTCGCTGTTTCCACAATGGACAGTTGGCGGCAAAGGATCCTCTGACCCAGGCAAAACATGCCAAATGGAGTAATCTTCCTATGGTAACATCCCATATGGGGCACCAGCCTCTTGTGTGGATTATGGACAGCCAGCATGCGCGCGGTGTATTTCAGTACGAGGATCATCACGTCTATACAGAGGACGGTTACACAGTTGAGACGCGGGTAATCTACTGTGATGATTTTGAAAAAGATTCAGAAGGCTTTTGGCGTATTAAGACCATGCGCATGTACCAGTACCAGACAAACGGGGACTACCGCAATCCGCTTCCTCCAAAGGGGTGGAAGCCGGAGGAATGGGAACCTCTACCATAAATATCCAGACAGATAAAAAGACCGCAGACACCCCCGATATCTGCGGTCTTTTTCCTGCTGCCTGTCCTTCCGGGAGTTATGAAATTTGTGAAAACTTTCTTACATTTCATTGATTTCCCCTCTTTTATGTGATAATCTTTACTATATCAATGGAGTGACATATTTCGACATTAAACAAGAAATAAAGGAGTACCATCGTTTTGAAAAGAAAAATCCGTCCTTTATGCGAGTTGCCGAGAGATGGTATTTTCTGTGGCCCTGACAAATATCTCAAACTGCAAAAGCATGTGATTAGCAGCGAGATGTTTCCGGTCATGGAATTCGACAGTTATTTTATACTCGTCAGAAAAGGATATGGTAGTTTTATTATAAATGGAGAAGAATTTTCAGTTCAACCCGGTTGTGTATCATGGATTCAGTGCTCACAGGTGATTACAATCTGCCCTGATTTCGGCAGTCAGCTTCACTTATGGGTCTGTTCTTATGATTATCAGCTTTTGAATTACTATGCCTTCAACAGGATTTCTCCGACGACTGAGCTTGAGGTTGTCAATAACCTCCCGGTTATCGGGCCTGAGGGCGCAGAAGTGGAACAGATTTTACATCTGTTTGAGCAGTTCCATAAGCTGGACAAGAAGAATACCTACGGTTCAACCGTAATCCGCAGTTCATTTCTGCGGCAGATTGAGCTGCTTTATAACCGATTTGCCAAAGGCAAGAAGGCGACGTACAGATTTGACTCGTTTCCTTTGAGCCGCAAGGCAAGTCTCTATATTGCTGCCCACAGTACCGCGCCTCTGACAATTTCAGATGTTGTCAATGCCGTCTGCCCGACTACAACCGAGGCTTCGCTTAACCATGCGCTTCTTGTAGCAACAGGGCTGAATTTTAATCACTATCTGAACCGGCTGCGCCTGGCCCATGCCATGACATACTTTTTATACGACAGCCTTTCATTTGACTATATATCGTCTATATCCGGCTTTAACGAAGAAATTACCTTCTTCCGCCGTTTTAAGACTATGACAGGTATGACGCCCCAGACCTATCTGAACCAAATGCTCAGCGACGGAAAAGACGGGAGGATATACCGCGGAACCATCATGAGCGAGACATTGATTGCAGCCGTCAGCTACCTGTATGAGAATATGACTGAGCCAATCGACTCTAAGAGTGTAACGCGGGATCTCTACACCTCGAAAAACATTCTGCGGATTCAGTTCAAATCCAGGCTGAATTCCAGCTACAAGGAGATTCTGTCGCTGTTTCGGGTCCGCTATGCCGAATCACTTTTGACTACAACGAATCTTCCGATTATGGACATTGCAATTGAATCCGGCTTCGGCTCAGACCGTACTATGGCGCGGGTATTTTTTGGTATCAACGGACTCTCCCCCGGAGAGTTCAGAAAGCAGCGAAGTGTGACAGAACCCCAAAAGAAAACAACAAACCGTTAGAATTTAATTAAGAAAGCAGATGATAATCATGCCAAAAGAAAACCGTACCGTTTTTTCCGGTGCCCACGATTATTTTGCCAACACTGTCCTTCCAGAGAACGTATCTGCACATCTTCGCCGTATCAGAACCCCCATGTCCTATACAAATAATCGGGACCAAACCTTTTTTCTGATTCGGCACGGTACTGGAAACATAGATGTAAACGGACTGAAATACAAACTAAGACCCAATACACTGATTAACTTAGGGCCGTTTCACCGTTACCGCTTCCTGCCCTCAAGGCGTGAGGAGCTTGAAGTTGCTGAGGCACGTATGAACAGCGGCACTTACATGTATATGGTTGCAAATCCATATCTAAAATACGAGAATTTTTCCGTCCCGTCACAGCCCCCCATCGTTTACCTTAAGGGGCTGTCAGCGCAGATTGCCAACGACTCGATGGACGGACTTTTAAGCGAGGCAAAAAGTGACTCAAGCGATAGTATCCAGCTCTGTTTTTGCTATATGATGAACTTTTTAGGTATCATTACCGACCATATGGAAAAGGGATATTTTTCTCCAATAGAAAAAAAGTCCAAATGAATTATGGCTTCTGTTAAAAATTTATTATTAGCAGAAGTCATTTTTTTTGCGTTATTTTATTTGTCCGTCATTTTGACTATATATTCTTACTTTTTGTCCATCTGTTTTGTATAAAAAAACAGTTATCCATTTACTTAACCTATTAAAAAAATGTTAAAATATTACCATTCATTGAGTTGACGTATCGGTGATGCAATTCTGAAGTAACGGGAATGCTTCGGAACACAAAACGAAAGGAGATTTTACAATGTTTGAAAACGAATTTAAGGGAAAAGTGGTATTAGTTACTGGAGGAACTACGGGGATCGGATATGCTACCGTAAAGTCATTTCTTGCAGCAGGCGCAAAGGTTTACTTTTTAGGAAAAGAGGGCGAGGATGTTTCCAAGCAGCTTGAGGAATTAAAATCAATTAATCCTGAATATGAATTCAAGCACAAAGCAATCACGCTTACCGATTACAAGGCAGCTCAGGAGCTTTATGCTGAGATCGAGGAGATGTGGGGACAGCTTGACGTTCTTGTAAACAATGCCGGTGTTGACAGCAGCGTTCCGATCCATAAAATGAAACAGTCCCAGTGGGATTATGTAATGGACACCAACATCAAGGGTACCTTCAACATGACCAAGTATGCGATTAAGATGCTTAAAAAGACCAAGGGATGTATCGTAAATACCGCTTCTGTTGCAGGTATCTACGGCGCAGGCTGTGGATGTCCTTATCCGGTATCCAAGGCCGGCGTTATTGCCTTCACACAGTCTATGGCATGGGAGCAGGCATATGCCGGAATCCGTGTAAATGCTGTTGCACCTGGAGTTATTGATACACAGCTTCTTGCTACCGTTCCTCCGTTTGCTAAGAAGAACCTTGCAGCAGGAATCCCGCTTCGCAAGATCGGTGATCCGCAGGTAATCGCTGACGCGATTCTTTTCCTTTCCTCCAGCGCAGCTTCCTATATCACAGGCGTTACGCTGCCGGTAGACGGTGGATACAGACCAGCAAACGTTGCAGGCTAATTATTAATAATACGTAATAGAAAAATGCTCCGAAATATGGGAGAGAAATGAGAGGGCTAAACGCCGTGTGTACGTCACACTTTAATATTTTCAATCATGGTGAGAACAGTTTTTTTACTCCCGGCGCTCAGTTGGCTAACATTGCAAGAGTTAAGCCGGAGGCTCCCGCAATCGTGTATGTCTCACCGAAGAATGTAGAATCTGTCATGACCTGGCGGACTCTTGAGACACTTTCCAATCGTATTGCGTGGTATCTTCTGGAGAAGGGAATCGGGGCGGGGAAAAGCGTCATTGTCGCTCTCCCCAACATTCCCACCCATATTGCTCTTGCTTTTGGCATCTGGAAAGCGGGTGCGTGTTATGTTCCCATATCTGACAGAGTTCCACGGCGTAACCTCCTTGAGATATGTGAGTGTGTTTCTCCTTCTCTTGTGATTACAAACCGCTGGAAGCCTACCAATTACCTGGCTCAGAGTTCCAATGAGCTTAAGGAGTTATGTAAAAATTATTCGGAGGATATGCCTCCTGATGTTCTGGCAGTTCCCAACCTTGCGAACTGCACCGGTGGCACAACAGGGAAAACCAAAGTCGTTCAACAGGACATGCCTGCGGGTGAAAGCGACGAAGGACTTCAGACATGGTTTACGCTTTCTGGTATGCGTTTTGAGATGCGGCAATTACTGGCAGGACCACTCTTTCACGGTGCGCCTCACTCAGTTGCTTTTAACGGCCTTTACTGCGGAAATACTCTTTATATGCCTTCTTGCCTTGACGCAAAATCAATTGTGGCATTAATTAAAAGATATGAGATTGAGTATGTACAGTTAGTTCCGACGCTGATGCAGCGTATTATAAAGCTGCCGGACTTTCATCCGGAGGATTTGAGCAGCCTTAAGGTGCTCTGTCATACCGGCGGTGTCTGTTCCGCAGACCTTAAACGGGAATGGTTCAAGATTATTGCGCCGGAAAAGATATATGAAATCTATTCTATGACCGAATGTGTGGGAATTACCTATATACGCGGCGACGAGTGGCTCACTCATGAAGGCAGCATTGGCAGAATGCCCTGCGGCACTATCTCAATCCGTGACGAGGAAGGTCACGAGCTTCCAACCGGAGAGATTGGCAATATCTATATGTCCTGGAATGGCAATGCCCCCAGGATAAAATACATCAATGTCCCCCCTCTCGAAAGCGATGAGAATGGCTTCAAAAGCGTGGGCGATATCGGATATGTAGACGAGGACGGCTATCTGTATTTTACGGACAGACGCAGCGGTATGATTGTTACCGGCGGCGAGAATGTTTTTGCCGCAGAGATTGAAACTGTATTAAAAAAATCCAAAAGGGTTGTAGAGGCGGTTGTGGTCGGGCTTCCCGACCCTGAATGGGGACACCGTATCCATGCTTTTATTGAAGCAAGCGAGCCTATTCAGGAAAAAACGCTGATCAAATATGCGCTTAATTATCTTCCGCCTTATAAAATACCGAAATCTTTTGAATTCGTGGAGGAGATTCCGCGAAATGAAAACGGTAAAATCGTCCGCAGTAAACTCGTAGAGCAACATTTAAATAATAGTTCATATCTGAAAGGAGAAAAAAATGGAGAAAAAGTTTAAAGGCTGGGGGGTTCTTGCCGCGGCATTTATCTTATCATTTATACCGACTGGAATCATGGGTAACTGTTTTTCATTGTACATGGCTCCTGTCTGTGAAAACCTGGGCTTCAGCGTTACAAGCTGGTCACTGGTAAACTTGATTGCATCCTTCGCCAGCGCAATCGGCGCCATGGTAATTGCAGGATTATATCAGAAAAAAATATGAAAATTATGATGCTGATTATGAGCATCGGGACATGCCTGTGTTGGGTAGTTGCCACATTCTGTACCGCAATTTGGCAGTTCTATCTGATATTCGGTATTGCGAATGTATTCCAGGCAGGTCTTACACAACTCCCGATTTCCATGCTTGTAACTGCATGGTTCGAGGATAAGCGTGCAACCATGATGTCAATCGCTTATGCAGGCGGCGGACTGGGCGGCGCTGTTTGGTCACCGATTATTTCCGGTTTTATTTCTTCTGGTCCTACCGGCTGGAAAACAGCCATGTTATTCTCTGCAGGCGCCGTAGGCGTAGTTATGGTAATTACCTCTCTTATCCTGGTAAAACGTTCTCCTGCAGAATATGGCACAGAGCCATACCGTACCGGTAATAAAGATACCTCCGCAGCAGACAAGCAGGCACAGTCTAACGCATGGATTGGTGTATCCAAAAAGGTCGCTACCAAGTCTAGTGCATGGTTCTGCGTACTTGGCGTTGTTCTCTGTATCGGAATCCTTTCCGCCGGTGTTACAACACATGTTCCTAACTTTGTTACCTCCATTGCACAGGACGGCGGAAAACTTCAGGGAACCGTTCTCTCGGTTTACTCTGTTGTCTCCATCGTAGGTATGGTGGGCGGCGGCGCTTTGATGGATAAGATGGGTATCCGCAAGACCGTTCTTGGGGCGGCTGTATTGGTTATTGTCGGACTGGCAAGCCTTTATGCTTACTCTGTAACCGGTACTACCATGCTTGTTTTCGGATATTCAATCTTCTTTGCCATTGCTATGTTCCTTCCAAAGGTTCTTCCGGCAGTATTGATGTCCAAGGTGTTCGGTACAAAAGATTATGCAGGCATTTACGCTTTTGCTAACCTGTTCTTCCTGATTGGCGCGGCGTTCGGTTCCGTACTTACCTCTATCATCCAGGGTATTGCAGGTTACGGCGTTACATGGATCTTCTATATGGTGATAGCAGTCCTTCTTTTCCTTGCTGTATCCGGTGCGATCAGCGGCGGCGAGAAGCTGCAGGCAAAATATCCAGAAGGTGACAATTAAAATAATATAAAGAAAGGAAATCTAACATGAAAGAAATTAACAACAAATTAACCCAAAAATTTGATGAATATCCAGAATTCGGCGTTCTTCAGGGAGTAAAAGTATTCATCACAGGCACCAACATTGCCGGACCATTCGCTGGCTGCCTTATGGCTGAGATGGGCGCTAAGGTGCTTCAGGCAGAGGCGCCTACTATTGCCTGCCAGACCCGTGGTACTCTCTCATGGTCACAGAATCATCGTAATGAGTATTCCATTACGATTAATACCGCAAAACCTGCCGGAAAGAAGATTTTCTATAAGTGTATCGAGTGGGCAGATATCTGGATTGAGGCCGGAAAACCTGGTTCTTATAAGAAGCGCGGTATTACAGACGAGTCATGTTGGGAGCGCAATAAGGCTCTTATGATTGTACACGTATCTGGTTACGGCCAGTTTGGTCCTTCCAAGGATAAACCGTCCTATGACGTATCCGGCCAGGCAATGGGCGGATATATGTACCTGAACGGCGAGACGCCTAGCTCAAGCCCGCTGAAGGTAAATCCATACTTATCTGACTACATCACAGCATACAATGCTTGTATGGTTGCTCTGTCCGGTTACATTCACGCTCTGCGTACCGGCGAAGGCGATTCCTGTGACGTTGCACAGTATGATACCATGTTCCGGCTGCTTGACAACTATCCGGCTAAGTGGTTCAACAACGGCTATCCAAAACAGGGTGAGCCAGTTCCGTACCGTACCGGTAATAAGAGTGATTCTGCTGCCTGCTTCTCATTCTATGACACCAAGGACGGCGGCGCAATGTTCGTAGCTATTGTAGGTCAGGGCCCTGTTACCCGTGGTTTCCCGATTATCGGCATGGGCAAGCCAGGCGTAGACCCAGACATCCCGAAGGATTGTACCGGATTCCCACTCTTTGACCCGCGTGGACAGAAGGCTGAGAAGCTGTGTGAAGAATTCTGTGCCGCACGTACCTGTGACGAGCTTGAGGAAATCTTTAACAACGCCGGAATTCCTTGCCAGAGAGCTTACGGTCCTGCTGATATCGAGAAGGATCCGCAGTTCGAGGCCCGTGAGAACCTGGTTGAGTGGGAAGATCAGTGCTTCGGCAAGATGAAAGGTATTGGCGTAACCAACATCTTCAAGAAGAATCCGTCCCAGATCGTTTCTTCTGCGCCTTGCTTCGGCGAGCACAACCGCGAAGTGCTTCAGAGCTTTGGTTATACGGAGGAAGAAATTGACAAGCTTTACAAGAACAAAGAGCTTGCTACATGGTCACCTGCTGAAACGGCAAAGAGAAAACTGTTTGTTGAGTGGGGCTTCTTCTGGGATCCGGAGAGACAGGCAAAACGGATTGGACTTGAGTATCCTCCAAAGAAGAAATAATATTGCGGGATTAAAAGGTGATAAATATGACCGACTTAGAAATCTTAGTTGAAAAGGATAAAATAAGGGATCAAATATATACCTACTGTCGCGCGTTAGACAGGATTGATTTTGAACTGGGATATTCTATATTCGCTGAAGATGCTGAAGTGGACTATGGACCTACCTACAAGGGCACTGGCAGAGGCTTCATTGATATGATGCTGAAAATGCATACAAAAATGATGCTTTCTACCCATCACATGATGACCAACATCCTGATAAAGTTCAATGAGGATGGCACAAAAGCTGTCAGTGAGACATATATGTATGCGGCCTGTAAATACCGTAACAAAGCTAAAAAACCTACCTTCACCGTAGAGGCCCGCTGCCGTGACATTGACAAATGGGAGAAGCGTGACGGCAAATGGGTAATTGTTAAACGTATCGTTGCAGGCGACAACTCATTCATTCTTAATAGCCCTTCTTATACAGACGACTATAACAATGGCCGGGGTAAATCGAAAGAGAATGATCCTTCTTACGTAATGTTTGGCGAAATCGAATAAAGCACTAAAAAGCGGTGGAAAATATCTTTATCTTCCACCGCTTTATCCTTGTATTCTATACCTTAAATCTGTATCCTACTCCCCATATCGTCTCTATATACTGAGGATTGGAGGTATCCAGTTCTACCTTCTCGCGTATCTTCTTAATATGCACCGTCACAGTCGCAATATCCCCTATGGACTCCATATCCCATATCTCACGGAACAATTCCTCCTTCGTATACACATGGTTGGGATGGCTTGCAAGAAAGGTCAGAAGGTCGAATTCCTTCGTGGTAAACGTCTTCTCCTCCCCGTTAATCCACACACGCCTTGCCGTAGTATCAATCTTAAGCCCCCGAATCTCAATGACCTTATTGGCCTCCACAGCGCTTCCGGTAAGACGGTCATACCTGGCCAGATGCGCCTTCACCCTTGCCACCAGCTCACTGGGGCTGAAGGGCTTCGTCATATAATCATCCGCCCCAAGTCCAAGCCCTCGAATCTTGTCAATATCATCCTTCTTTGCGGAAACCATAATAATCGGCGTATTCTTCACATCCCTGACCTGTCGGCAGATATCGAACCCGTCAACCCCCGGCAGCATCAGATCCAGGATAAACATATCGTAATCCTCTTTAAGCGCCTTTAAAAGCCCTGTCTCGCCGTCGTTGGCCACCTCCACCTGAAAGCCGCTTAATTCCAGATAATCCTTCTCCAGATCCGCAATCGCTTCTTCATCTTCCACAATCAAAATCTTACTCATACACTGGTACCTCCTGATATTTTCTAAGGACAAAATACATGGTCGTTCCCGTCTCCTCACGGCTGGTCGCCCATATCTTGCCGCCATGTTCTTCTATAATCTTCTTCACAATGGAAAGCCCGATACCGCTTCCCCCCTTGGAGGAATTCCTCGAAGCGTCCGTCCGGTAGAAACGGTCAAATATATTAGGCAGATCCTTTGCGGCTATGCCTCTGCCGTTATCCTCTAGCTCAATCTGAACAAAATCCCCCACATCCTTCACCCGCAGGTTAATCTTCCCCTTAGGCTTATCCATATATTTCATAGAATTATTCACAATATTATGGACTACCCGCTTAATCTGCTCTGCGTCTGCAATAATCTTAACGTCTGCCTCCACATAATTGAAATAACCAAACTCCACGCCTCTGGATTCCAATTCCAGCGATAAATCCTCCGCGCAGTCTTCAAAATACGCATCTACGGATAATGTATTAAAATTATAGGGAATCCGGTTCGTGTCAATCTTGGTGTACAGCGTCAGCTCATTGATGAGCGTGTCCATCTCCGTGGCCTTATTATAAATCGTCCGGATATAACGCTCCATCTTCTCAGGCGTATCCGCAACGCCGTCCATTATCCCCTCTGCATAGCCCTTAATAGCCGTAACTGGCGTCTTAAGGTCATGGGAAATGTTACTGATTAACTCCTTATTCTCCTTGTCAAATCTTAGCTTCTCCTCCGCGTTGTCCTGAAGGCGCTGCCGCATATCCTCAAGGCTCTGACAAAGCTCTCCAAGCTCATCGTCCGCTTCCGCCTCAAGTTCAAAATCCAGATTCCCCTCCTTAATCTTCTGGGCTGCAATCTGCATCTTCCCAAGAGGTCCCATCACGCCGCGGTAAATCCAGAGAATCAGTACCGCCGCCGTAAGAATCAGCACTACGATGATTCCGACCACCACCTCCATATATAGTCTCTCTACCTCCGGAATCACGCCCCGCACATTCACCACGACAAACGCGCTGCCCTTCTTCTCGTCCGGATAAAGGAAATCCACCTGCTTTACAAGCACCTGGGCATCTCCTCCAAGATACAGGCCATTCTCAGGCTCAAGCTCTGAATCACCATACTTTGGCAGGCTCTCAATCACCGGCTCTGCCTCCTCCATATCCGTTCCGACATAGACCAGCACACTTCCCTTACGCACCAGCAGATAAGCCTTCTTCTTCTTAAGCTTCTGGTTAAATTCCTCCAGAAACGTAGCATCCTCCATCTTTCCAGGATTCTCCTCCACCATCTGGTCAAGCTCGTGATAAAACTTCTCTGTAAGCCTTGACATTACCGCCACTGAATTGGACAGATTCTCCGTCGTCATACCGGTAATCTCATAGGTCTTTTCTATGGCGCTCATCTGATATTTCCCAAACAGACATGCCATGGTAGCCGTCAAAAGAATCGGGATTAAAATAACTGTCAGAAAAGCGATAATCAACCTTGTCTTTAACTTCATCTTCATGCCTCCGTAACATAAAGTATAGCATGAAAAAGGACGCTTCACAGCAAAGCGTCCATAAATTTTTATAAAATTTTTATAAATAGTCTGAAAACAGTATGGGTATCTATAAATATTTCTTGAGAGTCTCTACCTTGTCCGTCTTTTCCCACGGCAAATCCAAATCAGTACGTCCAAAGTGTCCGTATGCTGCCGTCTGCTTGTAAATCGGCCTTCTCAAGTCGAGCATCTTAATAATTCCTGCCGGACGAAGATCAAAATTCTCGCGGATCATGTCTACAAGCTTCTCATTGCTGAGCTTGCCTGTTCCGAAGGTATCTACCATGATTGAGGTTGGATGCGCCACACCGATTGCATAGGACAACTGAATCTCGCACTTCTTAGCCAGACCTGCCGCCACGATATTCTTGGCAACGTAACGGGCTGCATACGCCGCTGAACGGTCTACCTTGGTGCAGTCCTTTCCGGAAAATGCGCCGCCGCCGTGACGTGCCATTCCGCCGTAGGTGTCTACAATAATCTTACGCCCTGTAAGCCCGCTGTCTCCGTGAGGCCCGCCGATAACGAAGCGTCCGGTAGGATTAATGAAGAACTTCGTCTCAGCATCCACCATATCCGCCGGAATGACTGCGTCAAAGACGTATTTGCGGATATCCTGATGAATCTGCTCTTGTGTAACCTCTGGGTCGTGCTGTGTTGACAATACAACGGCGTCCAGGCGTACCGGAACTCCCTCCTCGTTATACTCTACTGTAACCTGAGACTTCCCGTCCGGCCTTAAGTAAGGCAGGGTGCCGTCTTTTCTCACCTCTGCAAGCTTTCTGGCCAACTTATGGGCCAGCGCGATAGGATATGGCATAAGCTCTGGCGTCTCGTCAGAAGCGTAACCGAACATCATACCCTGGTCGCCTGCGCCGATGGCAGCTATTTCTTCCTCTGACATCTGATTATTCTTCGCCTCCAGCGCCTTATCTACGCCCATTGCGATATCGCTTGACTGCTCGTCAATGGCTGTGAGAACGCCGCAGGTCTCTGCGTCAAATCCGTATTTGCCGCGCACATAGCCAATCTCTTTGATGGTCTCCCTTACAATCTTCTGGATATCTACGTATGCCTTTGTGGTAATCTCACCCATGACAAGGACAATTCCTGTTGTGGTGCTCGTCTCGCAGGCTACACGGCTCATGGGATCCTGCTCCATTAATGCATCCAGGATTGCGTCTGAGATTGCGTCGCACATCTTATCCGGATGTCCCTCTGTTACTGATTCTGATGTGAATAAATGTCTTTCCATTTTGTTCCACTCCTTTTCTTTTCCCTCATGATGGCGTACTTTCTCTTTGTCATTGACCGGACGCATAAGATATTTCATCTGCACAGGTCTGTGCATAAAAAAACAGCCCACATTAAGCGGACTGTTTTATATCTCATAAACCAATCCTCTTATTGTTCGATTGCTCGCTCAGGTTGGCACCTTCCCGTCTAGGGGGTTGCCGCAGCTTCACAGATCCTTTGTATCTCCACTGCTCTGAATAAGAGAAAGTCTTCATGATTAAATTGTTTGTTTTCATATATGACTATAACCTATTTGGGGGTGGTTGTCAATATGGAGGTGAAAATTTTTACCTGAACTCAATGCCGTCAATTGTTTACGGACAAGATAGAGCATCATTGTGGGCGCCTTATCTGTTGGATTATCGAGCAGGCTGACGTATCTAAAACAAACTGCCAGGCATGCTTCAGATTGTTTACAGCTACGATATCTGACACCTTGACTCCCTGAACGCTCATCCCATTGTAGATTGCTTCTGTATCGGGATACGTTACCGCAAGTCCCTCTAACCTTGCGCTTTTCCAGATATAATCTACGATATTGCGCTTCGCAACAAAAATATTTTCTTCCTGTGTCATATGGTATTTCGCTCTCAGCATGCTCACACCTTTCGTTCTTAATATGATATTACTTTTGTGAATCTGATTCTATAATTATCATAACAGAAAAAGAGGTTCTTTCTCAAGTTTGGCTATGCTGTCAGGGGCAGTTTTATCTTATATGGTCAACAAAAACAAAATGCCCAAAGATAAAAAGGAGCCTTAGAAGACAGCAATGTATATCAACTAAATTCTTACATATTTATCTTTCAAGAAACTGTCTCAGATATTTTCTAAAAAAATGTAGCATTAGCTTTTGATCGGATTCAGCCATTTCTAAATTATAGCGAAAGAAATAACAGAAACAGAAGTGACAGAGTTGCAATACCCTTCAACGGAATTCTAGCTTTTCTACGGGATTAAAGCGGTATTTAAAGAAGAAAGATGGTGTGTAACAATACCCTTCAACGGGATTCCTCTATTTCTACAAATTTACGCCTAAACAATCGGGGTTCCATATAAGTGTAGCAATACCCTCCAACGGGATTCCTTCATTTCTACATAGAAGTAGGTGTAGCACCAACGGCTAGATACTACTGTAGCAATACCCTCCAACGGGATTCCTTCATTTCTACACAGTGAAAGAAGTAACTGTTGAATTTAAGAACGAAGTGTAGCAATACCCTCTAACGGGATTCCTTCATTTCTACATTGAGCCAGGAACTTATCCAGTAGCCGTTAAGGTGTAGCAATACCCTCCAACGGGATTCCTTCATTTCTACTGAGCGTTGTAAATGGTGTTACGGCAGATATAAGTGTGTAGCAATACCCTCCAACGGGATTCCTTCATTTCTACATTGAGCCAGGAACTTATCCAGTAGCCGTTAAGGTGTAGCAATACCCTCCAACGGGATTCCTTCACTTCTACGGTATCTATTCAGCCCCCGCTAAAATCAAGGGCTGCAAGCCTCATTTTTGCAGGTATTTATCTGAATATTCTGTCATTGATCTTTTTTAGCTCACTTTTTTGTCTTTAAAAAAATTATACTGAAATAAATACAATCCAATAAATTTTTCTTGTTTTGTATTTTATCATATCTTTTATCTTTGTTTCAATACTAAAAATGTATTAAAGAATCATTTTTATCCGCTGAAGCTGCCACATATCCAAGGCTGCTAAAGATTTAAAAGGAACTGAACCGGCAAAACGGGATTATCTTTGATGCAGAGAGAGAACGCAATGAGTTGGAGCAGGAACGTGATATCCTGAAAGGACTTACGAAATTTACCAAGAAAGGGGAACTGCAAAGCAGGATTGACCGCAAAAACGAAGAAATAGACATTCTGAAAGTTGGATTGTCGTGGATTGCCAAAAGCTACGGTTATCAGAATATACAGAAGTTTTACGCGACTTATCACAAATCCCATAGTGCTTATGCAGATTATGGGGAACAGGTAGCTGACTGGGAAAAGCTTAAGGAAAAGGAAGTCATAGGCAGGATAAAAAAGTGTGCTTGAACGATAAAAAATCCACCAAAGAAAGCAGCAGACTATCAGCAACAAAAGACAGTTAAAGGCAAAGCTCGAAGGGCAAGATAGACTTTCGGTCTTTGCTATACTTAACAATTTCTTAATGATAAATGCAGAAGAATGTGCTATCATAGATTCACAGCACATTGTTAAAAAGAATTTGTTTTTTGGAGGAAGATATAATGGGAAATCCAAAAATATTACTTTTTGATTTAGATGGCACTTTATTAAGAAATGATAAATCTTTATCTGAATATACTCTGGAAATATTATCTAAATGTAAAGGATGTGGATATTTAATCGGTATTTCAACATCAAGGGGCGAACAAAATTGTTTGAGCTTTTTAAGAGAAATGAAGCCTGATATTCTTATTTCCAGCGGCGGGGCACTGGTATTGGTAAACGAAAAAATCGTTTGTTCTTCTTCTTTTTCGGCAATCGAGACAAAAAACTTTATTGAATCAGCAAGAAAAATATGCGGTATGGATTGTGAAATTACTGTTGACACATTAGAGGCACATTATTGGAATTATAAAACCGATCCAAAAGAGCAGGATAAAAGCTGGGGAGACAGCATATATACGGACTTTACAGACTTTAAGCACGAAGCCTTGAAGATATGTGTCGAGATACACCATCCCAACTTGGCACAGAAATTGTGTGGACATTTCTCAGAGCTTGACAGCCAGCATTTTTCGGATGGCGACTGGTATAAGTTTACGAAAAGTGGGATTACAAAGGAAAAGGCAATATTAGCAGTATGTGAAGCATGTCATGCAGATGTATCGGAAATTGCTGCTTTTGGAGATGATTATACAGATATTGGTATGTTAAAGCTATGCGGCATTGGTGTTGCGATGGATAATGCGGTACAAGAGGTCAAAGACATTGCTGATGATATCACACTTTCAAATGAGGAGGATGGCGTAGCCACTTATTTAGAAAAATGGATAATTTGAGAAATATATATGAACAGACAAAATATATGCTATTGCAAAAAATAGAGGAATTGTTTGAGAATGCATGATATGGATGATAGCAAGATATTTGGATTTTTACAGAAAGGCAGGGTACAACAGTGACGATAAAACAGCATTTATTCAATGGATATAGCATGGCAGAGGACACACATGACTTGTATTTCGCAATGCAAAACTTAAATCGGGCAACTATAAAGTATGCTGCTGACATGATTAAAGTCGGGATGAATCTAGCGGATGTTAAAGCATTATGTGAAAATTATTTATTGGAAAATGGCGCGGATTCATTTTGGTATTGGGATGTTGGCGCTTTTGTTTTTGCCGGAGATGAAACTGCTGTTTCTGTATCAGGCAAAGATTATAAAGTGGCGGATAAAACCGTACAAGAAAATGATATTATCACGATTGATTTAAGTCCTCAAAAGGATAACATTTGGGGAGATTATGCGAGAACACTTGTGATTGAAAATGGTGTTTTATGTGATGAAATTGACAGAATAAAAAATGACAAGTGGCGGAGAGGATTACAGATAGAAGAATATCTGCATAAAACTCTAATTGATGTAGCAACGCCCGATATGACATTTGAAGAATTATATTATTTCATGAACGACTTGATTGTGAAAAAAGGATTCCTTAACTTGGATTTTCTTGGAAACCTTGGACATTCCATTGTGAAGCATAAAAATGACAGGATATATATCGAAAAAGGAAACCATAAAAAATTATCAGATGTTGAAATGTTTACCTTTGAACCGCACATTAGTATTCCTAATTCCAAATATGGATATAAGAGAGAAGATATCTACTATTTTGATAACGGTAAGTTAATAAAATTATAAACCGCATAGATGAAAGGATTTTATATGGGAAAACTGCCCTGATAGAAAAATGGTTGCGCAACAAGAATTCAATAGAATTTCTTGGCATATGGGAAGAAATGTATAATGCAGACTTCAATGCTGCCGCCTATGAAGAAATCATGTTGGAAGCAGGATTAAACCGTTTTATTATGTCGGTTAAGCAATGGGGATCCCGCCAATATTCGAAATTATGCGAGTATAAATTAATTAATATGCCTATCAAATGAAGTGATTTAATTTCCCCGAATTCGGGGGAATTAAAATTATCACAGTTTAAGGCTGTCTTCCGCATCTACCCACATCTGCATAATATCCTCAAGATACAGCCTTGCATACTCAAGCGGCTCATCTATTGCCAAAGCATTTAAGGCACATTCAGAGCAGGGAGTAGAATTCTTATGTATTTTTGTTTCCCTCATTTTTGCCCTTATCAGAGTTCGTAACGCCCTGTGGGTGGAAACTTTAAGGGAAAGTTCACCTGCGACAAACTTAGTGTTTTCAAGGGTTAGTGTGGATTTTAATACCAAAAATAGAACAAGCTGGCAGATGATAATGTGCCAGCCTGCGCCATACCAGTGAATTCGGTTTAAAATCCTTTACTGCTATTTCCTACAACAAATCCAGAATTGGCATGATAGGATACTACATTAATGACCAGAGCCATGGTTCACACCCTATATATTGGATGCAGTTGCAGAATTAGGGTGCGCCACGGAAAATGCCGTAATTGTATCCATGAACCTCTGCCCGTATTTCCGGAATTTGTTCTCCCCGACTCCGGATACCGCAAGCATATCCTGACGGTTTTCAGGCATCGTAACGCACATTTCAATCAGCGTCTTATCATTGAAAATAATATAGGGCGGCATCCCTTCCTCCTTGGCAATGGTAAGCCGAAGCTGGCGAAGTTCTTCAAATAGCTTGTACCCCGCACTGGTAAGGGAATCCGTACTCCTTGCCTTTTTCTTTCTGGCTTCGGGTACTTCTTTTTCTTCAAACTTCCGAACCACCACACGAGCCTCCCCGTTCTTTAGAGCACTGATATCTCCCATCTGAAGCACCGGATATTCCCCGCTGGTCTGGACAATATATCCCTCCCTCTCCATCTGGTCGATTAACAGACGGATATCCTTCTCATTTACATCCTCTAACGCGCCGTAGGAACGGTATGCAGTCGCACCCACCTCCCTTAATCTGGCGCGGTTCGCCCCAAGAAGCGTCCCTGTCACAATACTCTGCCCGTACCTGCCCCTCGTTTCCGCAATACAGTTAATCACCCACTTCGCCGCGTCAGTCATGTCCGCCTCTAAATAATTCCTGTGACAGTTTCCACAGTTATCGCAGGGCGTCTTTGCCCGTTCTCCAAAATATTCTAATATGTAATTTCTGAGACAGGAGGTAGTCTTACAATATCCCTCCATAACATGGAGTCTGTTGGCGTCCCTCTGTCGAATCAGCTCGATATCCTCCTCCTCCATCTCCTCAAATTCCTTCTTTTCAAGAAGAAACTTATTTATCATCACGTCTTGCGCCGAGAATAACAGGATACACTGAGAGTTCTCTCCGTCACGCCCTGCGCGTCCCGCCTCCTGGTAGTAATTCTCCATACTCTGGGGCATGTTGTAGTGGATGACAAACCTTACATTGGACTTATCGATTCCCATGCCAAACGCATTGGTCGCCACCACCACAGACGCCCTGTCGTAGATAAAGTCATCCTGGTTCTTCTTTCGCGTCTGATTGTCAATTCCTGCATGATAGCTGGTCACTGGGACGCCTCGCTTGAACAGATTTTCGTACAGGGTATCCACATTCTTCCTCGTCGCACAGTATATAATTCCGCTGTCATTCGGATGTTTTTCAATATAATTTACCACAAAATGATCCTTCTGCTTTCCGGTTAAATGCTCTACTTGATAGTAGAGGTTCTCTCGGTCAAATCCGGTCACAGTGATATCAGGACGCTGTAATCTTAAGATACACTCAATGTCCGTCTTTACCTCTGCCGTGGCCGTGGCAGTAAATGCGCTCACGATGGGCCTGTCCGGCAGATGCGCAATAAAGTCAACGATTTTCAGATAGCTTGGCCTGAAATCCTGTCCCCACTGTGAAATACAATGAGCCTCGTCTACTGTAACCATGGAAATTGCCGCGCTTAAAGCAAAGCGGAGAAACCTGTCGCTTTCCAGTCTCTCAGGCGCAACATAGATGATTTTATACACGCCTTTCGCCGCAAAATCAAGAGCTTTTGCTATCTGCGTCTCTGTCAGGGAGGAATTGATGAATGCGGCGTGGATTCCGGCTTCATTTAACGACTTGACCTGATCCTGCATCAGAGAAATCAAAGGGGATACGACCAATGTGATTCCTGAAAGCAGCAACGCCGGAACCTGATAGCAGATGGATTTGCCGGCGCCTGTGGGCATGATTGCCAGAACGTCCCTGCCGGATAGGATTGACTTAATAATGTTCTCCTGGCCTGTTCGGAAGGAATCGTATCCAAAATATTTTTTTAATATATTTTCAGCATCCATATGGCGTTATCTCCTCCTTGCTATTTCTTCACAAATTAACTCCATAGTTACTTTCCATTATCACCACACCAAATACTGATCAATCCCATCCGCAATCCCCGACGCAATCTTAACCTGATACTCCTCCGATGCCATCAGCTGATCCTCCTGCGGATTCGTCATATACCCCATCTCCAATATCGTAGTCGGAACCTGAGCCCAGTTAATCCCACTCATGGTATCCGTCTCCCACACACGCTCATAACACGCCCCTGTGGCCGCAACCGTACAGTTTAACACACAGTCCGCCAATGCCCTACTCTGCGCGTAAATCCCACCGTTATACGGATTTCCCGACGTCTGGCAGATTGTCATCATCCCATTTGCGCTGCCGTCCGCAGCCCCGTTGGCATGAACCCGGACAAACGCATCCGCCCCCGCACCATTGGCAATCTGCGCCCGTTCCGCATTGGAGATATCCACCTCATTCGTCTCACGAATCATCAGAACTTCATATCCCCTTCTTATAAGCTCATCCCGCAATTTCAGCGAAACCTGCAAAGTCAGCTCATACTCAGGAAGCCCCGTTGCAACACCGCTGGTTCCTCCTGCAACTTTAGGCTTCGTCTCTGCCGTCCCTGGACCGATTGGTTCTTGTTCGCTGTTCCCCCGAAGCTGGTGCCCCGCGTCAATCGCTACCAGATACCCATTCTTACCAGTTTCCTGTTCTTCTTCGGCTGCCTCGCCTTCGGAAATTATTTCCCCCTCCAACTGTCCTTCCGGCTCACCCTCGCCGTTCTGTGCTTCTTCCTCCTTATCTCCATCTTCTTCACCCATTTCTTCCTCCTGCTTTGCTTCCTTCTGAACTTCTTTCTTATCCTCAGCAGGCTTTTCCATATTCGCTTTACCACAGCCCATGCATAAAGCTGCGGCTGCCAATATCCATATTACAGACTTTCCAAGCTTCATTTCACTTCCACTCCCTGATTTCCAATACTTCATACTTGCTAACCGCCTGTCACATCCTTTATTTTATCTTTCTTTATACCAGAAAGCAATCAAAAAAACGATACATCTCTCTCAAAATGTATCGTTTTCGTCTCTATCCCTATCCTATTTTCAATCGAAATTTCTGAGCCTCTTTCTCTGAGCCAACCTTCTCAATAATCGCGCCTATCCCACGGAGCTTCTCGTCAAACCTCTCATAACCTCTCTGGATATACACAATATCATCCACAATCGTAATACCATCCGTCGCAAGTCCGGCAATACAGAGAGCCGCGCCTGCCCGAAGATCCGGCGCACTCACTCTCGCCCCAGAGAAACGCTTAATCCCCTCAATGGTCGCAGAATTGCCTTCCACCTTAATACACGCACCCATCCTTGCAAGCTCATCCAAATATTTAAAACGATTCTCAAAGATACTCTCTGTAATCGTACTTGTCCCCTTACACAGAGCCAAAGTAACGCCAATCTGCGGCTGCATATCCGTCGGGAAGCCTGGATATGGAAGTGTCTTGACATGTGTGCTTGTCAAATCTCCCTTGGAAACCACACGCACAGCGTCGTCAAATTCCTCCACCTCACAGCCAATCTCCAATAGCTTCGCAATCGTAGCCTCCAGATGCTTAGGGATGACATTCAAAACCGTAACATCCCCTCTGGTCGCCGCCGCCGCGAACATAAATGTCCCTGCTTCAATCTGATCCGGAATTACAGAATATTCTGTACGGTGTAAATGCTGAACGCCGCGTATTTTAATCACATCTGTTCCGGCGCCCCGAATGTTAGCGCCCATGCTGTTCAGGAAATTCGCAACGTCTACCACATGCGGCTCTTTCGCCACATTCTCCATGATCGTAAGACCTTCCGCCATTGTCGCCGCCATCATGACATTGATTGTCGCGCCGACACTGACTACGTCAAAATAAATATGTTTACCCACCAGACGGTCTGCTTCCGCAATTATCTTCCCGTGTTCAATCTCAACATCCGCACCCAGGGCACGAAAACCCTTGAGATGCTGGTCAATCGGCCTGCTTCCGATATTGCACCCGCCCGGAAGCGCCACTTCCGCATGTTTATATTTACCAAGCAGAGCGCCTAACAGATAATAAGACGCACGTATCTTCTTGATATAATCGTATTCTATGTCAACACTGTTAATATTCTTCCCGTTAATCTTTACTGTATGGCGGTCAACTCTGCGGACACTCGCGCCGATTCCTGTAATTGCATCAAGTAATACATTGATATCATTCACATCCGGAAGATTATCAACTAACACCGTATCATCTGTCATGATTGATGCGGCAAGAATCGCAAGTGCGGCATTCTTCGCTCCCCCGATCTCCACTTCACCTACAAGCGGATGGCCTCCTTTTATGATATATTGTTCCATGTGCTGCACCTCAATGTCTAAAATTTATTACTCTCATCTTTCATCTATACTTTATTATCCGTATTCTCACATATATTAAACTCGGAAAACTCTGGTTTTTCTCTCTGATTTATCCTTAAGTACATATAGCCTGCGTGGATATTATACCACAGATTTCGGATTTGTAAAATATTTTTTAATAAACATGTAACTTATTCGTAATATTTATTACGAAACGATCACGGAACCGAGAACCGAATCAACCGTATCTTCAAGAGACTGCCCGTCTTCGCAGACGGTGATATCCGCATATTTTTCAAATATCCGGACTCTCTCATCGTAAAGGTCACGCAAAGTCTGATTCGGTTTTAACACAACGCCTCTGTTTTTGGCATCGCTTAATCTCTTATTTATTGTTTCAAAAGAAGCCTGTAAATATACTACTTTCCCAATCTCTTTGTAATGTTTCATGGCGTTTTCACAATACACCACGCTTCCGCCCGGCGAGATTACGGTCCTTCTCGCGGCAACCTTCGCATTCACACGGTCCTCCACATCCAGAAAACCTTCAATGCCTCTTTCCTTAATGATATCCTTTAATAATTTGCCTTCTTCCTCCTGTATTAACAAATCTGTATCTATAAAACCATATCCCAGTTGTTTTGCTACAATAACCCCTACCGTACTTTTCCCAACCGCAGGCATGCCAATGAATATGATATTATCCATCCGCCTTCCTCCCTTATCAATTTGTTTATCTATATACACGTTCAATATTTTAACATATCTTCTTGGATTCGTCCACCCCTTGTATATTTTCGGCAAATACGCAGAGAATAGTTTAGTAAAATCTTCTCCTGCAATTTCTATACTCACATCTTCTCTGGCACAGCTCATGGTAAGTCATTACCTGTATCAACTCCATCAACCAGTCGCCTGTCTCTCCTTCTTCTTCTGCCATCCGGTCATAGATTCTCCTGCACATCATCCGTAGCTGAAGCTGATCCGGATATTCATCATACATCATGCTTCCGTCATATTCCATCCGGTCACATTCCTCCTCTACGTATGGAAGCAGGCGTTTTGCAGCTTTGGGATAAATGCTTTTCATGTAGTCTAAGTCCCTTCTCATAACTCTTTCATCATCATACAGTAACGGCATTGGATGTGTCATATAAAAAGGTAATCGATTGTCCATGGAATCTCCACTCCTAAGATAAGTATATATTGTATCATATGCGTAAAATGGAGATATGTGCTATTCTAAGCATCTATTAGCTTTTACAACTAAATTTTGTCAATTCTTGTCGAACGAAAAAGGTTGATTTTAAATGGTTCTTTTTGTATAGTTAATTTAATATCTTTGCCTGCTTCGTCAGGCAAACTTTTTAGAAATTCTGTGTCAATTTTCTGACATTTTACCTGTTTTTTGTTGCGCCATTAATGCCTCTTATATTATACTGGAAGGAGGAACAGACAGTCTATGAATACGCAGGATGGAAATTTACAGTGGCATCCCGCTTTTAGCGCCGTACTGCATATTGAATTTGAGGATGAACTGGAACACCTTTATTTTCATGATGAATTTCCACTCAGCAGACAACCTATGCGGATGGATATTCTCATCATTAAGAAGAATCCTGATATACAGCTCAGAAAAAATATCGGACAGATTTTCCGAACCTATAACATTATAGAATATAAGCCTCCTGGCGTTTCTCTAAGTCTCAATCATTTTTATAAGGCTTATGGATATGCCTGCTTCTTTCAGTCCGATACGGAAAAGGAATGTGAAATTGAGCCGGATGAAATTACTATTACATACGTATGCTATCATTATCCGAGAAAATTGTTGAAATGTTTGACACTGTCCATGAATATATCTGTCAGGAAAAAGGAAGCTGGTATCTATTATTTAGAGGGAACATTTTTCAAAATGCAGTTATTGGTTACAAGCAGATTATCCTCCGAACAAAATTATTGGCTGTCACATCTTCGGAATAATCTGAAACCAAAGGGAACAGTTCGAGATTTATTAGAACACTATGAAATAAAGAGAAATTCTCCTTATTATCAAGCAGTTGTTACTCTAATCTTGCGTGCAAACGAACATCTATTAAAGGAGGAAAGAAATATGCTGCCGGTTTTAGAGGAAATATTTGCCGACGAATTAAAACGTTTAGAAGAACGTGGCGTTATTGCCGGTGAAAAGAAGGGACTTGACCAGGGCATCGAGCTTGCCAAAACAGTGCTAAGACTTTCCCAGAATGGTATTTCTCCCGATGATATCGTAAGCAAGTACAATATTACGGAAGACATCGTCAAAAAGGTATTAAGCTAAACGTCCCTTACAGAACATCTGATAAAATAAAAAAAGTACAAAAGATAAATATGGGTGAAACTAGAGAGGGTTTGATATTATTTTTTCCAGTTTCGCATGATTTTATTGATTTTCTTCCTAAAATCGCATATAGTAAGAATAACCTAAATAAAAGGAGAATTTAGTTATGGTTGTTACAGCGACAGAATTTAAAGCTAATTTCGGTAAGTATCTTGAATTAATTGCCAAGGAAGATATCTTTATTACTCGTAACGGAAAAACAGTTGCTAAAGTTGTAAATCCCCAAATTTCTGCTGTGGATTCCTTGCGCGGAATGCTTGGTGGCATTTCCTCTGATATAGATATGGATTCTTTGCGAGAGGAGCGTCTTTTAAAATATGAAAATAATGTGTGATACGAACGTAATTATTGATGTATTATTGGAAAGAGAACCTTTTATAGAGGATTCTTACAAGGTTCTGAAGCTTTGTGAAGAACACAAAATAGACGGTTTTGTATCAGCATCTTCTGTTACCGACATCTATTATCTTGTAAGAAAGTATACCCATAGCACTGATATGGCATATAAGGCAGTCGGAAAACTTTTGGAGATTGCCAAAGTATGCAGTGTTACTAACAATGATATTCTTATTGCATTTCAGAAAAAGGCAAAGGATTTCGAGGATTGTCTTGTTGCTACTTGCGCCAAATCTATACATTATGATTATATTGTCACCCGAAACAAAAGAGATTTTGAAGGCTTTGGTATTCCTGTGTTTACCCCGACAGAAATTCTTTTGCAAATCACGTAATACATATTTCATGGAAGCTTTCCTTTCGTATTGGATTATAAACAAGAATGGAAAATGCCCCGATTCCATACGGAACCAGAGCATTTCAGACTATTCCTTCTCACTATAATGATGCGCTTCCTCCAGCATCATATCTTTCACTTTCATCAGACGAATCTGTGAGCTTCTCTCATTTTCATCCAACTTCATCGTGATATACTTGATTGTTGCCTGAGCTTCCGGAATTGTCACGTGCTCTAACGCATTTACACGGCGTCTGGTCTTTTCAATCTCAGCCGCCATAAGCTGACACGCTTTTTCTGTCTCCGCAAGTTTCAGCATATCCGGCAGGATATCTGCCAGAGATTTTACGGCACCATCCAAATCACTGGATGTAAATGCGAAACCGTAAGAATAAATATCGTTCGCATCCGCAGTCCTTGTCTTTGTCTCAAAGACAGGAATATTAACGCTCATGACGTTTTTCTGTCCCACCTCAAGATTGACTTCCTGCTTCGGTGTCATAAGTGCTGTATTCAGTGTCGCCTCGTCCATACCGGCCTTGGCAATGACAAAGTTCTTATTTGCAGAGAGGATTCCGGCTTCTACTTTCTGGCGAAGCGCCATGTTCTCCTTAACCAGATCCAGGAATTGACGCATCAGCTCATCTCGTTTGTCCTTCAGGAGTTTGTGGCCCCTTCTGGCTGTGACAAGCTTCCTCTTAGTCTTCGTCAACTCCATACGGGTAGGAGTTATCTGTTTAGATGCCATTTATATGCCTCCTTATATTAGCAGCTTCTAGCCTATCGGCTGTTCCCGCCATGCCAGCTCGATTTTTGCTTCGCTTCTTCTCGCTGCGGGCTTTGTCCTATGCATCTGCATAAAAACAGCCATTTGTATGCAAGCATACTTGTCTGTTTTTACACAGATGCGCGGGGTTTTTTCGGCTGTTCCCGCCATGCCAGCTCGATTTTTGCTTCGCTTCTTCTCGCTGCGGGCTTTGTCCTATGCATCTGCATAAAAACAGCCATTTGTATGCAAGCATACATGTCTGTTTTTACACAGATGCGCGGGGATCTTTTGGCTGTTCCCGCCATGCCAGCTCGATTCCGCTTCGCTTCATCTCACTGAGGGCTGACGCCCTATGCAGATATCCGTAAGCACCCATTTGCAAGCAAGCTTGCATGGTTGCTTCCGTATATCTGCGCATGGCTTACTGCTTACCATAATATTCATCCAAGAACTTGTCGTCGATTCGTTTTAGCTCTGCTCTTGGCAGCATGGATAATAACTTCCAGCCTATCGCCAGTGTCTCCTCAATAGACCTGTCGTTCGTATAGCCCTGAGATACATACTCCTTCTCAAATGCCTCCGCGAATTCCGCGTATTTAAGGTCAATCTCAGTCAGAGCCGCTTCACCAAGGATGGTCATAAGCTCTTTCGCGTCCTTACCACGGGAGTAAGCTGCGAACAACTGGTTCATAGTATTGGCGTGGTCTGCCCTTGTCTTGCCCTCGCCGATACCTTTATCCTTCAGACGTGAAAGTGAAGGCAGTACGTCGATTGGCGGCTGTAAGCCCTTACGGTACAGCTCACGGCTTAAGATTACCTGTCCCTCTGTGATGTAGCCTGTAAGGTCAGGAATCGGGTGTGTCTTATCATCCTCCGGCATGGTTAAGATAGGAATCATGGTGATACTGCCGTTCTTTCCTCTCTGACGTCCGGCTCTCTCATACATGGTTGCGAGGTCGGTGTACATATATCCAGGATATCCACGGCGGCCAGGAACCTCTTTCTTAGCAGCGGAAATCTCACGGAGAGCGTCCGCATAGTTTGTAATATCAGTCAGGATAACCAGTACGTGCATATCCTTCTCAAATGCAAGGTACTCTGCTGCGGTCAGCGCCATACGCGGAGTAGAAATACGCTCTACCGCCGGATCGTTCGCCAGGTTAATGAACAGAACAGTTCTGTCAATAGCGCCTGTCTCCTTAAAGGACTCGATAAAGTAGTTGGACTCCTCGAAGGTAATACCCATGGCAGCAAATACAACGGCGAAATTCTCGTCTGTTCCGCGAACCTTAGCCTGTCTTGCAATCTGAGCCGCAAGCTGTGAGTGCGGCAGACCTGAACAGGAGAAAATAGGCAGCTTCTGTCCACGTACCAGTGTATTCAGTCCGTCAATGGCAGAAACACCTGTCTGGATAAACTCCTCAGGATATACACGGGCCGCAGGATTCATAGGCAGACCGTTAATGTCCCGCCTCTCCTCAGGCAAAATCTCCGGTCCGTCGTCAATCGGACGTCCAAGTCCGTCGAATACACGTCCAAGCATATCGCCGGATACTCCCAACTCCATGCTTCGTCCAAGGAAACGTACTTTACTGTTACTCAAGTTGATACCGGCAGCATTCTCATAGAGCTGAACGACAACTTCGCTTCCGTCTACCTCCAGTACCTTACAACGACGCTTCTCGCCGCTGGCAAGCTCAATCTCACCAAGCTCGTCGAATGCGACGCCTTCCACGCCCTTTACCATCATAAGCGGTCCGGCAACTTCCTGTATGGTTCTATACTCTTTTGGCATAATTTAGAAGTCCTCCTTCCCAAACGCACCAGCAACCTCTGCGCTTAATTCATTCATAATCTTCTCGTATTCTTCCTCAATATTCTCTGCCGTCGTATATTTATAACGGCCAATACGCTCTCTTACGTCCATTCCAAGGAGAACCTTCAT
>CAJUBG010000030.1 GCA_910584575.1 uncultured Dorea sp.
AGACAACAACGCCCTACAAATATCTGAAGCCTGCTACCTATCGGAAAATTTGATAATTTTTTTAAACATAAAGGAATGGGCTGCTTTTGATGTTTCAGAAGCGGCTTTTCCATGGTTATTTCCCAAAACTATAATGGATACGCAGTAATGGCGTAAGAAAGGAACCTTTTATGAATAACAAAATTAAAGTATTAGTCGTTGACGATTCTTCTTTATTTCGGCAGGCGCTCATGCAACATCTGTCTTCTCAACCCGGCATAGAAGTAATCGGCTATGCTATCAATGCCTATGATGCCAAACAGAAGATTCCTCAGCTAAAACCAGATGTGCTTACGCTGGATGTGGAGATGCCCGGACTTAACGGAATTGAATTTTTGAAACAGTTACTTCCAACGAATCCCCTTCCGGTTGTTCTGGTATCCTCACTGAACTTAAGCGTTTTCGATGCACTTTCAGCCGGTGCTGTCGATTTTGTACGCAAACCTGATATGACTGTACGGAATTCAAAGGATACGTTCTTTGAAGCTCTTACGGTTAAAGTTATGACGGCTGCTAAAGCAAAGGTCCGCATTAGCCAGCCAAATACCGCTGCACCGAATTCTCCTGCGCCGACATCTGTACCTACACCCGCAGGCGCTCAGGCAGGTGCCCCTGCAGGTGCGGCCCGCCCGCGCACGGCAGCACAAGGTTCGGCCAGACCAATGCCATTTCCGTCTCTGTCAAGAAATGTTCTTGATTCCACAATCATAGGACTCGGTGCGTCTACCGGCGGAACAGAGGCAACCCTGGAGGTATTAAAACGACTTCCCGGCAATATCCCTGGTATAGTTATCACACAGCATATGCCGGAAGGATTTACGGAAATGTATGCGCAGCGTTTGAACCGTATCTGTAACATGGAGGTACGTGAGGCGAAGAACGGTGATGTCATTCATCCAGGTCTTGCACTAATCGCCCCAGGCGCCAAGCAGATGGAGGTTGTTCGCTCTGGACGCAATTACATTGTCCAGTGTCGTCCCGGCGCCAAGGTAAGCGGCCATTGTCCGTCTGTGGATGTGCTGTTTAACTCTATTGCGGCAAATGTAGCCATTAACAAGGTCGGTATTATCATGACAGGTATGGGGCGCGACGGTGCAGACGGCCTTCTTAAAATGCGTCAGAGTGGTGCATTTACCATTGGACAAGACAAAGATTCCTGCGTCGTATATGGGATGCCTATGGTTGCTTACAACATTGGGGCAGTCTGCACACAGGCTTCCTGCGAAAATATTTCCAATGTGCTTATGAATCATCTTAAGGGCGTTAAGTAACTTTGTTTTTAGTGTTATGAATCCCGAAGTTGTGCCGATATTCATAATATAACAAGATAATCATGTTACAATAATTTATGAAAAAAGGAGTCCAGTATGAAAATTTCAACTAATAATAATGTGATTAACAATTTCACAGACCTGCGTATTCATACCAAGGAAAGTACTACTCCTTCTGTGGTTTCTAACGACGAACACAACTTCGATGCTATTATTATAAAGTCTGACCCCAGACAGATAGAGGAGCATACGTTTGCCAAGTCACTTGCCCGGCAGTTGTCTTCTGAGATTAAGAATATGGCATCTGCAGATAAGCTTCATAATCTGCAGAATCAGGTTACCTCGAACACGTATCATGTCGATGCCCATGCCATAGCAGCCCGAATGCTGCTGCTGTAGGAGGATAGACAAGGGATGAATGATTTTACAGCTTTTACTAAGATTATAAAAGAGTACATTGCTCTTTTTGATCATTTAATTCCGATAGAACAGGAGAAGCTTGATGCAGCAGTTAAAAACCGAGTCACATTTGTAGAAGACTGTATGCACAAAGAGCAGGCTGCTGTTCTTCAATTACGCGGATTAGAACAGAAGCGGGAAACAGAACAACGGCGCCTCGGTATGGAAGGCTATACCTTCCGGCAGATTTTGGAGAGCGCGCCGGAAGAAGCTGATGTTCTGAATCCTTTGTTCGACCAACTGGCAGAACGGGTTCGTTCTTTCCAATCAGTCAGCGCAAGCGCCAAAGATATCATTGAGGTGAATCTTCACGTGATACAGACGGCTCTTGCTTCAGAAGGACCAGGAAAGGCCACTTATTCTGCAGCAGGCCAAAAGAAAGATGACAATAAAAGGAACCACTTTACTAGTCGTTCCATTTAATACCCGCGCAAAGCCTTTATTTCTTATTTTCGGATACATGATATTCAGATTAGATAGTAAACGCAGGGCTTGCGGATAGATCAGAAGGAGGAATTGCTATGATACGTTCTACGTTTGCCGGATTCACCACCGCACAGCTTGGTATGGCTGCCAGCCAGCGTGCTCTGGATGTTGTCGGTCAGAATATTACCAATATCAATACCCCTGGATATACCAGGCAGCGTCTTGACCTTGCCAGCCTGAATACCCAGAAGGGTGATTTTTATAATGCCAAATCCAACATCAAGGTTGGTTTCGGTGTTGAGATGACAGGAATTTCCCAGTTACGTGATCCATTCCTGGATGCACAGTATCGTTCACAGATTAGTAAGCTTGGAACTACGGATGCACATGCAGCCGGTTTTGAGCAACTGACTCCTATTTTTGATGAAGCTACAATGGAGGGAGTTCGTGCCGCTTTCATTTCCCTTACCAGTTCACTGAGTACTCTTTCCACTCAGGTCGGTAATCAGGAGCATGATACCATGGTACGTTCCAATATGCAGATTCTTCTGAATCTGTTCCGTGAAAATTCTGTCAAACTCCAGGATGTTCGGGAAGATATGCAGATGGGATTTGAAGTTACCGATATTGCAGACTTGAACAGTATGCTCAAGAATATTTCCGAACTGAATACCAGCATCAAGAACAGCCAGGTTCTTGGCAATCCGGCTCTTGAGCTTCAGGATCAGCGGAACCAATTATTGGATGAACTTGGAAGTTATCTTCCTATTTCTATTAAGTATAAGAATCAGGAGGTCGGTCCAGGACAGTATGTAGAAGTCCTGAACGTGAACTTTACGGATACAGAAGGTGTGAAGCACTCTCTGATTTCTGACAGCTTATATGCCCAGTTTGATGCGGACGTATTGAATCAGCCTGTACAGTTGACGCTTTTTGAGGCAAAGGGCGCAACCTCAGACGTTACTGAAGTCCTTGGTTCCGGTACTTTGAAAGGAACTCTTGATTTCCTGAATAAATCAGGAGATTTTGACGGAACGGATTTTAAGGGACTTGGTTACTATGAGAAGGTTCTGGATTCTCTGGTAAATACGCTTGCAACGAAATTTAACGAGGCGAATGTTGTATTGGATGCCGCAGGCAAGCCGACCAATATTCTTAATGAAGATGGTACTGTTGTAGAATCTTTCGATAAAGACGGTAATCCAATCTATGCCAAAGACCCACAGACGGGCGCTCTCCTTGATGGAACTAATGGTAATGCCAAAGTCTATGCTTATCCGCTTTTTGAAACCAGCGACGGTTCTGCGGAATTTACGGCATCAAATATTAAGATTGCAACCGGATGGGCGAACGGTACTTACGGAATACGTCCTTCCAATAATTATGTTACCATTGACAAAGAGACTGGTTCCACAGCCAACGAGAATATCCTGAACATGGTCAAATTATTGGAAAAGGATATCTCATTTTCCGCCAAGAATTCAGCCGGAAAAGACATTACCTTCTATAAGGGCAGCTTCCACGATTGTTTTGCCAATATTGAGGCAACTCTTGGTATTGACTATAAATCTGCCAACACCATGTTGGCGAATCAGATTTCCGTTCTTAATGAGACGGCGAATTCCAGAGACGCGGTATCTGGTGTACAGTTAGATGAGGAAGGTATGGATTTGCTGCATTATAATCAGTCTTACAGCGCTGCCGCCAGATTCTTAACCACACTGGATGAAGCTCTTGACAAATTGATTAACGGTACCGGCGTAGTCGGAAGGTAACAGGAGGTATAATATGAGAATTACTACGAATCAGATATTGAGAAATTACAAATCTAATCTTGCGACTTCCCTTACGAATCTGGACAGTGCAAGAGTCAAGGTAATGACGGGACGGAAATTTACCGCTACGGCAGAAGACCCTGCCAGCGCGCTGAGAGCTTCTGTACTGGAACGTAAATACGCGAGAAATGACGATTATCTGAGTCTTGTAAAGGACGTACAGTCCTTCCAGGATTCACAGGAAGACGCCGCAATGCAGATTAATACGATTGCGAAGCAGTTAAGCAAACAGTACGGGCTTGAGGCGCTGAACGGAACCAACGGCTCACTTGACACGAGAGAGACTTATGCCGATGCCTGGCGCGGTTCCCAGGAAAGTATATTGTTGAGCCTGAATGCAAGCTACGAAGGCAAATACGTATTCGCCGGAAGCGACGGACAGAAAGCGCCTTTTAAGCTTGGTAAAGATAATACCGGTAAGCAGGCGTTGTTTTACAGAAATGTTGATGTTACAACCGGTTTTCTCTATGATGAGAAAGGGAATCTTGTCAACAATGATCCTGCTGACTCTGAAGCACGCTTGAAAAAACTGTCTGAGGATTCTGTTTTCGTAGACTTAGGCTTTGGCTTGAATATTAATGACGATTTTACCATAGATTCATCCAGTGCTTTTAACACCAGTCTTCCAGGTATTAATATGGTAGGCTTCGGCAAATTTGACGCCAATGCAGATGGTATTGAAGATCCTAAAAATATGATTCTTCTGATGGGTCAGATTGCAGATGAATTGGAAAAACCGGATTTTGACTACGAAAGATATCGCGAGCTTGTTGATAAATTTGATGAAGGACGCAACAATGTCCTTGAGGTTGTAACGACTCTTGGTACGCAGACCGAGTTCCTAACCACTACCAGGGACAGATTAGAGACTAACGAGATCAGTCTTGCCACACAGATTGACAACGTTGTTAATGTTGACATGGCAGAAGCGATTATGAACTTCTCATGGGCACAATATGCTTACAACGCGTCACTCAAGGTTGGAAATAACATATTGACACCGTCGTTTATCGATTTCATGAGATAATAAAAAAATATAGGAATGAGAAAGGAGGAAGTCTTATATGAATCAACTCATCAGAATTACAACGGTTCCTATTCAATATGAGCTGAAAGTCAATAATGCCCGTCTGGAATATTCCAGATCTAAGGCGGAATTGGAGATCAGCCGTAATGATGGCGGACTATCGATCAAGAGTCGTCCTGTGAAGCTGAACCTGGATGCTTCTGAGGCAAGGAATTCTGTTGTGCCTACCACAGCCAGAAGCGTTGCCCAGACAGCACAAGCTGGAAAAGAAGCCGCTTACAGCGCAACGGCACAGCTTGTACAGGAAGGGAAGCTTCTGTTAAAAGCAGATATTGGTCAAGATGTAATCGGACAGATCATGCAGCAGAGAACAGCTCCTGCTACCGGAGAATTCCAGCTTGGATTCACCCCTTCTGCCCCTGTAGATATCGACTATGAAGCTGCTGATTTAACGATCAATTATGAGATGGATAAATTGAATTTTGACCTGAAAGTGGCAAACGGCAATTTTGAATTTATCCCAGGCAATATTGAGATGTCCATTACACAGCATCCTGATGTTGTTATCGAATATATTGGTGGGCCTCTCTATGTACCGCCGAGCGCTGATCCTAATTATGAACCAATAGACGTAAGGGCTTAACTAAGCCCTTACTTTTTCACATATAAATATCAAACAGCACACTGTATCCAGTCTTCCTGCTGTTTGGTACACGATAGCTTAGTATTCTGAATTATCAGGAGGTATCATACGTTGAATATAAACGCTAAATATTTCGGAACTGTTTCTTATGAAGAAGCGGACTCTATACACATTATCAATGGTCTGATTGGCTTTGAATCCCATACAAAGTATCTCCCTATTCCTTTTCAGGAGGAGGATGATTCTATGATCTCCTTACAATGTCTGGACGACGAGACTCTTTCTTTTATACTGATGAATCCTTTCGGTATTTTTCCTGACTACGCACCTTCCCTGTCATTACAAGATTTGCAGGAATTGGGCGCAGACTCCGCCGAAGATATTTCATATTATGTAATCAGTGTAATCCGCGATTCTGTCGCGGAATCCACAGTGAACTTAAAAGCCCCACTCGTTGTCAACGCATTGAACAGGAAGGCAAAACAGGTCATTCTGGACCAGCCTGAATACACCTTCCGCCATGCGCTTGGTGATATGGCTCATAAGGAGGATTAATAATATGCTTATTCTGCAACGCCGGAAAGGACAATCCCTCTCCATTAATCACAATATCACGCTGACTGTCGTTGATGCCGGAACCGACTGGGTTAAGCTTGCCATTGACGCGCCTAAGGAAATCCCGATTCTCCGGACAGAATTAAAAGAAGCTGCCGCCGAAAATCAGAAAGCTTCTGCAACAGCCTCCCGTCAAGTATTGGAGGAGATTCTTAAAAAACGGTAATTGACGTAAAACAAAAAAAGACAAGATATGGCTTCTTCCAATTCTCAGGAAATGCCATATCTTGTATATTTTACGTTTAACGCTTATCAGACGGGGTTTGTCTGCATACGTCTTCACTTCTACGCCGAACAATCAATGAATTCCACCGATGTTACCGGCGCTGACATTACTTCCACGCTCACGCCGCCCGACGCTGCGCTTCCCACTAATGCCGCAGCCTCCGCCGATAAAGCCGTAGGCGACAATGAATCCACATACTGCTCTGCCATCTGCTTAAACTGCTCGTCGCTCATGGCAGAATTCGGCATCACATCATCCAAATGCGCTGTCGATGTCTGGCATTGCTCTAATCCCATTCTCGCCTTCTGCTTGCGCTTTAACTCCTGCGCCAACTGAAGCGCCAACTTCTCCTTCATCTTTCTCTCTGCAGATTTCTGCCGAAGCTGAAGATTCTCCTCCTTGTGAAGCCTTGCAATCTTGATATTGCCACTCTGGATTACAGACTTAATCTTACGTACAATCCTCGCCGCCTCTGTCGGGTCGGATACCTGTGTCTTTACCCTCTGTATCTCTCCGTACTTCGCTGCAATCAAGCCCTTCACAGACGTAACGTTCCTTGCGCTTGCCAGCCGCATCATACTGGAGGTATGTGAATAGCTGTAAGAATTGACCTTCGGGCTTTTCTTCTTCGCATAAAAGGAAGTAGATTTCTGTTCGCGCCACCAGGTCGGCTGAGCGCTCTCGTCCTTCTTCTTCATCGCCGTCCACTTGGATACCTGACCGTCCTCGCCGATAACAAGCCCCATGCCCACTAATTCCTTGTTCTTAAGCAAGGCTTCCACATTGGCAGACTTCTGGTATTGATCCAGATGATTCAAGATATTCTCCACATGCTGACGGAGATTCTCGTCAGTGCTCATCTTCTCAAGCAGCTTCTCGGAAATCGCCACGTTGTTTGTTCCCGTCTGTCCCGCCCCATACTGCGAAATCTGCTGATGGTTCTCAAATGATATCACGCTAAAATTAATATTCTTATACGTCTGCTTCAAATACTTCATCATGGATGCCGCATCTGTCTGGCCGGCTGTCGTATTACTTTCAACATCTTTCTGGGAATCCATCTTAAGGAGTGCAATCTGGGAATCTGAATAAACTCTGCTGTTCGTTACTTTCATAGATATCCCTCTTTCCTTTTTCCAAATAACCTCATGCCTATATTTATAATATCGGATTAAAACTTTGGTTTCATAATAGGATAAAAATTCTTTTCTTGTTGACAAACCTACCCAAATCCGCTATGTTTGATAAAGCATATAGTAAGGAGTTTTAGAAAAATGAAATCATTAATATTAGCCGAAAAACCCTCTGTTGCCCGTGACATTGCCCGCGTATTGAACTGCCGCAAGAATCTTGCAGGCGCCATCGAGGGAAACCAATACGTGGTCACATGGGCTCTGGGCCATCTTGTTACTTTGGCTGACCCTGAAGAATATGACAAAAAATTTAAAGAATGGAATATGTCCTACCTGCCTATGGTTCCCAAGAAATGGGAGCTTATTGTAATCAAACAGACGGCAAAGCAATACCACAACGTCAAGTCCCAACTGTTCCGCAAGGATATCAGCGATATCATCATTGCCACAGACGCCGGAAGGGAGGGTGAGCTGGTTGCCCGCTGGATTTTGGAAAAGTCCAACTGCCAGAAGCCTGTGAAAAGACTCTGGATTTCTTCTGTCACTGACAAGGCAATCAAAGAAGGCTTCTCCCATCTAAAGGACGGGCGGGAATACCTTGACTTATACCGCGCTGCAAGAAGCCGCGCAGAAGCAGACTGGCTGGTGGGAATCAACGCTACCCGCGCCCTGACCTGCAAATACAATGCTCAGCTCTCCTGTGGACGCGTCCAGACTCCTACCCTTGCCATTATCGCAAGGCGTGAAGACGAAATCCGAGCCTTTCGCCCACAGGAATATTATGGCCTTACCTGTACTGCCGGAAATGTAAAATGGACATGGCTGCATGAGAAAAACGGAAATACCCGTTCGTTTCAGAAGCCCTTTATTACAGAACTGCACACAAGCCTTAAAGGGCAGTCGCTTACAGTCACAGACGTACAAAAAACAGCGAAAAAGACCTACGCCCCTGGACTTTATGACCTGACAGAATTACAGAGGGACGCAAACCGGCGTTTCGGGTTCTCCGCCAAGGAAACCCTGAATATCATGCAGCGTCTGTATGAAAACCACAAGGTACTCACCTACCCACGGACAGATTCCCGCTATATCGGCACAGACATTGTCCCAACCATAAAGGAACGTCTGAAAGCCTGCAACACTGGACCGTATAAGAAATTCATTCCACAGCTTTTGAAAATGCCAATCAAGGCGAGCAAATCATTTGTAGACGATAAGAAGGTCAGCGACCATCACGCAATTATTCCAACCGAGGAGTCTGTCCTTCTTGAGCATCTCAGCAACGAAGAACGCAAAATCTACGACCTGGTGGTGCGACGTTTCATCAGCGTCCTCTATCCTGCATTTGAATATGAGCAGACTACACTGAAAGGAACTGCCTCCGGTCAATGCTTCATTGCAAGAGGAAAACGGGTTCTCGCCCCTGGCTTTAAGGCAGTTTACGAGGCAGAGCATTTTGAGGACAACGAGAATGAGGAGGAAACCTCATTTCAGACGGCAGACCAATCCCTCCCGCCCCTGAAAAAAGGCGAAGTCTTGCCGATTTCCAACAGTTCCGTCCAGACCGGCAAAACGAAGCCTCCGGCAAGATTTACCGAGGCAACCCTGCTGACCGCCATGGAGAATCCTGTGCGGTATATGGAATCCGACGACGCGAAAGCAAGAAAGACACTTGGAGATACAGGCGGCTTGGGAACGGTTGCTACACGGGCCGATATCATTGAGAAGCTATTTCATTCATTTCTCATTGAGAAGAAGGGAAATGAGCTTCTCATTACCTCAAAAGGGAAACAGCTTCTTACGTTAGTTCCCGAAGATTTGAAAAAACCAGAGCTTACTGCAAAATGGGAGATGCAGCTTGCCGATATCGCCAAAGGCAAGCATAAGGAGGCGGCATTTCTTAAAGAGATTCAAGGATATACCAATGCATTAATCGACGAGATTCGTTCAGCAGAAGGCTCATTCCGGCACGATAACCTGACCAACACGAAATGTCCCCGCTGCGGCAAGCGGATGCTGTCTGTCAATGGGAAGAACGCGCGCCTTCTGGTATGCCAGGATCGGGAATGTGGATACCGAGAAACCGTCGCTCGTCTGAGCAATGCCCGCTGCCCGAATTGCCATAAGAAGATGGAGTTAATCAAGAAGGGGGACTCTGAAACCTTTGTCTGCGCCTGCGGTTACAAGGAAAAGCTCTCGGCCTTCAAGGCACGAAGGGAAAAAGAAGGGGCAGGAGTCACCAAGAAGGATGTACAGAAATATATGAAAAACCAGAAACAAGAAGCCGTTAATACAGCGTTTGCCGACGCGTTGTCGGGAATCAAGCTACAATAATCTATAAAAAAGGCTACCGCATTACGCATAGAATATCTTTGCTTTGTGTGGTAGCTTTTTTCAATCTTACTCCATAAGCTTCTTATAATATGAATCCGCCGTATACAACGCTGCCGCCGGATTATGCCCAAGTACCCGATCCTTCGTCACAGCCGTTGTCGTCAACGCCTCTGAATACTTATAGAACAGGCTGTCATGCCCTACACATAATCCGACTACCACGTTAAGGTCTGTCTTTGCATGGTTCAGCATCTTTGCCTGCAAGATTGGATTACACATATTAAGCCCGATTCCGTTACATTCCTCCGGAATCCCGACAGAACTCTTTGGCGTCGCGCCTGCCTTACACGCAATCCCAAACACCTCAAACCCATGCGCCCTCAAAATGGACGCAAGCGTGCGGCTCTCCTTTAAAAGTCCGACACAGGTTGCGATTCCAATCTTCTTCGCCCCAATCTCACGGGCAAATGCCATAATCTCCTCCACTCTCGTATACTGGCAATAATGCTCATACTCCACCTTTGCCGCGGCAACCATCGTCTTATGGTTTTCCTCCTCCTCATAACACGCCATTGCCTCACGGTACACCTCCTGATTCATATTCGTAGTCAGGCAAAACTCCGGATAAGACTTATCCATCTTATCGCAGTTCTTCACGGCGCAGTCAATACATGACCTCTCTTTTACTAATACTTCATTACTCATTTTTTTCCTCCTTCTACCTGTTCACTTTATTGGACGGAGTCCACCCGCCCGAAGGGCATGCATTACGGTGTGCCCTTGGTATACTTTATTGGACGGAGTCCACCCGCCCGAAGGGCATGCATTACGGTGTGCCCTTGGTATACTTATAATAAGAAACAATCAAATCCACCATACGGTTATAGCTCTTGACCCCCTCCTTCTGTCCATTAGCCTTCAAATATGTATCATTGACCTTATTGGAAACCTCCGCGATTGCACCGTCGTATTTGGCCCAAAACTCTCGGTTAAGCCTAAGGTCAGCCTCCACCTCCGGCGGCAAAAGGCTCCGCACCTCCCTCCATACATCGTAGTCCGTCTTATACAGCACATTCATGCACTGTATCCACCCTGACAGATAACCGCTGTACGCAAATTCCTCCTCCCCCGACCTGCTGCACGCCAGAAATGCGATAAAATTCGCCTCCTGCTCTTGCATAAATCCCCGCAGGTGGGATAATTCATGGCAGGCTGTGAAGGGAATCACATAATCCTGGACATCTCCGTTAAAATTTGCCTCAATCGTAAACGGAGAATAGACACCTGTTAAATTCTGAACCGAAAGAATACAGGAATTCACCAGCTCTTTCGGCCTGGGGAAATATCCTGTAAGCTCTGGATACTCCGACGCCAGCTTCTTCATCGCCTTCACCGCATACTCCTCTGTCGGAAATTCCAGAACCATTCCTCCATCCTCATCCCGTTCAACTCTGCCGCTTAAGCCGGATATCTCACTGGTAAGCCAGATACACACATCCTCCAATTCTTCTGAGGAATATTCTGCTATCCTGATTCCTGAGCTGTCCGAAAACGACTGCCGATGATAATTAATACCGCAATTTACCACATAGAGAAAACACAAGCCTCCCGCCAGCAGAAACAGATTCATAAATCTGCTGTACAGACCGCCTCCTGCGATTTTTCCGATTACCCTTCCGACAATCCATACGATAGTTCCTATAAGCAGAAGATACAATAGCATTTCCGACATGGAAAATGGGAAATACCCCATCAGACGCCCCACGCTTCCCACCCACAGAGGGTAGATATGCGTACTGTACCATTGAGCAAATCCATTTAAAAATCTGGCCGCTATACTTAAAAGCAGGGCAATACTCCAGAGAACTGCACTTATAAGCAATTTTATTTTATTTTTTTTAGAAACTCTGCCTTCTTCCGCCATATAACACTCTGCTATCCTTCTTGCTTCTTCCTACTGCGATTACGTCTGCCGAAACATATTTTATAATATTAGTCTAACAATCCCCCTCCTTCTTGTCAAGAAAGAGGGGGATTTCAATTACTGCCTTTTATTTCCTATATTATTCATTCTATCAGGCGCGCCCCGACAGAACCATCCTTCTACTGACCAGATACCCGCCAGGCGCCTTTGCCATCTGTTCAATCTGATTCATAAAAAGGTCAAGCTGAAGATTCCTGTTAGCCTCAAGCTTCTCCTTAATCGACGCCAGAAGCTTCTCCTTACTGCTGGTATCTGAACCGGAAAATGTACGGTCTAGCTTTACCTGATACAATTTCTCATACTGCTCATCCTGATACTTCTGATACCCTGGTCTGCCGGCGGCAACCAGTTCAAAATTCTTAAGCCCCCACCGAAGGGAAAACATGGCTGACTCCATCGTGTCCTCACCGGAGGAATTAAGCAGCTTCCGGTACTCGGCATAAGTCTCAGGAGAATACTTTTCCATCGCATAACGAATCTCCCCCCTGCTGTCCTCATGCACATAACCAGCCCCATCCAGACCGATTGCATGCTTTACCTGGTATTCCATCTTACAGGAACCAACCCGCTTACCCTCCATGCCAATTCTGGCGATAGATTTCATTGCCTCCATAAATGAGCCTCTCGAAGCTTCATCTATGAACTGGTTAGCAAGATATTCTGCTTTCTCAACTCCCAGACTAATTCGTGCCAGGCGGTCTGCCTCCTCAACGCCATGGACATTATTCGGCAGAAAATCACTCCTGATAATATCATAGACACTGTCTTTCAATTCCTGGCTCTTGCCTCTTAAAGCATCTGTAATCGCATTGTCAATTCTGGCATACCCTGTATGAAATGGTGTCACATTTCCTAATTCTATCACCACAGGAGACGGCTTTACCGGCGCCGCAGGGGTGCCTTCCGGAAGTGCAAAAGGTTTATCATTCATCGGTTTCACAGATGCAAAATTCTTCTTAATCTGCTCCATCTGCGCGGTATTAATCTTACCCATCCAGGAAGTTATCGGCTGACAGCCCGTAGAGTAGGAACAGGTGCATTGACTCATAGTTACGACCTCCTTTCGGAAGGCATCTTCAAATTACCTTCTACCTTTTTGTACGTATATTTAATATATCGACGGGAATCTATGGCACGATAACTCAATATAAAATATTTGTACAAACAATGCCAATTATGTAGCTAATTTAATCCACGCATTTCCATAAACGACTCTACATATTTTTACTGCATCTTCTATACTTAAACACAATAACTTTTTCCGAAACAAATCTACAATCAGATTATTATATTCCACTCCCAACATCAGAGAATGGTTATCAATGACATTTTTACAAAATCTGCCGACTTCATAATTCTTTCTTTCCGGACTGTTAAGTCCAAACAGTTTAATATGTCCTCTTATAATATCAAGTTCTTCTTCATCATATTTTCCAGAGTATTGATCCGGTACATATTTACACTTAAGCAAATCATATTGTAACCTTAAAACATTTCCATCCTCTTGCTTTTGGGCTTCAAACGGCTGTAGCATGACCTTTCCCATCTTTATATACTCATAACGCAGCTTTTTATATCTCTCACAAGGTTCCTTACAGTCATACTTTTCACAGACAGCCGCTTCAAAATCCTCCACAGCATTCAATGACAATTTTCGTTTTTTCTCACCCTTTCGTTTATAGATACCATTACAATTCTCACATGCAATTCCCAGATTTGGAACACAATCCACTAAATAATCAGAATTAAATTTTTCTATGCCATGTTCAATCTGTCCACGCCTCTGTCCATTAATCCAGACAGAATCATAGCAATACATACAATATCCGCCTGTTGTCACTTTTAATAAATCCCACAAGTTATCCTTATATTTACTCCAGCCATATTTTTTATTTTCATCATAAACTGGCACAAATACAGGAATATCGACAACAAAAAAATCCTCCATCCTTCGCTACCACTCCTCAATCTGCTTACATATCATCTTCTGATGCGGCTGAAGCTTTCTGCATTGAATCCACTTAAGTTCATTCTCCGCCTTTTCATCCCACACACCTGCAATCTTTAAATTCAACAAGACTCGTAATCTTTCGTCAACGAAGTCATCATCAGACCTATGGATGATATCTCCACTAAAAAACAACCTCACAAAAATATCTTCTGCTGATACGGTACTTTTTAATTCCTGACTCGTATATATTTCATATGATAACTCATGTAAAATAAGCAGATTCGCATTTTGTGTACATCTTACCACGTCTAAAGAATGCGTCGTCACTAAAAAGCTCATTACCGGAAACTGTTCCTGCAAAAAGTTTAAAATCTCAGCGCTATATTTTGGAGAGAGATATTCATCTATTTCGTCAATTACCACAACCCCATTACTCCATCCCCTTAACTGCATAGCATCTCTAAAAAACAGCACTTCACTGAAAAGACGCAGTACCGCCTGATATCCACTGGATAACTGTACTTCATTTCCGTCCACCCTGACTTTATTTTCCGCCAGTCCAGCCTCCAGATTTTCTCTGTCAATCCGGATATCTTTTTGTAAAAAGGATTTACACATGCCGCGAAGTTCACCGCTATACTTGTCAAATAGCTGCTCAATACACGTTGCAGCATGAAATGTATCCTGCAAATTAAAATTAAATGGATTGATTCTATAATCTACTACATCTTTAGAATCAAAATTAATACTTTTATACGCCTTACTCACCAATTCAACTTTATTTGCGTCAAATGTCCTATTTACCGAATCAATGAAATAAACAGCCTGGTCTATCTCATGCTCGACTACCTTGAGCAAAACCTCTGACTTTCCCGACGAATTATCACCCACTAAAATATAATTATGCCTTTCCGCCAATTGCCCGCAGATTGTATCTGTAATTCTATGAATCATACCTTGATAATTGCTCATACACACTCCTCAACCGCTTTTCAATTTCACTTCGTCCGGACGTACCGCTTATGAGCGTACTCCGGTATCCATCACCCTCAACAATATCCTTACACTTTTGTTTTGTGATATACGGTTTATTTTCCATTCTATCCCATACAACAAATAAACTAACTAAAGCTAAACCCTTATTTTTCCCGCTTACCCCTTCTAGCGCTTCAAAAAAGGATAATAACGCTTCTCTGTATATCTTAATCTGATTTTCATCAAACTTTCTCGCTCTTTCAGAAAAATCGTCTAACAAAACCGAAATCTTCCCTTTATATCCCGTCAATACAAATTTTTCCCCTTTTCCCTTTACATAATACTTAAATGCACACATTCTTAAAAGCAGTTCTACATCCTTACTTTCTTTATTTACATCTGCATTCGGATTCCCGCTATATAAAACCCGCCATTTCTTATTATGGTCATTCAAATCATACAACATCTCATAGAACTTACAGTTATATATTCCATTCCTAAGCTCTTGGCTCGACAGTGGTGGCCCGCCTATGTTTAAATTCGCAAAAATTTTATGCAATGTTTTTTCCTTATATTCTTCACTGTCAACGTTGATTATAACGATTGTTAAAGGCGCGAAATCTATTTTTCGTTTCAGACGGTCGCTCAAATGATTATAAGTAATATCAATGCACTGTTCTTCCCCATTGCTTTCTTTATACCGCATATAATATGTTTTATCTTTTAATCCACTCTTTTCAAGGCATTCCCATAATCCACTTTCGGCACACGTTGTTTTGCGAAAATCTACAAAAGCATTTTTTGTCCTTCTCAAATATTTGCCTTTAAAATACAAATACAGGCTGAATATCCTTTGCTGTCCATCCAAAATAACTATCTGCTGTTCTCTGTTTCTATAACAATAGATTGGCGGTATGGGCATCCCTCGAACCAGTGAAACCGCCAGTTCTTCAACCTGCGTCTCTTTCCACCGGTACATTCTCTGAAAACCCGGTATAATATAATCTCCCTTTTCCAACCCATCCATCATAGAACTAAACGCCATTTGCGTAGTTACAGTCTGAATCATCACATTCTCGATCATCTCTATATCCCGTGCCGTTTCTATCGCTGCTTCATACCTTTTTTCTATCATACACTCCACCATACTACCCTTTATTTATTATCATCACAATATATATCATTATATTCCTTTTTTGCGTCGTAAACAAGAATCAAAAACAGACAGGATATTCCCCCAACTACAAAGGAATACCCTGCCAAAAAAGGTGTGCAATAAATTAGAAAATGTCTGCCTATTTTCCTCCCGTCATAGCCACGCCCTCGATGAAGTGCTTCTGGAAACACAGATACAGCACTACCATCGGCAGCATAGCCAGAAGCGAGCCTGCCATCAGCACAGGATAATTTGTGCTGAACTGTCCGTTCAGGCTGGAAAGCCCTGCCGACAGCGTCGTAGAATTAATATTCGTATTCGCAACCAACGGCCACATCAAGTCCGTATAGGCAAATACCGCTGTAAAGACCGAGAGCGCCGCAACCGAGGACTTTGTAAGCGGAAACATAATCTTCGTAAAGGTCTGCCATCTGGTACATCCGTCCAGATACGCCGCCTCCGCCACCTCGTCCGGAATCCCCATATATGCCTGCCTTAAAAAGAATGTCCCAAACGCACTGACAACCCCTGGAAATACCAGTGAGAATATGGTATCCGTCATTCCAAGCTTGGCAATCATCTGATACTGGGGAATAATGAAAATCTGTCCAGGTATCATCTGTTGTACAATAATCAGCGTAAACAGTATGTTCTTCCCTTTAAAATTCAATTTCGCAAATGCATATCCTGCCATCGAGCAGAACACAACCGCACAGACCACCCGCAGGAAAATCATTAACGCTGTATTCAGGTAGAGATTCCCGAAGGGAAGCAAATCTACCACCTTAGAAAATGAGCTGAAATCCCAGTTTGCCGGCAGGATTGTGGGCGGTATCTGCATAACCTCCGCATTTGTCTTAAAAGAGGTAAGAAGCATCCACACAAAGGGGAAAATCATGATAACCAAACCAATCATCAACGCAATATATGTAAGCAATGTTGTCGCATTTTTCTTCTGTCTCATGTGATACCACCTCCCTAAACTTCGTAATTAACCCATTTCTTCTGTCCCACGAACTGAACCGCCGTAATAATACCAATCAAAAGTACGGTCCAGATTACGATTGCCGACGCATATCCTCGGTTACCGGATATGAAGGACTCACGGTAGAACAGGTAAATGAGTGACTGCGCCTTACTCAGCGCCGGATTGCCTTCCCCTACCATCATATATAGCAGGTCATACACCTTAAGGGATGCCATCAGCCGCATAATCAGCACCACAAACAAGGTTGGCGACACCATGGGCAGGGTAATATAGCGGAACTGCTGTAATTTCGTACATCCGTCAAGGCTTGCCGCCTCATAATAGCTCTTAGAAATGTTCTGGATGCCGGACAAAAGCAGCACCGCGTCATAGCCAAGAGCACTCCAGATTGCTACAATCGCCACGGTAACGATTACCACGTTCGGGTTTGTAATCCAGTCAATGTTGGTATGAAACACAGTATTGATAATCCCGTACTCGGAGTTAAACATCCATTTCCATACCATAGCAACCGCCGCAGGCGCCACAACCATGGGAAGGAAGAAGATTGCGCGGAATACCACCTTCCCCTTAATCTTGGCATTTAACAGGATTGCAATTACCAGCGCCAGCAGCACCCCCACCGGAACCGTCAAAATACAGAACAGCACCGTATTCCATGTAGCGCGCCAGAACTCGGCGTCTCCGAACATTTTTGTGTAATTCGCAAGCCCTACAAACTCACGCCCGCCAAATACCTGGGCAGACGAAAAACTTAATATTATGGTATCTATAAGCGGATACACATTTAGAACAAGAAGACCGATAATGGTGGGGGCCACCATGAGATAGCCCCATTTATTATCCTGGTCAAATCCTTTTTTCTTTCTGTTCATCAAGAATTCCCCCATCTATCACTATATTCACTATTCCTCGATTGCCTCTGTCACGATTGACTGCATTTTCTCAATTCCCTCGTCTACCGTCACACTCCCCGCGTAGATGTCAAGCATAGTCTGCTCTACCTTAGGCTCCCAGGAAGGTCTGGACGGATTGTTTACGTATTTCACACTGTAATCGAACTCTCCAATCAGATTCTCAAGGGTAAGCTCGTAGCCCTTATCCGCAAAGCTCTGTACCCACGCATCCTCAAGGCCGTTGTACGCCGGAATTGCCGCGCCGGACTCGCCCTGTATCTTTTGAGCCTCCTCAGAGCCTAAGAATTTAAGAAAATCCATGGCAAGCTCTTTGTTCTTTCCCTTTGCCGCCGTAGCATAGGAAACGCTGTTAGAAATGGATGCACGGCCCTCACCCTCTGCCGGATTGGGACATTTAGGAAGCATGGCAACATCCCATTTCCCGTTCATATCCCCGTAGGTCGTACACAGGTTAATCAAATCCCAGTTTCCTGCATAATACATTGCGCCTTCTCCTGAGAAGAACATTTCTGCCGCCCCTGTGTTGGCAAACTGCTCTTGTGTGGGGCACCAGTCATTTTTCTGAAGGTCTACATAATATTTGATTGCGTCTGCCGTGGCGGCCTCTGTGTATTCTGCCTTCGTGCCGTCGTCATTTAATATCTGCCCGCCGTTCTGGTAAACGAAATTCCAGTATCCAATCTGGTCGTGGGAATATGCCATGTAGCCGTATTTTCCGGTTTTATCGTAAATCTGCGCAGACGCGCTTTCCAGGTCATCCCAGGTCCAAGTGTCGTCCGGATATGCCACCTCTGCCTTGTCAAATAATTCTTTGTTATAGAGAAGTCCTACGATATCCTTATCCTTTGGGACTCCGTAAATCTTTCCGTCGCTGCCTGTCGCATTTGCCACGGACACCTCCGAGTAATTGGCGGCATCTACAATATCTGAACAGTCTGCAAGGATTTCGTTGTCCGCATATTTGTAAATCTGATTGGAATGCATCCAGAAAATGTCCGGCATGGAATTACTGGTTGCCGACGCCTCAAGCTTTGTCCAGTATTCGTCCCAACCAACTGCCTGCACCTCGATTGTAACGCCTTCATGCTCTTTGGCGTAGGCTTCTGCCATTGCCTCCATGCCTGCTTTCTGTCCCTGGTCCCAGATTTGGAACACCAGATGCCCGTCTGAAGAACCGCCGCTTCCTTTTGAGCCGCACGCCGCAATCCCGAAAACCATAGCACCCGTAAGCGTGACAGCCATCCCTTTTTTAACCCATTTGTTCATGTTCTTTCCTCCCGCTTATTCGTATTTTTCGTATCTTGTCTCCTTACCGACGTTCTGTCGGCAATACACCGGAAGGCGTAATAAATATCCTTCATTTGCCTTCCTTCTAAAAATATACAGACGTAAAATATACCAAAATTACACATTACGAATAAACCGGCCGGATTCATTCTGTTTACGCCAATCCCTTGGATTATATACATTATATCCATATTTGCACAGTAATTGAATAGCTTGTGTAATCCAGATATATAGCCCAATGACACATTTGTATTCATTTTTAATATTTCTATTTGCATTTTGGTATATTTTGTGTTTAGATGATAGTAGAAGGAGGCATTTTGTTATGAATGATATTTTTCATGTGTTTCATAATCAGAATTTTATAGACTTATGTATGTATCAGTTCGGATATGCGCAGAATGATCCTTTATCCTCTTTCGGTCCTCATGTCCGTTCCCACTATCTGTTTCACTATGTCATATCCGGCGCCGGAAAGCTTCAGGCAACGGATTCAAACGGCGTGGATCATACCTACCATATCCGAAGCGGGCAGGGATTTCTGATTGTTCCGGAGCAGATAACAACTTACACTTCCACGGAAGACCACCCCTGGGAGTATACCTGGATTGAATTCGACGGCCTGCACGCAAAAGAGGCAATGCTGGTTGCCGGCCTTTCGGCAGACAATCCCGTCTATCGCTCTGATGACAAACTCCTGTCATCCAAATTGAAGGACAGTATGCTCTACATCTGCCATCACCAGGACGAGACGCCTTTTCATCTCATGTCTTATCTTTACATGTTTTTAGACTGTCTGATGCGCTCATCTGCTTCAAAAACAACGCCTAAGACAGAAGGAATGAGCAGTTATTATCTGGAGTGGGCAATGACTTACATTGACCAACATTTTCACACAGACATTTCTGTTGCAGATATTGCAAATTCCTGTCAAATTCACAGGAATTATCTTGGAAAAATTTTTCGTGAGAGCCTGGGCGTCAGCCCACAGGAATTTTTGATTAACTTCAGAATGAAAAAGGCTGTTCAGCTTCTGACCGCAACAAAGTTATCAATCAAAGATATAGGAAATGCAGTCGGCTATCCAAACCAACTGCATTTCTCAAGGGCTTTTAAAAATGTATACGGAATGTCTCCCAGAGACTATCGTTCAAAGCATTATCTGGGACCGCCAAATTAACGCGGTCCCATTCTATTTTTTCCTTTCCTTCCACACCTTCGCCAGAATATCTTTTAATACCAGAAACGCATCCATTTCCGAATACCCGTACTCTGCTTTTAATTCGTCTATCATTGCGCCCAAACGTACCTCATAGTTGGGGGTATTGACCTCCTTCTGGTAGCTAAGCAGGATGGGATACTTCTTTCCCCACGCGCTGGTCCAGTCGATTTTCTCCTCCACTTCCTCACTCGTCCGTTCGATTGCCTGCTGTATCTCCCTTACGTCAATATCAAAATCGATCAATTCGTCCAGAGACAGGTTGTACAATACCGCCATCTTTTTGGACTGGCGTATGTCAGGAAGCGTCTCGTCTGTCTCCCATTTAGAAACGGTCTGACGGCTCACGCCTAACCTCTCTGCCACTTCCTCCTGTGAAAGTCCGCATTTTTTCCGCGCATGAAATAAACTGTTTCCTAAGCTCATGTGGTTCTCCCTCCTTTTTTGTTGTAAGACAAGTATAAAATGTAGTTGGGGAAAATACCACCGCTTTTATTTTGCAGTTTTGCGCGTTTTCTTAACTTTTCTCTGGGTGATTATATAGCTAAAAATATTGACTTTTCTCTCTCTTTCTCTATAATATACTTGTCGAACACACATAAAAGGAGAAAACCAGAACAATGGACACACAAACGCATTTTAACAAAAATATCTTATACTTACATATCGCCGTCATGCTTTTCGGATTGGCAGGCGTTGTCGCACAGTTTGTAGAAGTATCCGCCGTCATGGTCGCTCTGGGTCGGGTCATCTGTTCTTCCGCGCTTCTGCTCATAATCGCGCTCGTAAAAAGGGACAGGCTGAGGCTTGACTCAAAAAGAGATGTATTTCTGATTATCCTCACAGGCGCAGTCATGGCTGCCCACTGGACCACATTTTTCCAGTCTATCCAGGTGTCAACGGTAGCAATCGGGACGATTACCTTCTCCACGTTCCCCCTGTTCCTGACATTCCTGGAGCCAATGATATTCCATGAAAAAATACGCCGGCAGAGCATTTTCAGCGCAATCATTCTGTTTATTGGAGTGTTGATTACCATACCGGAATTCTCTATGGCAAATAATACTACAATCGGTATTATCTGGGGTATGATTTGCAGCCTTACCTATGCGATTCTGACGCTGGCAAACCGTTACTTTTCAGCCCGATATGCCGCCCGAACCATCTGCCTTTATGAACAGGGTTCTGCCGCCGTGGTACTTCTTCCGGCGCTGTTTCTGGTGGAGACGACATGGAGGGCGCAGGATATTGCCGGAGTTGCCTTTGTCGGGTTCATCTGTACAGCCTTTGCACATTCCCTGTATGTGACCGCACAGAAAAGCGTGAAGGCTCAGACCGCAGGAATCGTATCAGGAATGGAAACTGTCTATGGGATTGTCTATGCGCTGCTTTTCCTTGGGGAAATTCCAACCATACGGGAACTGGTAGGAGGGGCTGTCATCTTGAGCGTTGCGATGTATTCATCGCTGAAAGCGAAATAATTCCAGTAGACATATATACGAAAAAGTTGTAGAATAGAAATAGATAATATTTTATCTATTTCTATATTTTTTAGGCTATTTTGGATAATATTTTATCTATTTATTAAGGAGAGCAGTATTTATGCAGAGAGAGTATTTATGGGAAACCGCGGACGAAATTAATCAGCAACTGGCTAACCGAGTGCGGAAGATCCGAAAGCGGCGTTCCATTTCACAGGAAAAATTAAGCAAGATGAGTGGCGTCAGTTTTGGCTCTGTAAAACGCTTTGAAGCTACGGGGAATATCTCATTATTATCATTGACAAAGCTTGCGATTGCGCTTGACTGTACGGACGAAATCAAGAATATGTTCCGGCAGGTGCCTTATAAAAATATTGAGGAGGTAATCCGTGAAAACAGCTTTTGAATATCATGAACAGTGGATGATAGAAGAAGGCGCAAATTTGAAGTATACCCAAGGGCACACCGTAATGCATACCCTTCGGGTAGGTGGACTTCGTCCAGCAAGGTATACCCAAGGGCACACCGTAATGCATACCCTTCGGGTAGGTGGACTTCGTCCAGCAAGGCATACCCAAGGGCACACCGTAATGCATACCCTTCGGGTAGGTGGACTTCGTCCAACAAGGTATAAATAATTCTCAGACTATATCGGCAAAGGCAGATTATAATTACCTTTGCCGATATTTAAGCTGACTAAAGTTCCAAAACCTTTCTGTCCAATTTTTCTATCCTGCAACTATGCTTTTTATTCTTTACATCATAACAAACCCCGACCAAAAGCACATCCCCGCCATAATCCTGGAAAATCTGAGGATAACGATTCTTTTTAATCTGATTAATCGCCCCGTCTTCCGTCTTATTCCATTTCAATTCAATCAGAAGAACCGGCATAGAAGAACCTTTTTTTGGTATATAAACCACATCAGCATACCCAATACCCGATGCCAGTTCCTCCACCTTCATAAATTCATCCATACAACTAATATACGCAAAACGTATGGTACTCCTCAACGCCTGCTCATTATTATAAAAAAGCGGCGCCGTCCCTGCGCTGTGTACTTCTTCGAGAGCAGCGGCAACCGCCTCCTCGTCCATGCCTAACGTCTGTTCCAGAAGAAAGTCAGAATTCCTAATCAACTTCGCAATCTCCTGGTGCCTGCCCGCCGTTACGGCACGAATAAACTCCTGCCTGACTTCCTCATTGGGAATAAAAACACTTTTTTCATCAGCATCATACGCAAGATAACCTAAATGCACCAACAGGGTAAGAACATCATCCTTCCTTTTAATCGTAGTCATATCATTCTGAAAAGTTCCCGTATCAATCTTGATGCGCTCTCCCCCAAGCATCTGGACAATCGCCTCTTTCAAACCGTCCTCGTCCAAATCAATATATATTTTCAACGATTCATATGTCTCGGACTGAGTCCAGTAATTCCCTATCCTGTTCCTTACCAAAGCATCCATGACCGACTTGGGGCTGTAAATATGCGTATTTTCTCCCAGGATATAACCATCATACCATTCACGAATAGCCGAAAAACCTATCTTTGATCCTTCACACAATTTTCGGACTTCATTTTCCGTAAATCCCATATATTTCTCTAAAGGTTCCGGCGCAAGCATAGTATATTCTTCAAAATCCGTCATTGCCGACTGCGTTCCATATTTTTTAATCGGCAGGATACCTGTCATATAGGCTGCTTCTATCATCTTGTCCGTCTGACCGCTGCTTTTGAACAGACTGCGCAAAAGCTGGATATACTGCTCTTGTAATACATGGTCATTCCTGGCCTCGCGGAACAACGCATCCCATTCATCAATGATGATAATAAAACGCTTCCCTGTTACCTCGTTAATCTTAGCAAGCGTTTCGGGAAGGGTCTGTTCCTGTTTTACATCCGGATAAAGCTCTCGTAATTCCTCCACCACTTTAACCTGCAGATTTGACACCGTATCTTTAATATTATCTGCAATAGAAATAAACCATGTGATATCCAGGTAAATCACGTTATGCTGATTCAAATGTTCTTTATAGGAACTTTTTTGGGCAATCTTCAAATCGGCAAACAATCTGCCGGAATCGCAGCTTTTATCATAATAGGCACATAACATCTGAGCCGCATAAGATTTTCCAAAACGACGCGGCCTGCTGACACAAGTGAGCTTTCGTTTCGTTCCCAACGTACTGTTGATAAATGAAATCAATTCCGTTTTATCTACATAAGTACCCTTAAGCGCAGCGGCAAATCCCGCATTGCCGGCATTCACATAATTTCCCACAGGATACACCCCTCTCCAAAGCCATAAACTTACCTATATTCTATCACGGCTGTCACCCTGCCGCAAGCCACATGGAAGCTTCCATCAACCCCAAAATCAAGCCGTCGCCCCAATCATCCTCCCCAACTGTTCCACAATTCCCATATTTCCATTCACAGATATCTCCCCCACCTTCTCGCAGATTCTCTCCAGATACTCAAGCTCTTTTAACTTATACAGAGTCTTGTTCTCATCCATCAGCTTCGCCGTGTTAAGCAGCGAACGGGTAGAGGCAACCTCCTCCCTCCGAGAGATAACGTTTGCCTGAGCAGACTTCTCCGCCACAAGGACAGAATTCATAATCTGCCGTATCTCCCCTGGCAGTATAATATCCTTGATTCCCGTAGTCATAAAATTCACACAAAACATTGTCTCCCGCGCCTTTAACACTGTATAGATTTCCTTAGAAATCTGCTCTTTTGCCTCCAATATCTCATCCAGCTTATAATTCCCCACAATCTCACGAATCACCAACTGTACCGCCGAGTAAAGGGGTCTCTTAAGCTCTGAAACCGTCTCGGCAAACTCCACGGCATCCCGAATCTTGTACATACAGGATACATTCATCCGGATACCAATCTTGTCTCTGGTAAGTATCTCCTGCCCCACAATATCCAACTCCTGCTGCCGCATGTCGAATACGCGGTATGTCACGCTGCGGGAATAATTCCAGAAACGGTACACTCCCCTGCCAACCGACTTTTGAAGTACGTTATTATAATACACAAGCCCCGTCTCCCCTTCTCCCACAGACATCTCTGTATAAAGATTCTTCGGGACAATCGAAAGCATCTGCTTTGAAACATCTCCTCCAATCTCAGTCTCCTCCATGGACACAAGCTTTATCTCATACTTGTCAAATACATTCCAGAACGTATACTCTTTCCGGTTTGCAAATGACGTTAATTTCCCATTTATGTAAATGAAGCCCACAGAACCGTCGGGAATCTCCACATGCAGGGTCGCGTCAAGAAATGCGGCGTCTCCCGACAATACATGGTACGGAACCTCCATATAGTCTACCTCGCCGGACATTTCTTCTATTTCAACACTGTAACCCATCATTTTAGAAAAATGATACGTGCCGGAAGTAATCATTTTCTTAAACACTCCGTCCTTTAACACAAATCCTGCCTGATTATCCTTGAGCATATACTTCATATCACATTCCTCCTTCTAAATTGAAACACTTCTATCCCTCGTTCACCGTTCTGCCGCGGAAGCCTGGGTCAGCCAGGCGGTCCGAGAGAAGGACAGTCCGGCGGGTGAATATCCTCTTTTCCTGTAAGACAGTACGGGCTTTTCGCCCGTCCCCTTGCAGGAAGAAAATATCTTTTGCCGGCTGCTGTTCTCTCTTTCCGCCCGCGTATTCCTATACCTTAATGGACGAAGTCCACCAGCCCCGTTAGGGGCATATATTACGGTGTGCCCTTTGGGTATACCTTAATGGACGAAGTCCACCTACCCGAAGGGCATGCATTACGGTATACCATATACAGCAGGCTTACAGGCCACAGGCCGATTTGCTCATAAGCATGAACTTGGGATAAAAGTATTTTGTTGAGCGCGGAGTCGAACCGCAGACTTTGAAAAGTCTTTGCCATTTTTAATGTGTGCTCTACCTCTGAGCTACCGTTTACACGGGAGGGGTTTGAACCCTCGACACCACATCCTCCTTAACATTAAGTTAAGTTTATATGAAATATTTATGGCATACCTGACAGCACGCTGCCGGCACCGTCGGGCAGAGAGTGACTCCCAATACCCTGACATCATAAATGATTTCCCTATCCCTTCACGACGCCAACCGTCTTTAATTTTCTGACCGGCGTAACTAAATCCATCTGCTGCGCCATTACCTGGTCAATATCCTTATAGGCAAACCTGCATTCTTCTGCCACATCATTTTTCTTGCGCTTCCCAAGGACAACGCCCTGTTCCTTTAAGTCCACCATAACCTGTTCCACACTGAACTCTTTCATTGCCCCTGACCTTGAGTAGCTTCTTCCCGCCCCATGTGAGGAGGTACAAAAAGATAAGGGATTGCCTTTTCCTTCCACTACATAGCTGTATGAGCCCATTGCCCCAGGAATCACCGCCAACTCTCCCTTGCGCGCTCTGGTGGCGCCTTTTCTGTGCACCCAGACATTTTCACCGTAATGGTTCTCAAGCGACGCATAGTTATGGTGGCAGTTGATATCTTCCCCGAATTCTACCGTCTGCCCTGTATGCTTCTCAATCGTTTCTTTCACAATAGCGCAGGTCTTATGAAGCATACGCGCCCGATTCTCAAACGCATAGTCTATTGCCAGCTTCATCCAGTTGATATACTGCTGCCCCTCCTCTGACTGAACCGGCAGAAAAGACAGGTGGTATTCCTCTTTTACTTCACTGTACCACCTCTGGTTCAGTTCCCTTGCCTTCTTGTGGAAATAATCACAGATTTCCTTTCCAAGATGGCGGCTGCCAGAATGAAGCATAATGCTAAGCGTCCCCTCCTCATCCTCCTGAAGTTCTATGAAATGATTTCCTCCTCCCAGGCTTCCCACCTGGAAATAACCGTCCTCAATCAACGGCAGAAGTTCTGCATTTTTCTCATACTTCTCCATCTCCTGCCTTGCACGGCCAAGCACCTCTGACTCCTGAGGCTCTCTGTAACGCTCTGTGTTCAGCGGAATCGAACGCATAATATTTCCAATTATTGCCTGTATCATTGTGCCGTTTCCGGTCTGAACCTCCCGAATATCCTTCACACGGATATTCGTTGGAATATAAACCATCCCGCAGCCAATGTCAACGCCTACTGCATTGGGAATAACCACATCCTTTGCCGCGATTACCCCGCCGATTGGTATACCCTTTCCTGTATGGGTATCCGGCATCAGGCATACCCATTTATGTAGAAACGGAAGCCTGGCAAGGTGATACGCCTGCTCAAGACAGGATTCCTCCAACTGACTCTCCTGTTCCAACCAAATTTTTATAGGAAATCTTGTATTTTCATTACATATCACAAACATATCATCCCCGTCCTTTCGTTTTATTTTATTGTATTATATCCAAGATTTACCGGAATATCATTTTAAAAAAGTTGCGAACTTTGTCTAAAGGGGCTTAAAAATGTGCACTAGGTTGAATACACAGCCTGCGGTATGGTATACTTGCACTGTATAAAAGCAAGGAGGATAAAATCATGTCCGAGTTTCAGGAATTGGTAAAAAGCTTCCCCAAGACGAGAGAATACGTCCGTGATTTTTTTGTTTACGGATTCAAAACCCGCAATGAATTCAAGAATAAAAGTCCCCGCACCTATGACAATGAGCGAAGACGTCTTGAAAGCTGGCTTCGCCCTTACGTCCGAAAAGACCATGTGTCAGGCGGCTCAAACATTTCCCTGGCAATCGACAGCAGCCTTCTGGATACCAATCCCCTGTTTCGGGTATGGAAGACAAAAAGCTTTACCGACAATGATATTGTACTGCATTTTCTGATTCTGGATCTTTTGCAGGAAGAACGCCCACTGACAGCAGAGGCAATCACAGACCTCCTTCTCACAGAATACGAGGCTCTGTTTGATATCCAAACCGTACGCCGGAAATGTAATGCTTATGCAAAAGAGGGCTTACTGGAAAAGCGAAAGGATGGAAAAGCGGTAGTATTCTCTCTAAACCTTGCACTGGTTAAGTGGCTTAAATCTAACGAAAATATGCTGGACGCCCTTTCCTTCTACCAGATGTCGGAGGTCTTTGGAATCATTGGAAACGAACTGACAGAGCAACTGGATTGCAAGAATCAGACCTTTCGGGTAAAACATAGCTTCTGTGTACATACACTGGAGGATGAAATTCTTTTGAAGCTTCTTGACGCCATGAACCAAAAGCTGCGGATACGGCTTGAGTTAAAGAGCTCAAAAAACGGAAATACCTCTGCTTCTGCCTGTGTACCTTTGCAGATATTGATAAGTGCCAGGACTGGCCGCCGTTATCTGTGCGGTTATTTGCACAGAAGTCAAAGATTCTCCTGTTTCCGCCTGGATTCCATCAAAAATCTTACGCCTTTGGATTCGTCTTTAGAATATGACGATTTGCTTAATAAACTGATTCAGAACCGTCCAAAGCTGTGGGGTGTCTCTTTTCAGGGGGAAAATGGACACCATCTGGACAAGCTGACCATGACCGTTCAGGCTTTTGAGCCAACTGAAAATTATATTGTTGACCGCCTGAAACGGGAAGGCAGGGGCGGAACTGTGACCAGAATCGCGCGAAATGTCTATCAGTATGAGATTGAAGTCTTTGACTGCAACGAGATGCTTCCCTGGGTTCGCACATTTATCGGAAGAATCCTTAGTCTTACCTGTACCTCCAAATCCGTAGAACAACGATTTTATCGGGACTTGCAGGCTATGTATAAAATGTATGGGATACTGAAGGACATATAAGTAAGTTTTGATATATCAGGGAAGGAGTTCGTATATGGAATTATTTTCGGAAATATACAGTTGCTATTATCAAGTATTACGGCATCTCCTGTGCTGCCAAAATACCATGACCATACAGGAAATCTATAACCGGATTGGCACCGAAGGCTTCGGGGAAAGCATGATTTCTATCATCCCTAAACTGGAAAGCGGCGCATGGAATCTGTTTGACAGGGAGGGCGGGCTCTATCTCTCCAAACTTTCTTCCTCCTTTGACGTCCCGCTTTCCTCTCTCGAAAAATCTTACCTCAAGGCATTGTTATCAGACCCTCGTATTGGGTTGTTTCTTGAACAGGAACAGCTTGATACACTTGATGAAATGCTTTCCTGCGTGAAACCACTCTGGCGTCAGGAACAATTCTGGTACTATGACCGTTTTACAGACGGCGACCCTTATCCTGCATTATCACCACGGGCGTCGGCTGATACAACAATGCCTCCGGAACCTTCGGTTGCAGAAAAATACCGCCGTAACTTCCGTACTCTGCTCAAGGCGCAAAAGCAGCGACAGTATGTTGACCTTGACTATACCTCCCCTGCCGGCACGCGGGTTCACCATCACTATGTTCCTGCCAGGCTTGAGTATTCTGTAAAAAATGACAAGTTCCGCCTGCTTGCCCTGAAAAATACCGGAAACGGCTGCATGAGGCTGGATATCCTGAATGTTGCCCGCATCCAGAGTGTACAGCTCACGGATAAAACCCTTTCTTCCAGTATTGACTTGAATTCACTGATTCGGAATTCTTATTACAAGGAACCTCTCATACTGCATATTGTCAACAAGAGAAATGCCCTTGAACGGGCTATGCTGCATTTCGCTAATTACGAGAAAAACACTACAAAAATAGATGAGAACACTTATGAATGTCTCATCTATTATAACCAGAGTATGGAAACGGAATTGCTGATTGAAGTCATGTCCTTTGGGCCTATGCTTACGGTGATTGGGGGTGAGAAGTTCCTGGAAAGCCTTAGGTTACGGCTAAAAAAGCAGCGGAGGCTGAATCCGGAGGCATATATCTGCGAGTGATTTTTAGATTTGCAAAGGCTATGCCCGCCCATGTGGCGGGCTAACACTTACCGTTGCTTTTTCATCTTACACAACCGCCTCGATTAACACTTTCTCTCCAATTTGCAACTTCTTTACTTCAATATCGTCATAAATCCTTTCCTTCTGCATTGCAGGCGACGCCAGAAACCAATTATATAATAGCGTCTCAAAAATCCTGTTGGCTATCACGATATTATTCTCCACTTTCTTAACAAACCCAAACATCAATGCCGTCTCGACAGAACGAACCCCCACCACGTAAGAAATCTCCTTTCCGCGCAGCAGAAGGTCACAAAGCATCCCTTCCAACTCCGGATAATCCTCAAGTTTGTTAAACAATGACTCAAACAGCGTATTCTGTTCTGATAGAAGAATACGCACCGCCGCCAATACACCCTCTCTCGTCCATTTTTTATTCTCGTCCATCAATTTGCAGATATAAGAAACCAAAAACGGATAGCCAGAAGTATAATCGTATATAAGCCCTGCAATCTGCTCTATATCCATGCCTATCCTGTAATCCGCCTCATATGCTTTTAACATCCCTGCTATATCTGCCGCCGAGAAACTCATATCTACCTGGAAATCTGCCGCTATGTTCCATGGGCTATTCCATTTGTGTTCATCATCCCTTCGGATTTTACGCTTTATATTCTTAATATCATAGACACCGGCAAGTATTACGGAATGAAATGTGGCCTTGACATCCCGATTGATATAATACCCTCTAAGCTGCGCTAGGAAATCAAGGAAAACCTGGTTATTACTTGCACTGTCAACTTCATCGATGAGCAGTACAACCGGTTTTTCAGAACATCTGCAAAACTCGCTTAGATATCCAAAAAGTTCCAGCAGCTCAATCTCACTTTTATGTTCCCGCAAAGCTCTCTGCAATGAATATACTTCCTGCTGACCTGCATCTGAAGCTTTCATGCTCTCTATTGCCTTTATAAAAATGTCGGCAAAAGCTAACGAAAAACTGTTTTCATTTCTAAATTTAGAAGCGCCTAACATCTGAAAATCCAGGCTTATTACCATATAATCATTCTTTAAAAACTCAGCCAAAACTCTTAATGTCGTCGTCTTTCCATACTGCCGCGCCCGATTAATCGTAAAATAACTCCCTTGGTCAACCATTTTCTTAATCTCGTTCAGCCTGTCCTCAATATTTACCATATAATGCAGCAAAGGTTTACAATCCCCATTGATGTTAAATGTTTTCCTCATAAATACTCCTACTTTTATTATATCATTGCCCTAAAAACCTGTTCCACAGATAATATCATATTCTCCCTTGCATTTTCCGGCGTCATCGCTTCCTTAAGCGTAGTAACGCCCCTCACAATGGGGAAGAATGCATCAATCCCCACCTCATTACATTCTCCGGCATCCCTTGTCACACCTCCGGCAAATGCAAGCACCTTTGCCCCATACTTCTTAGCAAGACGAGCCACACCCACAGGAACCTTTCCCATAGCTGTCTGGAAATCCATCCTTCCCTCGCCGGTAATAACAATATCCGCATCCCTTACCGCCTGCTCAAGCCCAATCGCCTCAAGGACAATATCAATCCCTGACTTCAATTCCACATTAGGAATGTAGCTTAAGAAGGCAAAACCAAGGCCGCCCGCCGCGCCTGCCCCTTCTGCCATCCGATAATCCACGCCCCTGTATTCCTGCGTCTTATACGCATAATGCACCATCTTGCCATCAAAAATTGGCTTCTCCTCCTCTTTGACACCCTTCTGAGGCCCGTATACATAGACTGCGCCATTCTCACCGCATAGCGGATTTGTCACGTCACAGGCAATACTGAAGTGACATTCATTTAGCGCTTCAGGTACATTTTCTCCGGAAATAGACACAATGCGGTCTAAATCCTTAAGCCCCTCTCTAATAGGATTTCCGTCTTTATCCTTGAACTCATACCCCAATGCCTGAAGCATCCCCACGCCTCCCTCGCTTGTGGCGCTTCCGCCAATGCCGATGATGAACTCACGGCATCCCCGTTTAACAGCGTCCAAAATCATCTCACCAACGCCATAGGTCGTTGCCCTTAATGGGTTCAATTCCTCTGGTTTTAGTAAAATAATTCCCGCCGCCTCTGCCATTTCCATCACAGCCGTCCTTTTATCTCCAAGAATCCCATATCTTGCCTTTGTTTTCGTTCCCAGTGGCCCCATTACCTCCACGGAAACATACTCTCCGCCCATTCCCTCTACCAGCGCCTCTGTGGTTCCTTCTCCGCCGTCTGCCAGAGGCTTCACAATAATTTCTGCATCACAGGCTCTAAGAATTCCGGCTTTCGCCGCATTTCCGGCCTCCATGGAACTCATGCTTCCTTTAAATGAATCTATCGCAATTACTACCTTCTTATTGCTGCTGCCTCTATGTAACTGCGGTTGAATCATGCCGTCCCATCCCCCTACTTTCATAGCGCGCATGAACTCCTGCTCTATCTCCTGATTCGGGATAAAGACCTCGCTTGTTTTCCAGTCATAAGTAAGATATCCCAGGTGGACCAAAAGGGTAAGCACATCATCCTTTGTCTGGAATGTGGTCATATCATTCTGAAACGTCGTAGAATCAATGGCACACCTTCCGTTTCCAAGCATGATAGCAATCGCTTCCTTTAGCCCGTCAAAATTCAAATCAATATAGACTTTTAATGCCTCATATGTCCCTGTCCAGTAACTCTCCAATTCCTTCCATGTCAGCGCATCAACCACAGACTTGGGATTATAAATGTGAAGATTACCGATAAGATAACCGTCATACCATTTCTTTACCTCTGCATACTCCATATCTTGCTGCTCACATTGCACGCATACTTCTTCTTCCGTAAATCCGAAATATTCACCCAAATTCTTTGGCGAAATCATGGAATACTCATCAAAAATATTCACCGCCGAGTGTTCCCCATACTTCTTGATAGGAAGAATACCCGTCATATATGCCAATTCTACATAATCAGCACCTTTAAAAAGTCCTCTAAGGAAATCCAGATACTCCTTCTGCGCCTCTTTTCGTTTTCTCGCAATCCGAAACACACAGTCCCATTCATCAACTATAAAAATAAACCCTTTTCCAGTCTGGACAAATATCTGATCCAGCGCCGTCTTTAGCTTACTAGAAGAATCAATAGCCGTACATTCTGGGAATTCTTTCAATAATTCCAAAACCACATTTTTCTCAATCTCATCCAAATATACATCTAAATCCTTTTCCGTATCCAAAAATCGCTGAATATCCATACGTATTACATTACACTGATTCAAATACTTTTTAAACGACGCCTCTTTCTCAATCTTTAATCCTGCAAACACTTCTGCCGAATCACACCCACGGCTATAATAAGCCGCCAGCATATTTGCCGCCATAGACTTCCCGAACCGCCGCGGACGGCTTACGCAGATGAACCTTCTCTCTTTCTTATACAATGCATTCGTCCTTGCAATCAGCATACTTTTATCCACATAAATATCCGAAAAACGAGCCGTCTCAAATAAAACATTACCTGGATTCACATAGATTCCCATACCGCCATCCTCCTTTTACGGCATCTTCTAAAATGCTTCGCATTTGCCTTCTTTTGGTAGTGCCCCCTCACCTCCGTTCGGCGGCATTTCGTCGGAAGGCATCTCCTAAAATGCTTCGCATTTGCCTTCCTCCTTCTATTATACTGAATCTTACCGTCTATCTCAAGGTACAATGAACATTCCTCTAAAAACAAAAACGCCGTGACACAGCGACGGATACAGACAACTCCATATCCATCCCCATGACACGACGTCTAATGTACGAAAACTCCTTCAAATTATCTATTATGAAGCCTCTGGCCGCAGTAACTCCTCATCAATCGGATATCTCCCGAAAATCCTGGCTGCATCCATAAGCGCCTGCATATTCTCCTTAGGCGTCCCAATAGGCATCTGACACCCAGAAGTAAGGACATAGCCCTTAGGCGAATCATACCCCTTACGGATACACTCCTTCGCAGAACGCAAGACATCATACGGCGTCCCAAAGCGCATCACCTCCACAGGCGGCACATTTCCCTGGATTTCCATACAATCTCCCAAAACCTGCTTCGCTTCCTCCACATCCTCCACATTATCCAGGCTGAACGCGCCAATTCCGGTCTCCTTGATATCCTCCCACAGCTTACGGCTCGTTCCGCAGATATGGAGTCCGCATCCGCCGCCGTTCTTCTTAATATACTCCACATTCTTCCGAAAATAAGGCAGAGAAAACGTTCGATACTGCTCGACACTGATTAAAGAGGTAGAGCTGACCGGATCTGCGAATCCGATTCCAACTCCTATATCTAACAGCCGGTCAATATACCGGTTGTTATTCTCCACAATCACATCCATAAGCTCTTTCACCTTGTCCGGCATTTTCACCGTTCCAATCAAAAGCCGTTCCGTACCCACAGCCATAGCCGCAATGGTGAACGGCCCTGTAACCGTAGCGCTCACAGGCACCTTGTCGCCCAGTTTTTTCTTCACAAGCCGAACGCCCTCTAAAATAATCGGAAGCCTTCCGTCCTTATCCACATCCACCCGCTTTGCATTGTGGGCGTCCTTAAGAGCCAATGCCGGCTGCTCTAGCTGGGCGATATTATAATCCGCATATTTCACCTTAGCGCCCATAGCCTCGGCCATACCCCGAAGCGTACAGGAAACCCCTGCCCCGTCAGAATGAAATGTATGAAAAATATATTCCTCCAACTCACACATTTTCTCCGAAGAATGATAATATTCATTCAGCGTACACCCAATCATGGGCGCCAGCGTCTCTCCTGTATCCAGACAGCACATAATCCTGTCCACTTCTTTTCCTTCATTCAACAGCTTATTCCGTTCAATCGCCGTAAGCTCGTCCCTTTTAATCTCAAGTCCCTTTAAATATCTCTCAATCATAATCCCTGTCCTGTCTGCGTCTCACTCTTTTTTATCTTACCAGCCGTAAATATAGAAATCACGGCAATCACAGCCACAATAAGCTGATACCAGCAAAGAGAAATCACCTGGAACGGGCTGTTCAAATCTGTCAGCAGCGCACATGCAAACAAAATCTGCGCACTGTATGGAAGCACTCCCTGGAATACACAGGCAAAAAGATCCAGAAGCGACGCAGTCCTCCTAGGCTCAACGCCATATTCGTCACTGATTTCCTTCGCAACATTACCTGTTATGAGAATGGAAACCGTGTTATTTGCCGTCGCCACATCTGCCAGGGAAACCATAGCCGCAATCCCAAGCTCTGCGGTATTCTTATTCTTAATAACCTTCTTGACCTTCAAAAGTACCCATTCGATACCGCCTTCCTCCTGAACCATCGTGGCCAGGCCGCCCATGAGCATGGACAAAAGGAAGATTTCAAACATTCCGGTAAATCCTGTATACACATGGCCTGCAAATTCCAGTACGGAAAAAGAGCCAAACACAATACCAATGATTCCTGAGAATACAATACCTCCCGTAAGAACAAGGAATACATTCAGGCCAACCAAAGAGGCTACCAAAACAAACAGATACGGCAACACCTTTACAAAATTAAATGAATACTCTGCCGCCTCTGGAACCACCTCCGGCCTTCCCCAAATCAGAAGGACAACAATCGTAATAACCGCTGCCGGAAATGCAATGGAAAAATTCGCCCGAAACTTATCCTTCATCTCAACTCCCTGGGTTCTTGTTGCGGCAATGGTGGTGTCCGAGATTACGGACAAATTATCTCCGAACATAGCGCCGCAGATGGTAGCCGCTACCACCAGATAGACATTCAATCCACCCGCGTCGGCAAGTCCAATCGCAATCGGCGTTACAGCCACTACCGTCCCAACCGACGTCCCTGTGGCAAGCCCGATAAAACCGGAAATCACAAAAACACCTGCCGCTACAAACTGAGGCGGAATCACAGACATTCCCAGATTCACCACGGCATCCACACCGCCCATCTCACTGGACACCGTCGTAAATGCCCCTGCAAAAAGGTAGATGAAGCACATTGTCATAACGTCGATATGGCCGCAGCCTTTCAAAAATACACCCATCTTCTCATCCATGCTGCCCCTAAACAGCACAAACGCAGTAATTACCCCAAGCATCGCCGCAACCGGCGCCGGAAGCTGATAAAACGCCATCTCGACGCCCTTCATATTAAGTACGATACCTGTAATCAGATACACCCCTACAAAAACTCCAAATGGCAATAAAGCCTTTCCACTTACTTTCTTCTCCATTCCATTTTTTCTTTGTACATACAATTATCTTTCTTCATACTACATAGCTACGTGTAATTTCATTATAATGCCGCATAAATTAAAATCAACCCATTTAACCATTGATAATTTTAATATAAGTTCCGCATATATATAATCCATCTTTAGACCGCCGGCAATATACCATCCGCTTCAAACTGGCATGGTTATATTTGCAATTATTGGCTCTTTCTTTCATTCCAGATATGGTATAAAGTATCAACATAATATTTATAAGAAAAGAGGTAATGAATGTGAACATGAATATGAAGCTAAAGAAAATTGTCATGACAGCATTATTCGCCGCGCTGTCCTGTGTGGCGACCATGTCCATCCGGATACCCACGCCGGGAACCGGCGGATATATACATCCCGGAGACGCCCTCGTCATTCTCTCCGGCGTTATCCTTGGCCCAATCTGGGGGCTTCTGGCGGCAGGCATCGGCTCAGCTATGGCAGATTTGCTCGGCGGATACTTTATCTACGTGCCGATTACATTTGCAGTCAAGGGAATCATTGCATGGGTTGCCGGTATGATTTACCTGAAGGCCGGAAAGACGCCTAAGAGTCAGTGTACGGCTGTCATCCTTGGGGGAGTCGCGGATATCGTCCTTGTAGCCGGAGGGTATTTTCTCTGCGAGATACCTCTCTATGGAGTGACTGCGGCAATGGCAAGTATTCCCGCCAATCTGATTCAGGGGCTTAGCGGGCTTATCATTGCATTCGTACTGTACCCGATTCTGATGGCAGTACCCGATATCAGGCAGATTACGCATAGTATTGCTTCCTGATTTTAAAATGAGGCTGTCGGAGATGTTGTATTTTCTAGAACATCTCCGACAGCCCCTTTCTTACATTTTAAATGTCTTAAAGATACAGATTCTTATATACCTTCCGGTCCTTCACCACCAGCACAACACAGAGCAGTATAAAGACTCCTCCAAAGGCCAGGACCGTCACCCAGGCCGCAAACGACGCGCCAATTCCGTATATGTAACCAATCAACAACTGATAAACACTGGTAAGCCCTGTGCGAAGCACCTCCGAAAGGCCGTTAATCCTTCCCCTGTGGCTTGCCGGCATCCGTTTCGTCAGATACGGGCTTTCCGCCAGCATACTGAATACCTCGCCCCAGGTCAGCACAATCATGGCAATATAATAGACGGGTATCCAACCCATAAACAGAAGAAATATCCCGAACCCCGCCACCAGAAGCACCTGGCCTAAAAGCGTCTTGACCGTTTCCGAAATCCACGGAAACATTCTGGTAAACAACGGTGTAAATACCACGACCACCACACAGTTTACACTGGTAATTGAGCCGAAAATCACAGCCCCATTATCACCATGCAGCCTCGCCAAATCCAGAGGCAGCAAATAATTGTACATCTGGTAAGTAGCAAAGTAACCGCTGACTGCCAGAATGTAGAGAACAATCATCTTGTTCTCCTTCAAGACCGTCAAAAGCCCCTCTCCTTCCCTGTCAGCCTGGTATACAGCCTTCTGGCTGTTATCCCTTACCGGAGTGATATCCTTGACCAGGAAGAAAATCAGCACCACCGAACAGCCGATTGCCGCCCCGCTGATTAGAAAAGCCAGCCACAGATAATCCCGAAGCAGAAATCCCGCAATCGTCGGTGACATGACAAATCCCAGGTTCGTACAGAGATACTCCAGAGAATAAGCACGCTCGCGGTCATCCGTCACCGTAATATCCGCTGTCAGCGCATTATAGGACGGATGCTCCATGTTCTGGCATGTGGCGGCAATAAACATCAGAACAATAGACTTGCCCGATAGCGGAATCACGGCACAGACCACATAACAGACCACGGAAACAATGTCCAGATAAACAATATTCATTTTTTTATTCAGATGGTCTGCCATCTTCCCGCCAATCAGATTGGCAGGCAGGGACAGAATCCCTACTAACGCCATAATCCACGCAATATGCTTCGCGCTCATCCCCATTTTCTGGCTCAGAATCATCGTCAGCATAGGCCAAATCATGGCGCCCATGGCAGTAACCAGCCTTCCAAAGCACAGGATATAAATCTCCCTGCGCAATCCCTTATATTGTGATATTAATTTCATCCTTTTCATCCAATCTTATTGTATTCCCCGCATCTGTCTGCCTCTTACATCGGAATCTACCTCCGTCTACAATTTGTCTTGGTACTGATTGTATTCTACAATCCTATAAATGTCAATCAAGATTATCCATAAATAAAAATAAGCCGGTATATAGATTCTCCTTATTCCTAAATGAATCTATGTACCGGCTTTATACCCCGTCTACTTATTAAGCTTAAACTGTCTCACCAGATTCCTTAACATCTGAGACTGACTGGACAATTCTTCACTGGTTGCCGCGCTTTCTTCCGCCGTAGCTGAATTTGTCTGCACGACACTGGAAATCTGATTCATACCATTGGTAGCCTGCTCTAAAGACATGGACTGCTCTACTGCCGCCTCTGCAATCTTGTCCACCAACTCAGAAATCGCACGGCTGCTTTCAACCACCTTCTCCAGAGACTCCGCCGTCTCATTGGCAATTCCCATACCCGTATCAACGGCGCTCACAGCCCCCTGAATCAGCTCAGACGTACTCTTAGAAGCGCTGGCAGATTTTCCTGCAAGATTACGCACCTCGTCAGCTACAACCGCAAAGCCCTTTCCGGCCTCGCCTGCCCTTGCAGCCTCCACAGCCGCATTCAGCGCCAGAATATTCGTCTGGAACGCAATATCCTCAATCGTCTTGATAATCTTTCCAATCTCTGCCGACCTCTTGCCAATCTCGTCCATGGCCGCGACCATATCATTCATATGCTGGTTGCACACCGCAGTTTCCTCACCGGACTGAGCCGAAATATCCCTGGCGTCCGCCGCATTTTTTGCAGTCCCCTGAACATGCTCAGAAATACCCGCAATCGTTGCCGTAAGCTGTTCTACCGAAGCTGCCTGCTCTACCGACCCCTGGGAGAGCGCCTGGGCGCCCGACGCCATCTGGTCGCTACCCATAGACACCTGATCCGCTGAATTGTCAATCTGGCTAAGAGCGCTGCTAAGCCTTCTGTTCATCTTGCGCACGGAAAGGAGAACACCTTCAAAAGCGCCGATATAGCTGTCCTCAGCCTTCGTTCTGACCGTAAAATTACCTTCCGCCATCTCCTCTAAGACATACTTAAGATCCGTAACAATCCGGTTCAATGTACCTACCATCCGCGAAAACGTATTCGACAATATACCAATCTCGTCCTCATTCGCCGCCTCAAGCTGTACGTCCAGATTACCCTCCGCGATGCTGTTCGCCGCCTCAACGATACCCTTGACAGGCTTTAATACCTTTCTCAGAACCAAGATAATCGTAAAGATAATCACGAGCAGAACCACCACAGAAAGACCAACCATCAAATAAATCGTCGTCATTATCAAAGCGTCGATATCCTTCGTCCGAACGGCTGTCAAAGCCCACCACGTCTCGCCGGCTGCATTGATTGGCGTAAAGAAACGGGTAACTTTACTTCCGTCCTCCCTCGTCGTCTCAATCTGGAATTCCGTATCTCCATCCATCTTATCCTGAATTGCTTTCAGCTCTTTGGCATTTGGAGTAAAGTCAGAAAGAGACTTGCCGATATCGTCTTTTGACTCACTGTCATAGATAATCTTCTCATTTGCATTGTAAATCGTACAGTACATACTTGGGTAGTCTTCGTTGGTCGTCTCCACCTTGTCGAAATTGCTTACATTGATGTCTGCCATCACGACACCCTTCATATCATTATTATGGATAATCGGGCTTGCATAGGAAACCATGGAAACTCCGTTATAGTCATACGGGTCTGTGACCACGCTTTCCTTCTTCTCAGCCGCCAGCTTATAATAATCCTCCTGGGAATACACCTCATAAGCGCCAAACGGCTCGACCTTGCCCGCAGCATTATCCTTACTTATGTAGAAGCCGTAATCCTTCATATCCGGCTGGAATTTATACGCTTCAAACAGAACGCCGACACCTTCAAGGTCGTCGTTATTCACCGCCGCATTCCGCGCAGTCTCCCGCAGGTATACCTCTACGTCATAATTCAAGACGGACAACACCCTTCCATAGATACTGCTCTGGCAAAGCGCAACAACCGTCGGATCCGTAGGCACTACTGTCTGTGACGGGTCTGCTTCTCCCTGCTGAAAAGACTTCTCCATAAATGCCTTTATATCATTAGCGGCTGTCTCTGCCTCGTTAAATACCATCTGGATATCCTTGGCATTAGAATTACAAATTGCATCCAGTTCCCCGTAGGTCGCCTCTGTAATAGCCTTCTCAGACATTTTGACTGTAATACCTACAAGAATTACCAGGCTGACCGCCAGAATCGAGCCGATTACGACAGCCAGCTTTTGCGTCAGCTTCATTTTTTTTAACATACATTCTCCTCCTTCACCATGCACAGACAGCCCTCACTCTCTGTTTCATTTGTTTTTCCCCGCTTTGCATAATGAGCTTTGAAGCGCTGCCAGAGTTTTCTGTATAAAAACAAAATAGTATGGCAGGACACCACACTATTTTACAGTCGCTTGGTAAAAGTGAGCACAAAACTCACTTCTGCCCCTCGTCTATATTCACATCTACCTAAATCCCTTTCCTTATCGCGAAATACCAGACTCATTACGAACCTCTCACACAACTCTGTTTTGACCTCATATAAGCAACTAAAGCACCCTCATCATTTGCAAAAAAAAGTACTTTTTTGATTATCCTAGAGTATATCACAAAAATAATACATTTACAATAAATTTTGTCATATAAAAAAAATTTATTAAGAAGTAATGTAATCAATATCTTTGATATACATGAATATACAGATTATTGCTAAAATCGTTTCAACAACAGGCTGTGCCGCAATTACACCATTTAGTTTCCAAAAATAATTCAAAACAGCGACGAAACCTTAAAAGGGATTGAACAGGCAGCTTTCCATCTTCATTGCAGCGCAAGACAGCTTCAAAGGATTCTGAATCAGTGTGAAAACGCCGGATTAGTCAAAAAACTGGGAAAGGGGACATACAGGCTTATCTCACAGCCCCACAGTCCCGATATGCCCGAAGCGCCCTATTAAACTTCAGCGTCTTCTCTCCAACCAGCTTAGCCGCGCCCAGTGGATACCGATCTGGCAGTATCTCCGAAGCCGCCTCCGGCTCCCAATAGAAAACTCCACATTCCTCCTGCCCGTCCTGCTCCATCATCGCGGCCACACAGTCGCTCACAATCTTGTAACTGCCCTCGTCGTCATATTCCAGTCCACCCACCTCGGCAATCATGACAGGCTTATGGAAGGCTCTGGAATAACCCTTTAATTTCTCAGAAAGCATATCCTTATCACTGTTAAACTGCTGCCAGTAGGGATAATACGAGAAGCCCAAGATATCCGTCTTTCCATTTTCAGCAAAGAAATTATCCAGAAAAGCGCCGCAAAAATCATTGTTGCATACCTCGGCCAGATGGGTAATTACCTGACACTCCGGACACACCTCCTTCACCGCATCATAACCCACATTCAGGAAGCGAACCAACTGCTTCGGCGCGTCCTTCAGACTCCCTCTGGGCCACATCAGCCCATTGTTAATCTCATTACCCACCTGCACCCAGTCCGGACAAACACCATTGTCCGCAAACAGCTTCATAACCTCCCTCGTGTGGTCTGCGATTCGTTTCTCCAACTGATTATCCGTATCATTCCTCCACTCCTCAGGGATATCCTGGTGCTCTGGATCTGCAAAATGATCGCTGTAATGGAAACCTGCCATCAGCTTCATTCCCTTGGCTTTTACACGCTTTGCCATCTTAAATACGTTTTTTGCATCACAGAAGCCAAGCATACAAAGTTCATCCTCTGTTTTCTGCCAGAAAGCCTCCTCTGGCGGATTGACGAAAACACGGAGCCGAACCGCGTTTACCCCAAACTCCTTTAACACCTCTAATAAATCCGTCTCCTCATCTGCTTCATTCAGCCAGCGGTATCCCATTGTCTCCAACTGTGCCGCCCATCCTAAGTCAACGCCATAAATCATCTGTTTCATCACTCATCTACTCCTTTCACAGATTAACCGACATTATGATTCTTTACGCAGTATATTGCCACGCATACGCAGCGCAGCCGCCCAATGCCGGACTGCGACATGCAGGGTTATGATAACCGGTATGGAAATAATCAGTATACAGAGAAACAGCATACTCTTTACTCCAAACCGGTCAATCACGAAGCCAGAATACAACAGGCTGGCAATTCCCGCCACACTGTTATATACCGCGTCTGCAATATTGTGCCCCAGGTTACGATACGCAGGCGCAACATTTCTTTCTGTTACACTTCGCATTGTAGGCAGCAGAATCCCCACGCCCATATTGAGGAGACATGAACCTGCAAAAATCATGACCGGCGATACGGCGCAGAAGGCCAGCGCCATTGTCAGAAAGGGCAGCAATGCAATCAGTATATACCGCAGACGGAGGGAATATTTCTCCATCTTATCTGCTAAAGCAATAAACGGCACCTGCGTAATGGCACAGATAAACGCATCAATTCCAATGTCCGATACAGTACCTCCGACACTCTGAAGCACCGCGGTCTTCAGATTATTCATCGGCGCAACCGCAAGCCCGACCAACAGCAATATGATAATCAGATAGCTATATCCTGACGCAGTATTGGAAGATGTGGAAAATATTTGTTTCAGGGAATGAAGGCTAAAACCGCCAGCCGGTTTATCCTGCGCCGCATCCTTACTGTCTGGGAGCATAACCGCTGCCGCAATGCCGGTCAGCAGGAAAAATGTACCGAATATCAGCATAAAATGATAGCCAAAATCTGAAACAAGCTGTCCAAGTATCACAGACGTAACGGCAAACATAAGGGACGGCAGACAGCGTATTTTCCCATAAATCGAGAGATTATTCTCGCAGGCCAGTAAAAGCCATGAATCTATATTCGTCGCATGGGGCAGAGATACGAACCCTAATAACGGATACAAAACGGCAAGTACAAGAATACTGTCATAAGAAAAATAAATCAAATACATCAGCACGCCTGCCGTCAAAAAACATACGATTGAAACCTTGCGGTTCGTGTGGAAACGGTCACACACCATCCCCCAGATAAAGGAACCTATAAATGCCGCCAGGAGAAAAGACGCCAAAAATATACTGACAAGCGTATTGGTAATTCCCTTTGTCAGAAGATATGACATTAAAAACCCAATAAACGAAGCATGGAAACTCCAGTATGAAACCTCAAGCACAGAAAATCCAATCCAGTATGACTTCTTCATTGTTCTCATAACTATTTCCTCTCAATTCTACCAAACAAATATTAACCAAATTATAGAAAATCATTGACGTAATGGGAATATCATTTATAATCTGATATATAGACAAAATTGAACCCGTAATGCACGGCAAAATATCGTCCGCATTATATTGAAAGGAGTCTGACATATGCTGCAATTTTCAGCTTATCTCTATGATGAAGATCTCGATAATTATAATGTTAATCTCCCTTTTCTGGTACATAGCTGCGGCAGGGTTTCTTTTAACGGCAATAAAAACCTGAATATAAACCGGATGTACGGCAGGAAAGACTTTCAGATTATCTACATCCATCAGGGAAAGGGACATTTTTTCCTGAATAACCATGAAGTCGTATTAAATGAAGGCTGTACCATAATTTACCAGCCCCTTGAAATACAGCAGTATTCTTTTCGCTATTTAGAAAATGCACAGTTTTACTGGCTGCATTTTTCCGGAAATGATATTCCTAATCTATTAGGAGAAGCGGGGTTAGATCGGCAGATTATAAATACCGGAATGGCGTCCTACATTCCGGCTCTGTTTGAAGGAATTATACGCGAGCTTAGCATGAAACAGACGGGATATCTTCAGATTACCAATCTGAAGGGGCAAGAGCTGATCTGGATGCTCGCACGTGAAGCACAGAAGCAGGCACACCGAAACAGGAATGGCTATAATGTCGAAATGGAAGAAATCCTCGAAACCATCCATCTAAAATATAATCAAGATTTGACTATCGAACAACTGGCGAGAGCATACGGAACAAGTACAGGATGGTTCATAAAAGAGTTTGCAAAATATACCGGATGTACCCCCAAAAAATATATTAACGAAGTCCGGCTGAACCACGCAAAAGAACTGCTCACCTCTACCAACTATAATATAAGCAAGATTTCAACTGTGTGCGGCTTCGAGAATCCATTGTATTTTAGCAGGTATTTTCAGAAAAACTACCATATGGCGCCGACCAAATATCGGAATACACTGAAAATCATACAAAACTAAGAAAGAACTTGAAAAGTGCCAGAGCAGATTCCTCTTATATATGCTCTGGTTTTTCTTGTAAATATTTCTGAGTATATGCGCAGACGGCAAAACATTTTCCACATAAATCCTTTTTAATACCTGTTTCCTCATACATAATTTCTACTTGCTTTTTAAAACACTTGTTTACATCTACAAGCTTTTCTCTTTGCATACCAGCTTCCCATAAAGTTCCCTTTAATGCCTGGGCAGGACATTTTTCTACACACAAAGTACAATTCCCACACATGGAATATGAGATTGGCTCAGCACACACTAAAGGCGCATTCGTCAGTAAAGAGGAGATACGTATGGCTGAGCCATACTTTGAAGTTACAAGCAGACAATTTTTTCCTATCCATCCAAGACCTGCCCTTACAGCCACAGTCTTATGCGGAAGCCTTGTAATATGATCCGGCTCTACCTTTACCCTATCTGTTGTCTGAGCATAAGCTTCAAATCCTTTATTCTTCAAAAATTCCTCTCCGGCCAGGGCTATTCTATTTAATTTTTTATTAAGAGAACCATATAAATCATAGTATTCTTTAGTTGGTGCTTTTTGTAGATCTATGATAATTTTTTTGGGAATTGGAACAGCTATTGCTATTCCTGATTTATAACCGCAATTCGGGACTTGACTGATATCTCCAACTCCAACTAAGCCGGCACCTTCGCGACATAATAATTCTTTTACTTCTTCTGTTAATTTCATAATGCTTTCCTTCTTACTCGATTATTCATATATTGTAATATATTCTCTGCTGACCTTCAATCAATTAATTAAAAAGGGGCTGTCGGGAAATGACTGTATATCTACAATATGTTGCTATGCTTCATCATATCTCGCAACAATATATTGTGGACAAATCACATTTCCCGACAGCCTCTTTCTCAAGCTCTCCGAGCTTGGCTCTAACCAACAATGTTTGTTAATACTTTGCGTCGTCTGTGTACTCTCCGAAGGCATCCTTTCCTGCATCAGATGTAGTGTTATTGTTACTGTTGCTGTTCTGTTTCACACTAGAATCTCTATAAGTGGGGGCGCCTTCAAAGCCGCTGTTATCCAGACGGAAGCGACTGATCAGCCCCTTGAGCACATTAGCCTGTCCTGATAACTCCTCACTTGCAGCGGCAGATTCTTCAGCGGTAGCAGAATTCGTCTGCACTACACTGGAAATCTGATCCACAGCCGTGGAAATTTGAGAGAGAGAATTAGCCTCATCTTCGGTGGCGCTGGAGATCAGATTAACAGCCTCCAACACCTTCTGGGAACTTTCCACCACGGTCTTCAACGCCTGACTCGTCTCCTGGGACAGGTCAAGCCCCTCCTTAACCGCTGAAACAGTGTCTTCAATCAGCGCAGCAGTACTCTTGGCCGCCTTGGCAGACTTGCTGGCCA
>CAJUBG010000031.1 GCA_910584575.1 uncultured Dorea sp.
GCAATGATTTTAGTTTATTAGAAGATAAAAGTAAGAGATTTAAATCAGAATCCCGTTGATAGAACAGTTGTATGCTTCGGGTAGTGTCAACAATAATAGTCAAGATATGACTCTAATTGAGCGTATAGAATCCTGCCGCTCACTTGCCCTCAATTAGTTGCAATGCAAGAAGCAGCAGGATTAGCAGCTCACTCTATAACGAACCAAAAGCAGCTATGTTGGCAAGACATATGAGGTGATAGTTTTACACGCTCATATCCCCGCAATATCCACCAACGTCAATTTCTTACTATCCGTATTCTCAAGACTGGCAATCAACGCCTTGGCCGTATCAATAGCCGTCAGCACATTCACTCCCGTCTCAATGGCATTTCTGCGAATCACGAAGCCATCCCGCGACTTATCCGTCCCCTGCTGCGGCGTATCGATGACAAGGTCAATCCTATGCCCCAGAATCAAGTCCATAAGGTTCGGCGATTCCTGCTCAAGCTTCCTGACCATGTTGGCTTTCACGCCGCCCTTTTTAAGCGCCTCCGCCGTCCCCTTGGTGGCAAAAATCCGATACCCGATACCCTCAAACCTGCGTCCAATCTCCACAGCCTCCTCCTTGTCCTCATCCCGCACGGTCAGAATCAGATTCTTGTGCTTCGGCAGGCGGATTCCCGCGCCTAAGAATGCCTTATATAGCGCCTCGTCAAATGTGCCTGCAATTCCCAGGCATTCCCCCGTAGACTTCATCTCCGGCCCTAAGCTTATATCCGCCCCGCGTATCTTCTCGAAAGAGAACACCGGCATCTTTACCGCGTAGTAGTCCGCCTCCGGCTGTAATCCCGGCTTATACCCAAGCTCTCCAAGCCTCCTTCCCATAATCACCTTAGACGCCAGCGGTACAATGGGTATTCCTGTCACCTTGCTGATATACGGCACCGTCCGGCTGGACCTGGGGTTCACCTCGATTACATAGACCTCCTCCCCGCACACGATGAACTGGATATTAATCAGCCCGATTACATGGAGGGACCTCGCCAGCTTTCTTGTATAATCCTCAATCGTACGTTTTGTATTTTCGGAAATGCTCATGGCCGGATACACGGAAATACTGTCGCCGGAGTGGATTCCTGCCCGTTCGATATGCTCCATAATACCAGGAATCAGAATATCCTCCCCGTCGCACACAGCGTCCACCTCAATCTCCTTGCCCTGAAGATACTTGTCCACAAGAATGGGATGGTCCTGTGCAATCCGGTTGATAATCCCCATGAATTCCTCCACGTCATGGTCATTGATGGCAATCTGCATACCCTGGCCTCCAAGCACATAGGAGGGTCTTACAAGCACCGGATATCCAAGACGGTTCGCAACCGCCTTGGCCTCGTCTGCGGTAAACACCGTGCCGCCGCTAGGTCTTGGTATGCCGCATTTCTCCAGTATCTCATCGAATAACTCCCGATCCTCCGCCGCATCCACATTTTCCGCCGAGGTTCCAAGGATGGGAACCCCCATCTTCATTAAGGCTTCCGTCAGCTTGATGGCCGTCTGCCCGCCAAACTGAACCACCGCCCCGTCCGGCTTCTCCACATCCACAATGTTCTTTACATCCTCCGGCGTCAGCGGCTCAAAATACAGCTTATCCGCAATATCAAAATCCGTACTTACCGTCTCCGGATTGTTGTTTACAATAATCGTCTCGTATCCTTCTTTAGAAAATGCCCAGGTACAGTGCACAGAGCAGAAGTCAAATTCAATCCCCTGTCCAATCCGAATCGGGCCAGAGCCAAGCACCAGCACCTTCTTCTTCCCATTTTTGCAATCTGAGGAGGCAAGAACCGCCTCATTCTCACTCCCGAACACAGAATAATAGTAAGGCGTCTGCGCCTCAAACTCTGCCGCACAGGTATCCACCATCCGAAAAGCCGCAGTAATCCCCCACTCATGGCGCATATGCCGGATTTCTTCCTCGGTCCTTCCTGTAAGCGTCCCGATTACCTCATCCGGAAATTCCAGACGCTTCGCCTCACGAAGCAATTCTGCATTAAGCTCAGACTCACGAAGCTTCTTTTCCATTTCCACAAGAATAGCAATCTTATCTATGAACCACAAATCAATCCTGGTAATCTCATGAAGCACCTCATAGGAAATGCCCCTGCGCACCGCCTCGGCAATCCTCCAGATACGGGTATCGTCCACTCTCGCCAACTCCTCCAACAGCTCATCATCATGAAGATTAGAAAAATCATAAGACATGAGGCTGTCCACATGCTGCTCAAGGGAACGTACCGCCTTCATAAGCGCCCCCTCAAAATTATCGCAGATGCTCATGACCTCTCCCGTTGCCTTCATCTGGGTGGTCAGGGTACGCTTTGCGCTGATAAATTTGTCAAAGGGCAGCCGTGGAAGCTTCACCACACAGTAGTCAAGCATAGGCTCAAAGCTGGCGTATGTCTTTTTCGTAACCGCGTTCTTAATCTCATCCAGGGTATACCCAAGGGCAATCTTGGCCGCAACCTTGGCAATGGGATAACCTGTCGCCTTGGAGGCCAGGGCAGAAGAACGGCTGACACGGGGATTCACCTCAATCACACAGTATTCAAAGGTTTCCGGATGCAGGGCATACTGGACATTACAGCCTCCCGTAATACCAAGCTCACTGATAATATTAAGAGCCGAGGTCCTTAGCATCTGGTATTCCTTGTCCCCAAGGGTCTGGGACGGCGCCACCACAATACTGTCCCCCGTATGTACGCCCACCGGATCAATATTCTCCATGTTGCAGACCGTGATGCAGTTCCCCTTACTGTCCCGCATCACCTCGTACTCGATTTCCTTCCATCCGGCGATACACCTCTCCACCAAAACCTGCCCCACACGGGAGAGACGAAGCCCGTTTTCCAAAATCTCTTTAAGCTTCACCCTGTTATCTGCAATACCGCCGCCGCTGCCCCCAAGGGTATAAGCCGGACGAAGCACCACGGGATAGCCGATTTCCTCTGCAAATCTTACCCCCTCCTCCACCGACTCTACCACCAGGGACGCGGCGCATGGCTCGCCGATTTTCTCCATGGTGGTTTTAAATTCCAGACGGTCCTCTGCCTTCCTGATCGTCTCGGACGTAGTACCGATGAGAGCCACGCCATGTTCCTTTAAGAAGCCCTTCTCCTCCAACTCCATGGCAAGATTTAAAGCCGCCTGGCCGCCCAAGGTGGGAAGCACGCTGTCCGGCTTCTCCTTTAAAATCAACTGCTCTACCACCTCCGCTGTCAGCGGCTCAATGTAAACATGGTCTGCAATATCCTTATCCGTCATAATCGTTGCCGGATTGGAATTAAGAAGCACCACCTCAAGGCCCTCCTCCTCCAGGGAACGGCAGGCTTGCGTGCCTGCATAATCAAACTCCGCCGCCTGGCCTATGACGATGGGACCTGAACCGATAACCAAAACCTTTTTGATTGCGTTATTCTTTGGCATAATTACTCTCCTTTCATCATTTCCATAAACCGTTCAAACAGATATTCGGAATCCTTGGGGCCGGGACATGCCTCCGGATGGAACTGCACCGTGAAAATCTTCTTTCCCACATAGGAAAGCCCCTCGTTCGTCCCATCATTCACATTGACAAACGCCTCCTTCGCAACCTCCGGCTTCATGCTTTTCGCATCCACGGCATATCCATGATTCTGGGAGGAAATGTAGACGCGTCCGTTTTCCAAATCCTTCACAGGATGGTTCCCGCCTCTGTGCCCGTATTTTAATTTGTAGGTACTTCCGCCGTTGGCAAGAGCCATAAGCTGATGGCCAAGACAGATGGCAAAGATTGGGATGTCCGTGTCATATAATTTGCGGATTTCTTCTATAATAGAGGTATTTGCCTCCGGATTTCCAGGCCCGTTGGACAGCATGATCCCATCCGGCCTTGACGCGATTAACTCAGCCGCGCTCGTGTGGGCGGGATAGACAGTCACCTCACAGCCCCGTCGGTTCAGGGACCTTGCGATATTGTTCTTTGCGCCAAAGTCCATGAGGGCAACCCTTGGCCCCTTCCCCTCTATGACATATTTTTCTTTACAGGATGCCTCAGACACCACGTCGCCAATCCGGTATGCCTTAAGCCTGGTAAGCACCTCCTGCAAATCATACTCCTGGTTGGTGGTAATCATTCCGTTCATAGTCCCCTTTTCCCGCAGACGCTTGGTAAGCGTACGGGTGTCAACTCCGGCAATTCCTGGGATATCCTGCTCACATAAAAAATCCAAAAGGCTTCCCTCACAGCGGAAATTACTTGGCATTCTTGATATTTCCCGCACAATATATCCGTCCGGCCAGGCTTTCTTTGACTCCATATCCGGCGTCACACCGTAATTCCCGATTAACGGGTATGTCATCACAACCGCCTGACCTGCGTAGGAAGGGTCTGTCAATACCTCCAGATAGCCCGTCATTGAAGTATTGAACACGATCTCGCTTATCATCTCCCGCTTAGAGCCAATGCTTGTCCCTGTATAGACCGTCCCGTCTTCCAATATAAGAAATGCTTTCATATGTTCACCTGTACCCTTTCTCTGATATGGCCTCCTCCTGCCGTCTCCGCAAAAAAAGGCAGCATGCACATGCACAACTGCCTTAGTATACATGGAGCAGCAGACCTCGTCGTCTCCTTAAGTCCAACAAAGTATACTACAAAAACCCAAAATTTTCAAGACCTACTCATACTCCCAGTAAACCGTAATCTTATTAAGCTCAGGCTCATCCATATACTGATACCGCACCTCGGTAAGGCCATACCAGTCCGCCAGGTTCTGGGCCGCAGACTTCATGACATTCTGAAGCACATCCTCATGGGCCTGGTCGTAGACGGCGTCGGTTGCAAATTTGAGCACCGACGGATTCTCGCCTGAGGAAATCACGTCGTTCATCCGCATCAGCGCCAAATCCGGATCATAGGAGGTATAGTACATGTTATTCATCATGTAGTAGTTCCGGTTCATGGTGGTACATGCCGGCAGCGCCACGTCACGGTCAGGGGTATGGTTTTTAAAAAGCTCGCCGTCGTCACAGAGCATAAAATCATAGCTGATGGTCTGGAACTGCTTCACATCCTCCCCCTCGGAAGCCTGGAACACCGGATCACCCCAGGTAACGTCCATGTAATAGTAGTCGCCCTCACATTTTACCAGATTCCACGCATGGTTCTGGCCGCCGCTGGTTGTGCCCGTCACATAGGTACAGAACACTCCAAGCCTCTCAAGAAGGTACTGGGCCGCTTTTGAATACCCCGCGCAGACAGACCGCCGGTGCATAAACACACTGTAAATATTCTGGTTGTCCGGCGCCTCCAAATCATAGTCAACCGTATTGACAATATACTCATACACATACAGAATCTTATTGTAGTCTAAGTCGTCCGCCGAGATTCCCGACAGGCACTCAAACGCCTGAGCCTCAATCTCTGCCTTCATCCTCTCTTTATCCTCATTGCCATAAGCATAGGTAGGCGTCAGTACGGTATAGGATTCGGCCCCCTCGTAGCTTGTGGCGGAAATCGTACCGTCACACCAGAAAATCTCCGGACAATCCTTTAGGATATACTGGAAAATCTCATTGGCCCGTTCCGCATCAGACGCATGGATATAGATTTCCTCTGTGTTTGTGTTAAGCCCCTCCAAAATCTCCCGATAGGTCAGCCTATCCTCTTCGCTTAGCTGCTGGTAATAGAACTTCTGTCCGATTTCCTCCTCCTGAATCACGACCTCCTGATAGGGAATCTCCTTTGGGCCCGTAAGCTCGCGCTCAATCTCCTTCACCACATTGGGCTTAAACCCAATGCCATAGGCAATACAAAATGATGCAACAGCCACACAGAACAATCCGCCCGTCACCACAAGGGTATGCAGGCATCCTCTTTTTCTTCGTCGTTTTCTCCTCATATCTACTCCTTGGCGTATCGGTTCTAAACAGTCCTTCACAACCGTCGATACTCTATATTATATTCAATTTTTCTAAAATATACAATATGAATATAAAAACATCCCCGCAGGAGGTTTTATGCCTCCCTCCCGCGGAAATGTCTGTTTTTGTATCGCACAAACCGCCTCTTTGCGTCCCTACATCAACGGCGCGGCCACCTTCATAAGCCGTCCCGTAAGCTTCACCGTCCATTTCTCCCTACGGACCATGTCCATTGTCACCAGCCTGCATTTTCCAAGGGTCTCCTGATAATCCGCCTCGATTGCCTTAATACAGTCCGCGCCGTAAAGATAAGTAGCGCACTCAAAATGATGATACAGGCTTCGGTAGTCCAGGTTAATGGTTCCCACCACCGCCTCCCTTGAGTCGCTTACAAATACCTTGGCATGGACAAAGCCCGGCGTATACTCATAGATTTTTACACCCGACTCAATAAGAGACCCATAGTGGGTCTTTGCCAATGCATAGGGCACCGACTTATCCGGTATCCCCGGCAGAATAAGCTTCACATCCACGCCCCTCTCAGCCGCGAATTTTAAAGCTGTCTCCATCTCTCCGTCCAGAATCAGGTACGGCGACATGATATGTACGTATTTCAGAGAACGGTTCAGGATATCCATATACACCCTTTCCCCTAGCTTGTCGTCATCCAATGGACAGTCGCCATAAGGAATTACATACCCCTTTGCCTCCTCCGAAGGCAGGGACGGATAGGACAGGAAATGCGCGTAATCCTCCTTTTCCTCCAGTATCCCCCACATCTGAAGGAACATGAGCGTAAAGCTCTTAACCGCCTCGCCTTTGAGCATAACGGCAGTATCCTTCCAGTGGCCGAACTTCACCTTCTCGTTAATATACTCATCCGCCAGGTTTACCCCGCCGTTAAAAGCCGTATGCCCGTCAATGACCAGAATCTTCCTGTGGTCGCGATAATTGTAATGGGTGGAAACGAAGGGAGCCACAGGCGCAAAGATTTTACACTTAATCCCCAGTTTACGCAGACGCTTCGGATAATCCCTGGGCAGCAGGGCAAACTCACATGAGCCGTCGTACATGACGCGCACATCTACCCCCTGGGCCGCTTTCTTTGCAAGAATCTCAAGAATCCTGCCCCACATAAGCCCCTCGTCCACAATAAAGTATTCCATGAAGATAAAATGCTCTGCCGAATCAAGCTGCTTAAGCATCTCCTCGAACTTCTTCTCCCCAAGGGGAAAATACGTGACAGAGGTGTGCTCATACACCGGATGGCACCCGCTTCTCTGAATATATCTGGCAAGCGCCGCCACACCCTGATTCTCATTTGACAAATGCTCAAACGTTTCCTCAGACTGGGGGATACTCTCCTTCGTATTCGTAATAAGCTGGTTCATACGCGCTTTTAATGCCCGATGCCCAATATCGCTCTGGGTGTAGGCAAATAACAATACGCCAAATACCGGCACCAGCATAATCGCTATCAGCCAGGTAATCTTCGCCGTGGGATTAATCCTGCTGTTCAGCAGGTAAATGACCATCACAACCGTAAACAGCGCCGTCCCGCCCAAGATGTGCGGCAAAAATTCCTCAAACCACTGGAACATGCTAAACAGCAGTAAAAACTGGATAACCAGCAGAAGCAGCATCAGCCCGAAACGGCTGAACACGGCGTGGAGGATTCCCTTCTGTCCTTTTTTCAAGAGGTTAAGCCCCTTATTTTTATAATCTGTCTGCATTACTTAATTTCCCTTTCGTTTTATATAACAGCATCCGGAGAAAAATTCTCATAATCAATCTCACATCTCTCAAACGCGTTAATCACATGGGTTTCCTGATAAATATCATACCGCTTATGCCTTCTGCCGTAGGACATATGCACATGCCCATGAAGGAAAAATTTGGGTTTATACTTCTCAAGAAGGGTGCGGAACACCTGAAACCCCTGATGAGGCAGATCCATCCCGTCATTGAGCTGATACGCCGGAGCATGGGTCACCAGAATATCAAATCCCCTGTGCTTAAACAACTGAAACCACAGCCTCCTGACCCGATTCTTCATCTGCCACTCCGTATACTGGTACTCTCCTGGCCGGTAACGCATAGAGCCTCCAAGCCCAAGAATCCTCACCCCCTGGTGGACGTAAATCTTATCGTCAATGCAAATGCACCCGTCCGGAGGCATCTGTTGGTATTTCTCATCATGATTCCCGTGTACATACAGGATCGGCACGGATGTAAACGTCGCCAGAAACGAAAGATATCTTGGGTCAAGGTCGCCGCAGGAAATAATCAAATCAATCCCCTTAAGCTTGCTTTTCTCAAAATAATCCCACAGATACGCCGATTCTTCATCCGCAATCGCAAGTATTTTCATAAATCTATTCTAACCCTTCTTATTCTCAATTCCCTGCTGTGATACAACAGGTTTGGACTGTTCTTTTAATTCCTCCTCCTTTGGGATGCTTCCAATGACATTCTCCGCCAGCCAGTCCATGGTTACAATCTCCTCCGGTGAGAGAACCTTCGTCGGGTCGTCCTGCACCACTTTGTCCTGCGAATACAGGATACCGGAAAATGGATTAAACTGCCCTGAACTGATGGTCTCACGCAGTACCTCCACAAGCCGTTTTGTCCCAATAGGAAGATTCTGTGAGCACACCACGTCAATCACCCCTGACGACATCCCCCACCAGTAGTTAATGGCCTTTTTCGAGGTCGGGTCATCATCATACTTCCAGGTTCCGTCCATGATGGTACGAATCATCTGCTCATAGAATTTCCCCCAGTGCCACAGCGGCATGGCAAGGTTCCTGGCAATCTCTCCCTCCAGGTGGTAGATTCCAAAGAACCGGGAGCCCTCCTCCGGAATCACCATATCCTTACCGGAGATACAGTCCACCTGCTTTTTCAGCACATTTTCCATCACGTCCGTCTCCTTCTTGGCAGTCCATTCCAGATAAACCTGTACCCTTGGATTAATCATCTTAGCCCCCAATGCAAACGCATTGATGTTGGCAATAGAGCCGTAAATCGGATAGTCCGCAATATAAGCCACCCGGTTGTGGTCTGCCATGGCTCCCGCAATGGCGCCCATCAGGAATTTCGCCTCATGCATACGCGCATAGTAGGTACGTATATACCGGTGGGAGGTATTGACCGAGCAGTTCAGGATACGTACATTGGGATTGGCGATGGCTGCCTTCACGCTTGCCTGCACAAAGCTTGGCGTTGTGGTAAATACGATGTCGCATCCGTCGGCAATCGCCTCGTCAATACATTCCTCCACATTGTCCAGGGTCACATTCTCATAGTATACGGTGCTGACCTCGTCCGGAAAAGTCTGCTCTAAGTGAAGCCGCCCCAGTTCATGGGCATAGGTCCATGCCGACGAGCCCGGCGTCTTCTCATAGATAAACGCCACCTTAAGCCTTGAAAGGCCGAAGGGCAAAAGAAGGCTTAGCAGGGATTTCTTCTCCGTGTTGGGCGCCATTTTCAAATCAACGTCCTCGTCCTCACCAAGAAGGGAGAACTCCTCCCAGGACTTCTCCACCAGCTCTTTTAACTCCTTAGTGGTCATCTCGTCGATTTCCTTATAGCCGTACAGCTCGATAAAAGCAAGGAAGGCATCCCCCACGGTCACCGACAGCTTCTCCTTATCCTGTGCGGTAAATTCCGCCATGAATCTCCGGTAAATAGAGCTGAACGTAAGCCGTTCGTCGTCACTCCATTCTTCCTCCGGCTCTTTTCCTACTGCCTCCAAAAGCTTTTTAAAGCTTCCCTCCTCAGAAAACCAGATATAGTTAATCTTAGTCACCTCATAGAAATCAAGAAATTCAAAATATATCTTATTCTCCTTGTCGTTGGTCCGTTTCGGCACAATCCGCGTCACCGTGCCGGGAACGGAGACCACTCCATAGTATTTCATAACGCTGACGCGCTTATTCCCCTCCAGGACATAGAATTTGTTCATATATTCGTATGCCTTGATAGGCTCACGGATTCCCTCCTTCTCGTGGCTGGTGCTCAGCTTCGCCCACTTCATGGCGAATTCGGAGGTCTCCCGCAGGATTGGCATGAAGTTCGCCGCAAATGCATTACTCCTTCCTCCGGTCTTGGTTCCCACAATCTGATCGATTGGAATCTGAACCAAACCTAAAGGTACCTCGGAAAATGTTCCCTTGGACGGGATAATATCGTCTAACACCTCCAGCGTAGGCAGCTCACCATGGAGCATCCGGTACTGGTAGTTTTTCTTTCCTAGCCTATATGCTTTCACATAATCAGTCAATGACATAACTTCCTCCTTAAAATAACATAAGACTTTCTAACATTCCCACCTATTATATACCAAGTATTGGAATGTCAGCAAGTCTTACGTGATTTTCTTCAAAATTCTTAATAAATTCGTCTACAATATCTTCTCGAAGCCTATGCGGAGATCGCCGTCCTCGCACCCGCCCACCAGACGTAGGTTTCCGCAGGCAAAAAAGCCCGCCTTTTCCAAAGCCCTCTGCATAGGGATATTCCCTGGGTGGGTGTCAATCCTGACCGCAGGAAAGCCTGCCTTTTTTGCCAGCTCAAAGCCATATGCGAACATCCTGCCCGCTACGCCTTTTCCCTTACACCCGTCTGCGACGCATACTCTGTGCATAGAGGCATATGCACCGTCGGTCAGCCATTTGCCTTCGATTACCTCGTAGGAGGGGTCGGGAGCCGTCTGAAATGCAAACATTCCCAGAATCTCCCTGTCTTTTACTGCCAGATGGGTGCAGCCCTCCTGAATGTCCAAAAGCCATACCTCGCGGCTTGGATATCCCTTCTGCCACTGGTCAAGCCCTAACCTTTGAAGCTGGCGTTTTGCCTGGTCTGTAATCTCGCACATTCTGTCTATATGCTTTGATGCCGCCAATATAAACTCCATATCTGTGTTGATTTCCTTTCCTGTGTTTTCTTTTGTTACCGGATTTCCGTCACCTGATAATCCTGGTCCTCCACCGTTTTCTTAAGCACCTCGTCTGCAACGCCGGCGTTTAAGGTTACTACCGCTGTTCCTTCCTCGTGGCTTACCTTTGCCTCGTCCACCTGGGAGAGCGCCTCTAAGCACTTCTTTACTCTTGCCTCACAGTGTCCGCACATCATTCCTTCGATTTTCATTGTCTTTGTCATCTTTGTTTCCTCCTGTTTTTTCTGTTTATCTAATTTATTTGCTTTAAGTTTTCTGTCCCTTGACGCGTCATGCATCCTGAACCAGTTTAACCTTAGTGCGTTGGTAACCACACAGAAGCTGGAAAGGCTCATAGCCGCCGCGCCGAACATGGGGTTTAGCTTCCATCCAAGCAGCGGATACCAGACTCCTGCTGCCAGCGGAATCCCGATTACATTGTAGAAAAATGCCCAGAACAGATTCTCATGGATGTTGCGGAGGGTGGCGCGGCTTAAGCGGATGGCCGCCGGAACATCGCTTAAGCGGCTTTTCATCAGGACTACGTCAGCGGCGTCAATGGCGATATCCGTACCCGCGCCGATAGCAATTCCCATATCTGCCCTTGTAAGGGCCGGCGCATCGTTGATACCGTCCCCCACCATCGCCGTCTTTCCCTTTTCGGAAAGCTTTCGGATTACCTGCTCTTTGCCGTCCGGCCAAACGCCTGCAATCACCTCGTCAACTCCTGCCTGCTCTCCGATGGCCTTGGCTGTCCTCTCGTTATCACCGGTCAGCATGACCACATGGATTCCCATATTCTGTAATTCCTTCACAGCCTTTGGGCTATCCTCCTTAATCACGTCTGCCACGGCAATGATACCTATGAGACGCCCGTTTTTCCCAAAGAACAGAGGAGTCTTACCCTCCTTGGAAAGTCCGATTGCCTTTTGCTTCATTTCCTCCGGAACCTGCGCGCCCTCACTGATAAAAGACAAGTTTCCTCCTGTAAGCAGGTCGCCGTCCCGCCTCCCGCGAAGCCCGTTGCCTGGCACAGCCTGAAAATCCGTCACCTCCAAATCAGACGGTCCGTTTCCATTTGCCTCGCGCTCTATCCCTCTCTCCCTGGCAAGCTCTATGATTGCTTTTGCCAGGGGATGTTCGCTCTTTCTCTCAAGGGCATAGGCTGCTTTCAGCAATTCTTCTTCTGATACGCCCAACGGAAGCATATCCGTAACCTTCGGCTCGCCGCTTGTGATGGTTCCCGTCTTATCCAATGCGACAATCTGCATCTTACCCGTCTCCTCAAGGGACACCGCTGTCTTGAACATAATCCCGTTCTTTGCGCCCATGCCGTTGCCCACCATAATGGCAACCGGAGTCGCAAGCCCAAGGGCGCAGGGGCAGCTAATCACCAGTACGGAAATCCCCCTGGCAAGGGCGAAGCCAATACTCTGCCCTGCCAATAGCCACGCCAGAATTGTGACTATCGCAATACCGATGACCGTTGGCACAAACACTCCGGACACACGGTCTGCGATCTTTGCAATGGGCGCCTTGGTTGCCGCCGCGTCGCTGACCATCTGGATAATCTGGGAGAGCGTGGTATCCTCCCCGACCCTGGTTGCCTCGCACGTAAGGAAACCGGACTGGTTAAGGGTCGCCGCCGACACCTGGCTTCCCTCCTCCTTATCCACAGGGATGCTCTCCCCTGTCAGGGCGGATTCATTTACTGCGCTGCTTCCCTCCAAAACCACGCCGTCCACAGGGATATTCTCCCCCGGCCTTACCACGAATATATCGCCCTTTTGTACCTGCCGGATAGGAATCTCCTGCTCGGCTCCATCCCTCACCACAACCGCCGTCTTGGGCGCAAGCTTCATCAGGCTCTTTAAGGCATCCGTCGTCCTGCCCTTGGAACGGGCCTCCAGCATCTTCCCAACGGTAATCAGCGTCAAAATCATGGCCGCTGACTCAAAATAAAACTCATGCATCAGGGACATCACTCTCTCCATGTCCATATGCAGTTGGGCGTCCGTCATGGCAAATAATGCATAGGCGCTGTACACGTAGGACGCCCCCGCCCCAAGAGCCACCAGGGTATCCATGTTCGGCGCACGGTGCCACAGGCTTTTAAATCCGCTGATAAAAAACTTCTGGTTGACGATCATCACCGCCGTTGTAAATAAAAGCTGAAGCAGACCTATTGCCACATGATTCCCCTCAAGGAATCCGGGTACCGGCCAGTTCCACATCATATGCCCCATGGAAAAATACATCAGCGGTATCAGGAAACACAGGGAGGTAATAAGCCTTTGCTTTAGGATTGGCGTCTCTGTATCCTTTAACATCCCCTCCTCCATGGCCTCTGACGCCGAGTCTTCTTTTGCGCCGCCGGCTGATTTTGGCGCCGCCCCATATCCCGCCGACTCCACGGCTTCGATCACCTTGGCAGCGGGAACGTCCCCCTCAACTCCCATGGAATTCGTCAGAAGACTCACCGAGCAGGACGTTACGCCGTCAAGCTTTGAGACAGCCTTCTCCACACGGGTGCTGCATGCCGCGCAGCTCATGCCTGTTACTGTATATTGTTCCATTTATTTTCCCTCCTTCATCATAACCAGCCTCGCCTGCACCGCACACTCAAAAATACCATACCAGGGTATCAGCGCATCAGCTTATGCAAGGTGGCAACCAACTCCTCCACCGTCTCATCCTTCCCTTGGCGGATATCCTCCGTCACGCAGGTGCGGATATGGTTCGTGAGCAAAACCTTATTGAAGCTGTTAAGCGCCGCATTGACAGCCGAAACCTGTATCAAAATATCCGGACAATACGCGTCGTTCTCTACCATCCTCTTAAGTCCCCGCACCTGGCCTTCAATCCGGCTTAAGCGGTTGATTAAGTCTTTGTATTCTTTCTCGGAACGTGATTTTGTCTTGTGACAACATTCCTGTCTTTCCTCCATAATGAAACACCTCATTTCCTAACCCATTATATACCCCACCAGGGTATAATGCAAGAGGGAAATTAAAAAATCACAAAAAAGAGGCTGCCGCATTAAGCACGAACAGCCCCTTTACTCTATCTCGCATACCCGAAGCACATTTCCCTCAACCTGAAACCGCACCTCCATCCCCGCGTATTCCATCCCGTAAATCCTGTGGGGATCCTCCTGATAAGAGGGTCTTGGATCCTGTGACAATATCTGCTTAAGAATCTCCCTGTGCTCTTTTGGCACCCTCTCCATCCACGCCTTGGGAATCTCTACCTGAAGCTCATACTCCTTAACCCTGTCCGAGAATCCCCCCGACGCCTCCCATCGGCAGTCCACATAGGGTAGATAGGGCTTGATATCATAGATCGGTGTCCCGTCCATAAGGTCTGCGCCTCTGACATGCAAAAGGGTTCCTTTCCCCTCCCGTCTTTCCATTCCTTCAAGAGCCACACAGGAAAGCCCGATTGGATTGGGACGAAAGGGTGAACGGCTGGCAAACACGCCCACCCGCTTATTACCGCCAAGTCTTGGCGGCCTTACGGTGGGACTCCATTCCTGCCGGATATTCCCTGAAAATCCCCACAAAAGCCACAAATGTGAAAACTCCTCAAGTCCTCGAAGGGCGTCCGGGTTACGGTATTTTGGCACAAACAGAACCGTTGCCCTGGTATCTGCAAGACCACTCTGCCTTGGTATCCCAAACTTTGCCGGAAAATCTGTATGGATATGTGCAATCACTTCCAACGTTATATCATTCATCAAGTTTCTCCCTAAGCCTCTGAATCTCCTCTTTGTGCCCCTCATCATCAAGGGGTGTTTCCAGATAGAAGGGCAGAGCGTTAAGCGCCGGATGGCGCATTACCCGAAGCAGAGCCTCCATGCCAATCTCGCCCTCCCCCACGACTGCATGCCTGTCCTTATGCGAACCAAAGGGCATCATACTGTCATTGAGATGAATGGCTTTCAATAGCTTAAGCCCAAGCACACGGTCAAATTCTAAAAGCACGCCCTCAAGGTCATTTACAATATCATACCCTGCGGCAAACACATGGCAGGTATCCAGGCAGATGCCGATTCTCTCCGGATGCGCCGCGCCGTCCCGAATCTTGCGCAGATGCTCAAACCTGGCGCCAATCTCCGTTCCCTTTCCAGTCATGGTTTCCAACAAAACCATAATCTTCTCCTGTCCCGTAATTGCCTGGTTAAGTCCTCGGATAATATTCTCGATTCCCTGCTCAATCCCGATTCCCGTATGGCTTCCTGGATGAAATACCAGGTATTCGATGCCAAGGCTGTCCATCCTGGCCACATCCTCCCGTATCGCGGTACATGCAAATTCATATACCTTCTCCTTATCGCTTGCAAGATTCATGGTATATGGCGCGTGGGCGAGAAGGGGGCCAAACTGGTTCTCCCTCCGAAGCTTCTGAAACTTCCCGATTTCTTCCTCTGTGTATACTTTAAAATTCGAGCCTCTGGGGTTCCGGCTGAATATCTGCATGGTGTTGGCTTTCATCCATACGACGTTCTCGGCAGTCTTTGCCAGGCCCTTGGCAATTGACATATGTGTTCCTATCGTTAGCATCTGGTTTCCTCTCTTTTTCTCGTAAATTAATTTCTTCTGTAAATAACATTATACGTATTTATGGAAATAATACAACAACATTATCCAAATCACCAACAGAAAGACCACCTTATCAAAGCTAGTCGCATAAGAAATCACCAGACTGTTTCATATACTTTCACAAAATTTTGTTACTCTTAGAAAATAAAAACTTGTAGTAGATTTAGCAAAAATTGTATTTTTATCAGTAAAATCTATTATCTTCATATAAGCGAAGGAATAGCACTCTTGACATATCCTATATACTAAATCTTTAGTATGGCTTTGTCATATATATATAAATACTAATCCCCAAAATTCACATCCAAATTATTTGAGGAAGACATTATATTATTTACTCATTTGTAAGACTTTATTTTTCTTATTTCTTTTCGATTAACTCTACAGATGGATTATATCCTAATTTTCTCCATGAATCCAAACATATTTCTAAAATTTCATCGCTATATACCATCGGCGATATTTTACATAGCTGTTTACCCATATTTGTAAGCCAAACATTTCCAAATTCTATGATATTCTTATCTGTATTTAATACTATAAGTTTATTACCATATTCAAAGCTCTTATTTTTTATACTCCATGTATAAAAATTGGGAACTCTATATTCTATCAGACCGATATTGTCTAATTCCCTTAAATCATCAATAGATATCCCTAAATCCTGATAGTTTTTTATATTATTAATATCTTTTCCATTTCTTCTATATATAAAAGCATATAGACATGGTGATGAATAAAAAAAAGCACTTCGTATTTTCTGAAATCTATTTGCTAATGTAGAATCCATAATTGACATTGTATGTAAAAATTGTTTCGAGTATGTATTAGGTTCATTGAATTCCCCCGCTAAAATTTTACCCCAAATTGATTTCATATAATCTTCATTTACGTTTTTAACTTTATCAAAAAAATATATTATCCAATCCTCTTTCACATTTTCAGATTTAAAATCTGCATTTAAATGTTCAAAAGCTACTTTCACTATATCAATTTGATTTATATATTCCTTAACCATTCTTTCATAACTATTTACTATAATTGCTCGTTCAATTGGACTAATATCCTCTCTATTTCTAATTTCTTCTATTATAGAATTATTTGCCTCAATAATTGCTGGTTTTATATTTTTAGGTGTAAAAAACCATCCCAAAGCACTAGCGATTTTATCGATAAAATTATTAGCCACTTTTGCTGCAGGTTCACCAATATTCCCTAAATTAATTAAATTAAATTCTTTCATGAAATTCCTCCCTTTTATTAAAATATTTTATCTTATACTCAGCAAATAACTACAAATCCACTTTACTTTCTTCCATCCATTTTATAAATCAATCTAACAAAAAAATGGTAGACAAATAAGGAGAATCCCTTCTCCCTACTCACCTTACCATTGATTAACCATTTCTATGTTACCATACTTTACATCAAATTTCGACCTCTTTTGCATTTTTTTCCAATTTGCCACACATTAATAACAATTTAAAAGTATATAAACACTACTCTCTCCTATTCACTCACCAATTCTTTCACAGACACCCCATGAATCATCCTCACAACCACACAAGTCCCCATAAATATACAAGCCGGCAGTAAACTCACGCTTACGAATCCCCCTGCCAGCGAGCCTGAGAATGGAAATTCCGTAATCCCCATCCCCTTCGCAAAAGGCGTCAGCATCCGCGGAGCAATGAAAGTCCCCGCCAAAACTCCCAGGATATTCCCTGCCGCCGCAGACAGGCAATTCCGCCACAGATAAATCTTCAATATCTGCCAAGACGTCATCCCCACGGCTTTCAGCAATCCAATCACCCTCTGCTCTCGTCTGACCAGTAAAAACGTAAGGTTCGTTGTGACCAGAACCAAAATCACAAGCAGCGCCGCCAAAACCGTACCCACAGCAGGCGCTAACACCCCTGTAATATTCTCCCCGTTTGACTTTGAGGCAATAAACGAAAACTTTCCGCCATACTTCTCATTCAATTCCTCTGCATATTCCCATTTATCTAAGCTGTCCGAAAGCACAAGCATGTAATCCCCGAAGCCGCCCTCTGCCGCCGCAAATGCATCCAAATCATTCGTAACCATGCGTATGACCTTCCCAGAATTAGACAATGTCTGAAAAATTCCCGTAATCTCATATTCCCTCTTTTCCCCGTTTACGAATAATTCCATTGTCTCACCAATGTTAAGCCCGTACTCCTGTGCCAGAGCCATCCCCACGCTTATCTCATTCTCCTTTTGTGGACGCCTGCCATAGAGAGATTGGTCCTTAATCTTCTCATTCCACGGCAGCTCATAAAGCTCTGTCACCATGCTCTGCCATTTTCCACCCTCAACCGGCTGATACTTAGGATGAACTTTATTTACCCCATATGTATAATCGACCCTGGGGTCATTTTCCAATTCATCTATTACCGAGCTGACAGGCGTATTTTCTAAGGAAGTGACATAGATATCAGTCCTTATGAACCCCCATGCCTCCGGCTCTTTGTCAATATTCTTAACCCCGTTCAAACAGCCCAGACAAACGATGGTAAGACAGCCAAATATCATGGAAATGCCCGCGATATACAGATATCTGGCCTTCTTATTTTCCATCCCCCTGACAGCATAATAGAGTTCAAAAGAACGCCTTCCTTCGTCATATACAGATTTTCCCATTGTCCCGCCATCATAAGCCTCTTTCCATGCCCCAAGCCTTACCGCCTGAGACGCATTTAACCTTCTCACCCTAAAAATAGCGCAGAAACACACTGCCATAATCACCGTCACCACAATGAACCACACCAAAACCGGATAGATTTCTGTCCCAGAAAATGAAACCCTGTAAATTCCCATATCTCCCAAAATTTTCGTTATCATCCCCTGGTTAAGCAGCCTGCCCAGAGTGCTTCCCAAAGCGGCACCTGCCGCCCCAATCACTCCATAGCTTACCAGATATATTCCAATAACCTGTCCTTGGGTCATGCCTAATGATTTGCAGATACCAATATTCCTGATATCCTCCTCTATATCACTCTTTATTAAAAACAGCGCCAAAACGATAACCGTAACGGCAAGAACCACGCTTACAAGACACAATACCGCGCCGATCATCCGATACAGCGACGTATATCCGCCTTTTATCTGCCCATATGTATAAAGGGTATCGCCCAACGGCATTTGAAAATATTGTTCTGTCTCACTGATAAAGCTCTGCTCTGTCTTGGGACTGTATTTTCTGAACCGAATTTCCAGATAGCTTGCAGAAGCATTCCTGGCCATGGGGAAATCTGAAAGTTCTCCGTATCCGCACCACATCCGGTATATATTGGTGCTGCTGCCGCCAAAGACAGGGTCGGCAACTATTTTTACAACCTTTACCTTCACAGGCGTGTCGGCTAACATAAGAGAAACTTCATCTCCCGCTTTTAGCCTCAGGATATTCGCTATTTTCGTGGTAACCCAAATCTCTCCCTTTCCTGGCGTCTCTGCCTTTGAACCGTCTATCATCTTAGGCGAAAGCAACTCCTCTTTGCCGCCCACGGAACTTTGGGGAAGCTCTGACAATATGCCGTTGCTTAACTTCACCCCGTCCTTTTCAATATAGTCTATCGTCTTCGTATTTTCCGTAATCTGGTAATCAATATCCATCGACAAACCATTAAGATATTCCCTGACAGCATCGCAGGATACCGTTTTCTTACTCCACAGGCAGCACATCTGCGCCCCCTCCATCCCCTCGTATGCCCTGTCAAATATCGCGTCTAATTCTTTTAAAAATACAAAGGCATTTACCATTAAAACGGCAGTAACCATAATGCAGATACCCATCAATAGATTTGGTATCCTCCTTCGTTTTACCTTCGCCAGAGCGCACATAATACTTGCTTTCACATTACCACCCTCTTTTCCCCAGAAAATCCATAAGCTCATGTTCTCTGTCTGTTTCTGTAAACTTAAGCTCTCCCTCAATATGTCCGTCCTCGATGTAGACCATGCGTTCTCCTCTGACAGCCACCCTCCTGTCATGGGTCACCAGAATAATGGTCTGGCCGTTTTGGTTCAATTCATTCAGCAAATCCATGACTATCTCTGTCTGAGCCGAATTTAAACTCCCAGTAGGCTCGTCGCACAGCAAAAGAGGCGGTTTATTTACCACAGAGCGCAGGATCGCCGCCCTTTGCTGCTGCCCTCCTGAAAGCCTGGAGGGATATTTTCCCATATGCTCTTTTAAGCCAAATTGACTGCACAGATTGAAAACGGTATCCTTCTTTGGCTGATGGGCCAGCATCATGGGCAGCATAATATTTTCATAAACCGTAAGGTCTGGAATCAGGCATTGCTGCTGGAAAACAATCCCTATGTTTGTACGCCTGAATATAGCCTTTGCCTTTTCACTCATGCGGCCAAAATCATTTCCCTTAGGGCATATGAAATACTTTACCGTCCCCTCGTTAAAATCATCAATACCGGCGAGCAGGTGCAAAAGGCTCGTTTTTCCAGAGCCGGAGGCGCCCATTATCACAACAAATTCTCCCTTGTCAACCTCCATGCTTACATTGTCAACAACTCTGCTTTCTGCGGCTCCCTCATAATACGTTTTTGTAAGATTTTTGATTTCCAATAATTTTTCCATTCGTGTCTCCCTCCATCTCTCACACTGGTTTCCCAAAATATCTTTCGTCTGCCGTTTCATCCTCCGTCTTTCTGTCAGAAATCATCCCCTTTATCCGAAACAGAAGTATCACATAGATTGTCTCCGCTATTGACGTATAAAAGAAACCCAATACAATCTGTGCAAGCGCAGAACCAAGCATCGTATTTGCCTCCAGATAATTCAACAGGGAAAACAATCCGATTGACGCCATAAGACTGCCAATGGCCAGCGATAACGCACCCGCATATTTGACGGCCTGCATAGATAATTTCATTTCTTTTACAGATAATTCCGTTCTCGGCAAACATGTCCTCCATGCATTTAAGTAGTCATGAAACCGGCCAGAAATGGACAGAATCAGGAATTTAAATCCGGACAAATAAAATAATGTGGGCAAATCAAAAATGTCGGCAATCCCTCCCATCCGAAGGGAGGAACCAAGCAGGTCCATGAAAGCCAGGGCAATGCATAGAATCCCTATGATTGTTCCAATGCCTCTGCCCTTTCTCTTTTTCTCCTTTTCATTGAGTTCATCCACCAGGTTTACAATATTGCTCTCCGATTTTTTCACATATTCTTCTGATGAAAATTCTTCTGACAGGAATTGTTCTCCTGCAAGTAATTCGTTCACATCAACCTGCAATTCCTTACTGAGCTTCAACAGGATGGACGCGTCGGGCATCCTGTTTCCTGTCTCCCATTTCGATATGGTTTTGTCTGTAACACCAAGCTGTTCGGCAAGCTGCTTTTGCGACAGCCCTTGGCTCTTTCTCATGCTTGCGATAAATTTCCCAATTTTAATCTGATCCATTGTCTTGACCTCCCGCTTCGGCAGTGCTCTGGCTGCTGATAAAACTATATGATATTTTTGAATATGGTTCAATCCCCGAATTGGCGATTGGCTCTCCGATTTGGAGAATCTTGATAATCGTCTGTTTTGGTGTTTAGAGTGCGATTAAAAAAGGACATGACGATATCTTAAAATCATCATGTCCCTAAATATAATTTCTACTACTTTAATGGACGAAGTCCACCCGCCCGTTAAGGGCATGTATTACAGAGTTCCCTTGGATATAATTTCCATAATTACCTTAATACATTCGTTACAATTCTTATTTTTATCAACATTGTAAATATGACATACAATCTTTTTTTCCTGATTTAATAATTCAGTTACCCCTTTACTATAATATCGTGGAATATATCCCAATATTTTTCCTGAAGTATCCAAAAACTGAACCGCATTCTGATCGTAATTGTTGTCAGGTTCTTTTCGTAAAAACACCTCATCTCCACGAGTAACCTTCACGGCTTGAGCGCAATCTTTTCCATCACAGTTCAAGTAATGCCTTACACCAACCATATAGAAAATTCTGGTCACATTCTCATCCAAGCTAAATATTGGATCAATAAACTCAAGATTATCAATTGGAAGCCGTGCACCGCTTCGCTTCAATAGCATATAATCATCGTATTCCTCCAAACCATATTTGTCCAAAATTGCTTGAATATTTTTTCTTTTCCTGTCTGGTAAACGGCTTGTAAAAATTGAGAAAAGCCTGTCATCTTTATATACTTTATCCAAATCCGGAAAACAAAGCAGAGGTTTAAAGCCATCAGCTATGGCAGATTGAACTTCCTCACTATATTGGAACTCATACTGACCATTCTTTGTCAACTGACCAATAATATACTGATTCCTGGTCTGTTCAGATTTCCAAATCAAATAGAGATAGTCTTTCCCATTTTTAACTGACATATTATTCCTCCTTTTCTTCATAGACTTTGCTTAACAGTTGAACCTTCGATAAAATAAATTTACCTATTAGATTTTTCCGTTGTTCGGTAAGCACCTCTTTATATTTATCTAATATAGCATAAACAGCGCCTTCTGTCACAAGTGTTTCAATCTTTTTTTCAATTTCTATTGTTTGCTCATAATAATTATTTTTAAGAAACTCAACCATTGCCAGATGAGTTGGCTGTTTCGTATCATTACTCCTAATACGAATTAATGATTTTGATTTAGTATCAACAAGCGATTTCCATAAAAGCTTATCTTTTCCTAAATAATCTTTAATTCTTGATTCTTTTACATAGGCGCAAAGTGATGAACTATTATCGTACAGAGGGCTTATACTCAGCTTTTCTTTTTCTAATATTAATGCCCAATTACTTTGATGTCTATCAGTATTCCCAATCAAAAAATCGAAAACCAGAATAGGAAGGAAGTCACGAAAAAGCCCCATTGGTTCCAAAGACGTTTTTATCATATCCAGAGACTACTTTTCTCCTGTTTCCACATCCAACAGTAATTCCCCATCAAAACCACGATACTTCAAACTAATACAATAAATCCCTTCAATTAATGTCATTCCTTCATGAGCAACAATATTGTAACTCATAGAGCCTTCTCTGCCTCTATAAGCACCAATTTCAAATCTGACACATGAAAGACCAATTAAATCTGCAAGGTCATAGGCAATGCACTCTGAAACATGATCGGTTGTTGTTAAATCTTTTTTGAACTTGAACAATCCACTCTGACCTGTATCCGGATTCATCAGCCATAGCTTTTCACTTCGTCCACTACCTTCTGAAGCCCCTTCATATTCCATCCAAAAAGAAAAATCCTTCATCCATCCATCTCCCTTTGGCTCTCAAGAAGCTTAGACATCTCACACCCCAATACCCGCGCCATTGCCTGCAAACTCCCTGCCGCCGCTTTATTGATATCCTTCGCGCCTATCTCATATTACTGCAAAGTCCGCAGATTCACTCCCGACAATTCCGCCAGCATACACTGAGAAATCCCGTCTTTCCTTCTCCAATTATACTTCCACAGAAGTATATTTTCAACCGAATTATATAAACGATTAGAAAAAGCTGGTGCGCCGCACCCATTCTCCTGCTAATGAATCCTAAGCCTCTGCCCCGCATAAATAAGATTCGGATTCCGAATTCCATTAAGCTGCATCAATCTCTGATACGTCGTGCCGAACCGGCGGGCAATCCCGCTTAACGTATCCCCACGCCTCACCACATAATACATCGGCGGCGGCGGATTAACCGAACCTGCCGGAATACGGATTACCTGCCCTGCATAGATTCTGTTTGGATTCGCAATCCCATTTAACTGTGCCAGCATTGCCACTGTCGTCCCATATCTGGCCGCAATTCCACTAAGCGTATCACCAGGCTGTATCCTGTACGTAAATGTTGGCTGCGGATTTGGCGGTGGCGTCGGGTCTGGCTGCGGATTCGGGCCTGCGTTCCCATCTTCTCTTACATAACGGTCCCAGTCAACAGGATCTCCATAGAAAACGTCAAGATCCAGATACCCGTTATATCCGGGAAGCCTCCCTTCTGAGGTATACTGATACAACAAAGCCTTACCCCAGGGTCCAAGCCTTTCAGGCAGCGGCGCATCGGGGTTGTATCCCATCGGCGTCCCATAGGCATAATAATACGCGTTCCAAAGAGGATAGCCTGCCGATGCAACAGCGTTCCAATCCAGGTGATTCGCCATATAATTACTCATGTAAATCACCGGCTTTACCCTAGTCAGCTCATAGACTCGGTCAAGCCATCGTTTTGACCAGACCGCGCCATTTGCCATATTCTGTATCTCAAAATCCAGCACCAGAATCGCTTTGCCGATATACCCTCTGACATTTCTGACAAAATACTCTGCCTCCGCGGCTGCATCGCCGCCGCCTGCAAAATGATAGACGCCTAACTTCTTTCCAAGCTCTGCCGCCTGCCCAAAATGCTGATCACAATATGGGTTCACATAAGTGGTTCCTTCAGTCGCTTTTATGACCACAAACTCACAGGGGACTGCCGCTAAGTTGATTCCTGCCTGCCATCTGCTGATGTCAATTCCATTCATACTCATAAAAAATCACTCCTTCACTATATAAACTATGAAGAAGGCTGACAGCAAGTTCCAAAACAAGCAAAAAAAGATGCTCTCAGTGCCCTAACACCGAAAACATCCCTCCAATATCTTAACCGCCTCCCGAATCTGGTCCTCCGTCAGATTCGCATATCCCAGTAATATCGTCGCCTTTTCCTCTCCCGACCTAAGAATCCGGTAATCCGACATCCCATACACCCGTACCTCCTTCTTAGCCGCCCTCTGAATCAACTCCTCCTCCGACATCCCATTTTGAAATGTCAAAAGCAGATGGACTCCTGCATTCTCCCCTGAAACCACCAGGATATCCGACATGGCCTTAAGCCCCTCCAACAACACATCATGGCGGCTCTTGTACAGCGCCCTCGTCTTATTAAGATGCCGTTCGTAATACCCTTCCTCAAGGAACCGCTGCATAATCATCTGATCCACCTTGGAAACGGTAGAGTGTACAAAGCCATGCTTTCTCTCATATTCCTCCATCAGCGGCTCAGGAAGCGCCATATAGCTAAGCCTGATTGCCGGCGCCACTGACCTTGAAAATGTCCCCAGGTAAACAACCTTCTCATGGGCGTCATACCCCTTTAGCGCAGGAATAGGTTTTCCCTTATAACGGTACTCACTGTCATAGTCATCCTCCACAATATACCGTCCCTCACCCTTCTTCGCCCACCGAAGCAACTCCATCCTCCGGTTAATCGGCATCACAATCCCTGTGGGATACTGATGGGAAGGAGTCACATATGCAATGTCCGCGCCCGATTCCTCCAATTCACGAATCTTCATTCCGTTTTTATCAAGGGACACCGGATAAGTCTCATAGCCTAATGCATTTGCCATATGATACGCCTGCTTATAGGCAGGATCCTCAAAGGCAATCCTATGCTCTCTCCCTAAAACCATGCTAAGAAGCATCAGGATATAGTCGCTTCCCGCGCCCACGATAATCTGCTCAGGGGAACAGTTCACCCCTCTCGCCTGGTGAAGATAACTGCTTATGGCGCAGCGGAAGCCATACTCTCCTTTGGAATCTCCCAAACGGAATAATTCCGTCCGGTCATCCATCAAAATATCTTTGGACAGCTTCCGCCATGCATTATAAGGAAAACTCCTTAAGTCCACCCCATTTGGCGAAAAATCAAACCGAAACTTCTTCTTTTCCTGCTTTCCCTGCTTTACCTTGGGCTTCTCTTTCTTAAGACGGTATAACTCCTCTGTCTGCGCCACAAAAAAACCTCTGTATGGCTCTGACTCAATATACCCCTCCGACAAAAGCTGCTCATAGGCAAGCTCTACCGTACTTCTGCTTACCTCCAAATGCCTTGACAGGGAACGGGTTGAGGGAAGCTTCTCCTTATATCCAATCCTTCCGTTCTGGATGTCCGTCTTGATATAGGTGTAAATCTGTTCGTAAAGCGGAATCTTAGAATGGCTCTTAAGATTCATAGTCAATTCATTCATATTATTTTGGCAGCTTAAACGAACTCTTTAAAGATACAATCCGGTTAAATACCAGCGCCTCCGGCGTCGAATCCTTAGAGTCAATACAGAAGTATCCGTTTCTCACAAACTGGAAGCTGTCACATCCCTTTGCCTTTTTAAAGCTGTCCTCCACATAACACCTGCGGACAGTCAGAGAATTGGGATTCAGATTCAAAGAACCGTCCTCCTTATTGTAAACTCCCTTTTCCTCGTCCACCAGGTTCTCATACAGGCGCACTTGCGCCTGCTTTGCGTAAGGAGCCGCTACCCAGTGAATGGTTCCCTTCACTTTCCGTCCGGTAAACCCTGTACCGCACTTGGTCTCCGGATCATACGTACAGTGAACCACCGTCACATTGCCGTTCTCATCCGTCTCGTAGCCCACACATTTCACAAAATAAGCGTGCATGAGACGCACCTCATTTTCCGGAAACAGACGGAAATACTTCTTCGGAGGATCAATCATGAAGTCCTCCCTCTCAATATAAAGCTCTCGGCAAAACGGGAGTTTTCGCATACCAAGCTCTGGATTCTCCAGGTTGTTTTCCACCTCCAGATACTCGGTCTCGTCTTCCGGATAATTGTCGATAACCAGTTTAATAGGGTCAAGCACCGCCATCATTCGGGGGCGCTTAAGCTTCAAATCCTCTCGGATACAGTATTCAAGCATGGCATAATCCACAGAGCTCTGGCTCTTGGACACGCCGCACATCTCGATAAACATCTGAAGTGCTTCCGGTGTAAAGCCCCTTCTTCTAAGCGCCGCTATTGACACAAGCCTTGGGTCGTCCCACCCATCCACAATGCCGTCCGTCACCAGCTTCTTAATATATCGCTTGCCGGTCACAACATTGGTCAGATACAGCTTGGCAAACTCAATCTGGCGCGGCGCAGGGTCAAACTCGCACTCCTTCACCACCCAGTCATAAAGGGGCCTGTGATCCTCGAACTCCAAGGTACAGATGGAATGGGTAATCTTCTCCACCGCATCCTCTATTGGGTGCGCGAAATCATACATGGGATAGATGCACCATTTATCCCCGGTATTATGGTGCGCCATGTGAGCCACACGGTAAATGACCGGATCACGCATGTTGATATTCGGGGAGGCCATGTCAATCTTGGCGCGCAAAACCCTCTGCCCGTCCTTCACCTTTCCGTCCTTCATTTCTTCAAACAGACGCAGATTCTCCTTAACGCTTCGGTCACGGTATGGGCTGTTCTTTCCAGGCTTAGTCAATGTACCGCGGTATTCCCTAATCTCGTCCGCACTTAAATCACAGACAAACGCCTTCCCCTTCTTGATTAATTTTACCGCACATTCGTACATCACATCAAAATAATCGGACGCAAAATACAGATGGTCCTTCCAGTCTGCACCGAGCCACTCTACATCCTCCTTGATGGACTCCACAAACTCCATGTCCTCCTTTGTAGGGTTCGTATCGTCAAACCGCAGATGAAATGTTCCGTTATACTTTTTTGCCAGACCGGAATTCAACAGGATGGACTTGGCATGTCCAATATGAAGATAGCCGTTGGGCTCTGGCGGGAATCGGGTACAAACCTCTGTATAGACTCCCTCGGCCAGATCCTTATCTATCTCCTGCTCAATAAAATTTTTGGAAACTGTTTCTTCTCCCATATTACTCCTCCTTGTAGATACTTACATTCTGTCCCCTATCTTATCATAAAAAATATGGCGAAACAAGGTCGCGGCAACGCAAATTACAGACGCTTCTTCAGAAGCAATAATGCCTGGGTAATGATTGCCGCGTGGTCTGCCGCCGTCATTCCCTGGTCTGTCACAATATAATTCTTTTCCTGAATCACTCCGTCCGTTCTGATGCTCTCTTGAACCATGGCCTTTGTCGCCAGCCTTTTGCTTTCATTTACCAGAGATAGGGCATAGCTGTTCGTTATCCTGCCGCCCTCCTGTCTGGAGGAAAGCAGTTCTAAGTGCACCTTGCACCATGCGGCGTCTGCGGCGTCGTCTCCTGCTTTGACCTTCACATCTTTTTCATCCACAAGAGCCATGTATGCTGTGGTGATTACCCTGGAACGGGGATCTCTGTCATAGTTCCCGTAGGTGGCAATCTGTTCCATGATAAGCCCTTTCACCCCTGTTTCCTCCTCCAGCTCTCTCCTGGCAGTATCCGATAAGTCCTCCCTTATATTGACGAAGCCTCCCGGCAGCGCCCAGGTCCCGATGCAGGGGTGGTTACTCCGTTTTACCATAAGGAGGCTTAAGCCTTCTAAGGACGGGTCAGGCTTTCCTGAATGGGCGAATATAAGCGCGTCTGTTGTGCAGCTTGGGGACTCGTATCTTCTGGGATCGTAGGCTTTTAAGAATTCCTCCAGAGTCTCCCCTTTAGCATTACGCTCTTTGGTTCCACGAAAACGGGATATATCTTCTAAAAATGACGGCACGGTTCTCCTCCTCCTATCTTTCATCCTTTCAAACTATATTGATAAAGTATAACAAACAACTACGCGAAAAACAATAGATAGAAAAATAAAGACGTCTCAAAGAGCTATCTCCCTGAAACGCCTTTATTCTATACTTTCAAAACTATCACCATAAAAAGTCAAATCATTCATTTTCCATTGCCCTTAATTCTTCCATGGTTTTTGTTACGCCTTTTCCCAGTGCAATATCAGCATAGCCTCTGTCCAACATAGCCAAATATTCTGCATTCCTCTTTGCTTTTGCCATTTCGTTATATTCTTTTTCAGATACGATTACTACATTTTCATTTTTCGGTCTTGATACAACAAGTGTTTCACCACCTATCACTTTATTGCACCATTCCTTAAAATTTTCACGCACATCCATGCTCTTTACTGCCAACATAGTATCACCTCACAAATTCGTATGGTTTTTCGTACTTATATTATATATGGCTATTATGTACCTGTCACCCTACAACAAAATAAAGACCTTCCAAAGTATTATAATACCTCGAAAAGTCCTTATCTTCACTCTTTCCAAAGCTGCCTAGCGGAATCGAACCGCCGACCTCCGCCTTACCAAGGCGACGCTCTACCGACTGAGCCAAGGCAGCATACATGTGATATGCAACATTGATACTATACAATAACTTGACCTGTCTTGTCAATATCCTTTTTTACTTTTTTCTACATTTTTTCTACATTTTATTAATATTTTGTTATAGGAATCAAAAAAATTGTATGTTACCAATAAAAATACAAAAGTAACCCTTTATATACAGGAGGTGCTCGAAATGCTCTTTATTATTGCATTCAGATGACAAGAGACTACACCTCCCAGTCAATTTCACGCTTTAATATTTTATTATGGCCTCCGATAAGGATATGCTCTCCATCGATTCTTTTTGTAATGATTGAACCCGCCGCAATTATCGTATGATTCCCAATATATACTCCCTTTAATATCGTGACTCCAGAACAAATCCAGACATGCGAACCAATACTGATATTTTTCGCTTGTTCAGCGAGACTGCCCTCAGCTAAATTAATAATTGTATGTCCATCACTATCCATCAAAGTGATATCCCATGATAAAAGGCAGTCGTCACCAAAAGAAATTTTCGTCCTGGCATTAAAAATGCAATTTGAATTACATCTGAAATCAGCCCCAAACCTAAGAATACCTTTTTCTCCTACAATGATTTGCGTACCTCTGGAGAATGTAGCTTTTCCAACAAACTCAATTAACCCTTCATTTTCAAAGTAAGATTTTACCCCCCCCCCCTAAAGCATATGAACCAGAAAAACCTATTTTAACCAGCCCGAAGCTTGACTTGGAGGGCAGGATAATTTTTCCCTTTAACGTTTTTAATTCTGTCCTATAATTTATTAAAACCGGAAAATGCAATGCAGTTTTTACCGGAAAATATTTAAGGTTAAAATATAAAGATTTTGGAATACTTATAAATACTAAAAAAATTAAATTCATTTCTGCCGAACCCCCAAAAACAAAACAATATATATAAATCCACCAAGCAATATCCTTAACATAATGTTAAGTAATTCCGATGCTACGGGAAAATGAATCCATTTGACGGCCAAAAACATAAACATCCCTATTATATACATATAACCGTCTTTTATCACATATTTCATCACCGGAATATCCGGCGATATTCTAATCACCTGATAGCCGCACACAACAATTTCCGTAAATAGAGTCGCGATTGAAGCGCCCACGGCGCCTAATTTCGGTATCATAAAAATATTCATAACCAGATTTAAACCTGCGCCTATAAAAATAGATTGAATATATATGCTGTCTTTCTTTTTGGGTATCAAAAACTGCGTTTTCATAATATTTTCTATTCCTATAAAAAAGCAGCTCGGCAAAAGAAGATATAAAATATTTATACTCCTTTCAAACCCCTCGCCAAAAAATACCGGTACAAATTCAGAACAAACAGCCATCATTCCAAAACAAATACTGGTCATAACAAAATCAATCAACGTAACGCTATTTGAAAATACTCTTTCTATTTCTGATTCTTCTGCCCTTGCGTTCAAATAAGATATGCGGGGTAATGCAACGGTGCCCAATGCCGTAACAAACATAATCGGAATCGCTTTTAGCTTATCGGCGCTTTCATAATAACCAACCTCCACACTAGACGAAATAAGCCCAATCATCACCTTGTCCATCATGTTATATAAGCTGACCCCTAAGACGGGTATAAACAAAATAAGATTAGGGGCTATATGCCTTTTTATCTCTTTCCAGCCAGGTTTTACAAGCCTAATTCTTCCCTTCAAAAAAGGCCAGATTGAAAGCTGTGTAAGCAAATAAGAAACAACGGTAATCATTACATATATAATCAGGTCATCTTCTTCCCGCACCAGTGTTAAAGTCAATACTGTGGTAACAAGCTTGATTATTGTATTGCGAATAACCGTGATTTTGAATTCCTCCATTCCAAAGAAGAACCAATTAATATCAAACAAATACGACAATAAGTAGACCCCAAACACACAGGAAATCGTTGTTTTCGCTATACTGACACAGTACCCTCCATATACGGATAGCACCAATATCCCTGCCAACACCTGCATCATATATATGTTTATGAACAGACCGGATAATCTGTTCATATCACCTCTATTCATGGCAACCTCACGATTACCATAATTATTTAATCCTAATATAATAAACAGGCCAAAATATGAAGCAACCGTCATATTATATGAAAATACACCGATCCCCTCAGCGCCAAAAACCCTGGAAACATAAGGCGTGACAATGAATGGTAAACATATACATAAGAATTGGTAAGATACATTCATAATGAAATTCTTTTTCAAAACTCCTACCTCGCAAATCTTCTGATAAACGTATACATACGCTTTAATGCATCTATCCCTCTTAACTCACAATTTGAAACGCTTCTTCCCTCGACCAATACCTCGTAGGAAACACCTTGACAAGAAATATTCACGATTGAATTGCTCTGCTTTATACTTGGACATTGACCTATATCGCTTTCCTTAGAAGTCGCCAGGAAAGAACTGATAATTACTTTTTTACCTTTCTTTACATAATATGAAGCAACAGGCACGGACGTCTTTCTTGTATAGACATTAGAATTAGGATACAGCTTAACCTGGCTGAGCAATCCGTTTCCGATATTGGTTTTTATGAAGGAGATTTGTCCGTCTTTTGACATACATATCTGCCCTTCACTTTTTTCCAGCGTTATATCCAAGGAATCCTCCACAGGAAATCCGCCTTCAACCAAAAATATATCTTTTTCTGTATCAATTATATGAATTCTTGTATGCCATTTTCCAAACATACATATATAAGAAGTGATGCTTAAATAGGGATTAACCCTCCATTGGCTTTGTATGACACCCTCCTGAACCTTCTTTAAAGTCACATGATTTCGCCCTATAAAAAACTGATTATCATAACTTACGGCCATGGAGGAATCTATGGCAATCTCCTTTAACCCTCCCATTCCTTTTGAAACATTAAAGCCAAATAAGTTCGTGTAACAAAACTTTGAATATTTATCTTGAAAATGAGAAAATTCCACATGCTCAGCTTTTAACGCACATGGATATAAGTACGTATACCCTCCATGCCTGCCGATACAGATACAATCTGATTCATATTTTTTATCGTCCCCATAACAAGCTATGTCGTCATATTTTATTTTCCAAAACTCGTCGCCGTCATCCAAATACAGAAAAACAAAATATTTGAACGCCCAATACACTGAGCCATAGGAATTATAGTCCTCTGCAAGCAAATGATTTCTATAATAGTACCCGATATTCAAATAACCCTTGCCGTCAAAAATATCCTGCTTCATCCATTCTTCTATGGATGTAAATAATAACCATTTGATATACTTCCTATCAAAAATATCCTTCTGAGAGTAAACTGCCGCACTCCAAAAGGCAAGACCGCCGAAGCGATAAATCAGGCTGCGTCCATATGGCAGCATTCTTCCGTGATTGGAAAAGAACAGCATGAATATTTCCGCAAACTGCTTTGCTCTCATAGAAAATGTTTCACATATTTCTGCGTCCTCTCCCTCCATCAACGAGCAATAGAGCAAAGAATAAAAATGAAACGCAAAGCTGTTGTAATAGTCAATGCGCCACTCCTCCCCGTCGCTATAAATGCCATCGCCCCTGTACAATTCATTAATCTGGTTCTGCCAAGCCCTTATTTTATCCCAATCTAAAGGATTTAAATCTAATTTATATAAGAGCACATGCACTAATAATTGAAAGAAAATCCAATTATTCTTCGGTAACTTTACCCTCTCAATACTGCAAAGCCATTCTCTTATATGATCTGAATTCTTCCTCCAAAACTCCGTTGGAATTAAGAAGCTGTTTTTGAATAAAAAAAATGCTATGGAAAACATTTCCACATGCATTTGATCCATATTCTCTTTTATTCCCCAAAAATTCTTATTTTCGGGATCCACTCCATCTGCAATCGTCTCAAGGGCATAGTTCAGACGCTCTATATTGTGTGTGTTATAAATCAAAGGCCCAAGTCCAAGCAGCATCCTGGAAAAACATTCTAATCCAATCACCTTTTCATCGTAAATAGAAAGAAATTTTTCATCAAAAGCATCCAATTCATGTTCAAAAAAGGGCTGAAGCATTCTCTCTAGTAAATCTAACATATATCTTTTATCTTCACACATATAAACATCCCTTATCCAATCATTTTAATCAGGCAGAAAACCATCCTCCATTTGATGGTCATTCCTGAAATCTTATAATTTGATACATAATACCTGGCGTCAAATTCCTTGCAAAATGCCTTAAATTCCCTCACTCTTTTTATCAGATTAATTTTCCTATTCCTGTTCAGATATTTAAGCTTCAGTATCACAATAACAAAATTAATATGCATCTGTCCAAAAGCATAGTCTATCTTTTTATCCAGCGGATAGCAGTTCTTTATAAACTTTTCTGTATACATTAATACCGAATTTAATATTTCATCGATTTCATCATTATACCTTACACAGACAGAGGCAGGATTGTCCATTGTATATATATAGACTACCCTATTCACAAAAGATATGTTCTCTGCCATCCTGGCGCACTCCATCATAAACAGCCTGTCCTGGCATTTCTTTACGCCTGGAATAAATCTTATGTGATTTTTCTTAAGAAAATCCCTTTTAAACGCCTTTCCCCATGGCCCGCCAATCGCATATCCTGGGAAATCATTCTCATGGCTGATGATACAGCATATTAAATCCTTTTTCACCACTTCGTGAGGCTTTGGCTCTGCCGCCGCCTCCACTGTCTCTATGTTACTGATATACCTTCCGATATATACATCTTCATAACCTTCCTGAATCTCCTTTTGAAATACCTCCAATGTATCAGGAGTCAGCTTGTCATCCGCGTCCAGAAAAACAATATATTCCCCGTTTGCGGCCTCAATCCCTTTATTCCTTGCAACGGAAACACCAGAATTATCCTGATATATGTATTTTAAAGCTAAATTATTTCTCTTATCAATCATATTTTGTGGAAAGTCAGGATCACCGTCATTGACTATAATGACTTCAAAATCCCTATAAGTCTGCGAAGCTACACTGGCCAGACATTCCTCCAATAATTGAAAAGGTACTTTATAGAATGGGATTACTACCGAAAAAAGACAACTCATTTATTTTTTACTCCAATTTTTAATCTAAATATAATAAACCACCATATATATGCACCGTATATACTCGTATTATAAAACGGCCCCATTTGTACGGTACTGGTCATGGAAAGACAAAACATAGCGATTAGCACCGCCCTGGTAATGCTTTGGTCACGCTCAAAATACTTTCTTGATTTACCGACAAAATATCCTAAAAATGCACAAATTGCAGGCGTTAATATTTTTCCGAAATCTACAATCAAAGACCCAAGAACCGTCTGCCAGTCTCCTTTAAACCGTCCTCCGGCCAACATATTAAGAGCCGTACTTCCCAATTTATAGTCTAACTCCAAGAAGTCGGGAAGCCTTCTTGAGATAATATTTAATTCATACATTCCAAATAAGTATGGGCCTGAATAGTCGTTTAAGATACTCTGTAAAAAAGCAACCTGATGTCCAAAGTAAGATAATGCGGTATAATAAATAAATTTAAAATTTCCAAGCTTATTTGCTTCCTCCATAATGTAACCAGGAACAATATTCCGATATAGGAATATATTAATCTCATTATCAGTAAACCGTGATAAAGTCATTGTGAATATATTATAAATACCTATAAACCCTGCAATACCAACAAGAAGCTTTGTCTTTCCCTTACGGGTTAGCTCTTTATAGGTTGTTATCATATCCTTTCCTCTTATACTGTTGACATAAGCATTCATAGCGATTACGCCAATAATGAGCATTACCATACTCTCCCTCCCAGAATTCAAAATACCAGGAAGCACGTATCCTCCCAACAGACAGATTGATATGACATCTATTTTATTCTTATAAGCCCTCCGATAACCAAACCGATACAGCCCAACAACCAATAGAATTGGAATGAGAAGCATACCAACACTCCCGATTATGGATATCTCATAGGTGGATTTCTCAGAGCCAATCCCATTCAATCTGAGATAATCAAATATAAACAATAGACTCCCAATGACTCCTGCCCATGTAAAGACATTTAACTTCTTTATTTCACAATCTGAGATTATTATAGGCTTTAAAGATACTTTCATTCCAAAAAGTCTTCCGGATAAAAAACAAAAAATAGAAATACCAATATAAATATATACACTGTTCTTAATTGGATAGCCATAGTATATTCCGGAAAACACTGTTGAACCAACCACCAAGCCCCACCAAAACAAAAGCCAGAATACTTCATTAAAAAGGATCTTATTTCTTTTTATCATATAAAGGAGCAATATAATGATTACAAATGGCAAATAGAATTTTACGATCATAATCTCATTCCCTCAATTTTCTGTGTTCTGACCTCTTTTGCATGGCGATAGATTGCTTCATAATCTGATTTCTTTTTCACTAATTTTTTCCCACATTTCATTCCTGATAAATACACCCTGTTTTTCTGAACTAAGACCGACAAGTAAAAGAAAGTAAAAACGAGCTTCCAACGAAAAAAAGAGGCTCTCCTGTTTTCATAATATTCCAAAGCCCGATTCCTTCCCATCAGATACACTCTCCATGGATTAACCGAATTTGTCTTATCATGATGATGCAGTACAAAATCTTTTTCATCTCTATACCACAGAATTTTTTTTGAAGCACACAGCAGCTTTTTTGCAAAGCATCCTTCTTCTCCGTACATAAAATAATGCTCTGGAAAACCTCCTGCCTTAACAAACTCACGGTTATCGACAAGCAATGCAGAACCCTGCGCTTCACTGACCTCCTGTACATTTTCATCATAAACCTTATTTTCAGGTAAAACACGAAACAAACGCAGCAGCTTCAAATATGCAGAATCATTTTGATTCAATTCCAATCCATCTGCGGTAACATTATAGATATACGGCGCCGCTACCGCGCATCCATAGGTTTCCATTACCTTCACTAGTTTTTCTAAGACATAATCGCCTGCCAAAGTAATATCATTGTTAAGCAGGAGGGAATATCGAATCCCTTTATCTAAGGCATACTGTACTCCAATATTATTTCCTTTTGCGTAGCCATAGTTATCTTTGTTCTCTAAGTAATCAATCCTATGTTCCTTAAAATAATCTTTTAAGGAATCCAAACTGTCATTTGATGAATGATTGTCAATCACAATGATTTCATAATCAATTTTTTTCTGATTCATGCAACTCAAAATACATTGCTTCGTCTTTTCAAACGAATTATAATGGAGTATATTAATTGAGACTTTTTCATTACTTAACATATATGTTTATCCTATCATTATTTTTCCCAAAACAGATTAATCTCAGTAATTGAAATCTTCCAAGTATCAATACGCCTATCATATATGAACCAGCCACACCACACACAAACAAAACAGGCGGCACAAAAAGGAGTGGCACATTCATTTTCAGCAGCAATATCCTTAACACAATTAAGATTGGTCCGTGCAATAAATAGATTTCCATACTGTTGATACCCATCAGAGTCAATAATTTGTTACCCTCTAACCTTCTTGAAATACACATAATTATGCTAATGCCGAATAAACCCGCAAATACACGAATACTCAGCGAATATTTTTCAATCAGAACAAAAGAAGCAGCAAAAACAATTACACGAACAACCAAGTCGATCTGATTCTTTATTGTAAAAAAATCATAAGAAAATCTCTCTTTCATTTGTGAAAGATAGACCCCCATTACAAACCACATAAAATTACTGATATAGTTACTCCAATCCCCAAATTCTGTCAGGAAATTCCGCCCTACGAAATACAAAAGGATTGAAATACAAATCCAGCTCTCAATATACTTTTCTCTCATTGCTGCCATCGCAATGAAGGAATACAGAAATAAAGCATAAAGATACCATACCCCGCCATTAGGACTGTTGCCGATTAAAATCTGCCATACATCCCTTATTTCCCATTCGCTGTTTGCATAAGACGATAACACTAACCGCAGCGGAATATAAAGTATACTGAATGTAAGATATGGAACGAAAAGCCTTTTTAGTTTTCTCTCTAACTGTTTGCGGGAGAACATTCCAACATATTTATAAAACAACATACCAGAGATTGTTAAAAGGCATGGAATATGAAAAATATACACAAAATCATATACATATTTCGCAATACCTGGATTCTCAAGTGAAAATATATTTTCCGGAAAACAATGCCCTAAAACCACAAACAAAATACAGATTCCCCTTGCTGTATCTAAATCGTTTTTTCTTTTCATCGCATCATGATTCCTTATATCTGAAGCTCTCTATGACTTCATGAAACATCCTTCTATGGCCAACCACAGCGTCGTCCTTTGCCATCTTTTCCTGATAATATAGATAAGTATTTTCCATAAATCCTTCAAACTGCTCTGCATCCATATTCGCGATTGCTGTAAGGGCATCTGTAAATTTCTCCATATCTTTTAAATCACACACAAATCCAGCCCTGCCGTCTATATCGTCCCAGGGCGTAGTTCCCTTGCTTAGAATCACAGGACAGCTATTGGCCAGCGCCTCTGCAATTACGTGTCCATAATTTTCATTCATTGTGGGAAATAAAAAGCAGTCATATTTTCGATAAACTTCCCCGACAGCTTCGGGCTTAACTTTTCCGCAATATTTGATTGTCACATGAGCCGGCGCCTTTCTTATCAGCCGTTCGCACTGACTCCAATACTCGCTGGATTCAATAGGACCGTAGATATGGAATTCGCCAGCCAGCTTTAATTTTGAAAAAGCGCTGATTGCATAGTCCAAATTCTTCACCTCATGAATTCTGGAAAGAAACATTGCCCTGACTTTACCCGCTTCTTTTTTGTAGCCCTCATGCCTTCTCTCCCCCGTCACGCCGATATTTGCCACCTTTGTGATTCTATTCTCTTTTATGTGAAAGAAGCTTTTTAATCCCTCTATTTCATCATCACTGGTCGCATGAAAAAAGACGTTCTTTTTCTGGTAAATTCCCATCAAATTTACAAGGATTGCATAGGGATATTTCTTGTAGCCCTTCAATGCCATTCTGTCGGCGCTTGCCTCTCCTCTGGGTGAAATCAGAACCGGAATATTCATTTTTTCCGCCAACCGAATCGCATTGTGCAGCTTATGAGGCATCAAAAGCCCTGCAAACCACAGTAAATCCGGCTGTACTTCCTCTAAAAACTCTTTCATTCTTTTATACTTAAAATCTAAATATCCATTCTCATTGTAGATAACATGAGCCTGTCCCACATCATACCATCTGTGGGTTTCAATGCCGTCAAAGGGAATTCTGTCTGAATAGTTATGGTTGTAAGCCTCTATGTAAAATTCAAACTCGTCACTCAACGCATTTACAGCATTATGGATACTTGTTACAGGACCGCCCACATCCGTAGCCGGTATATAATAATCGTTAAACGATAGGATTCTCATATTTCCTCCATTTTTAATAATCTGTCCATACTTCTGTCAAAACCTTCCACACTAAAATATTGATTATGGAAATCTTTCATCCGCCCTCTCATTTCCAGATAATCCCTCTCTGTCATATGAAGTATGCGGTCCAATGTCCGAGAATTAGAAATATCCAAATTAATCCCAACCCTTTCTCTGCTCACTAATTCTTTTATGTCTCCACCAATATTGTTGATAACCGGAATCCCATAAGAAAAATAATCCAGTGACTTCATTGTCATACCCACACAGACCTGAGGCTTCATAATATTCAATGCAAAATGGCATTTCTCCAAGACGTCCCGTTTCCTGTATTCGTCGAATATCATCCCATGAAAGACTGCTTCCGCGCCATTCTTTTTAATCTCTGAAACCAGCCTTTCCCGCTTTTCTCCGTCTCCGATGATGTCAACCGTCACCCTCCTGCCTGCGCTTATTACCTTGACAAGACGGGCGATTACATCTATATCAACGATGTTGTTAATAGAACCCAGGTAACACAATTTCATTTCCAAACCAAAATCAGGACATATAAAATTATCCCTGCCGGCAAAAGGTTTACAAAAGTACAGCGTCTTTGCCGCCGCATGAGCCTTACTCTCAATCATAGCCTGAAACAGATTACATTCCGTAATAAGAATATCCGAATTATTTAAGTTTTTATTTCTTAAATTCTCCCATCTTTTCAGCGGAATATAACACAGCCTCTTAGCTATCTTAGGAATCGGAAGCGTCTCCGGCCACATATCCCCGATTTCTGTTATAAGAAAAACGTCTGAGTTTTTTTTCTTAAAATGTGACAGCTCTTTTATGGTATAATTGGGCGGCGCGCAATGGTAAATCAGCTCATAACTGTTATGTTTTAAATAATCTCTGACGCCTTTGGCAAACTGTATATGGGATAGAATTCTTGAAATCGATAAATTTCTTTTATAGGATTTTACATGTATATAATGCATGGTATCTTTTCGCTTAGCCCGATATCTGGCTTTGCTTCTGTGATCAAAATCCGCAGTCAGAAACTCAACTTTATATCCCCGCTTCTGAAAATAATCCTTTACATATTTTGTTCTGGTATGATAATCATAGCTGTCATTACAGGATATAATTAATACTTTTCCCATCGTATCACCATTTTTTCACTTTTTCCTCCCAGGTTTTATTGTCGTCCTTCCGATAAAGATTCTCATGCTTACACACAGTCTGAATGGTCTTAAATAATATTTTTATGTCAAATAAAAAGGACAAATGTTCGGCATAATAAGCGTCGTGGACAATCTTCTCGTAAGAATCATCCGAATTCCTATAATACGCCTGGCTGTATCCGGTAATCCCAGGCCGAACGCTTAAAAAACCTTTAAGCTCGTCCGGATATTTAGAAAGCCAGTCCGGCGGGTCCGGCCTTGGCCCAATGAAGCTCATTTCCCCTTTCAGGATATTTAGAAGCTGAGGTATTTCATCCAGGCTTGTCTCTCTTAGAAGCTTTCCTATTTTGGTTACTCTTGGGTCGTCCTCTCCATTATAAGTTGACCCGTCGGCTAACCGGATATCCGGCGCGTTTACCTTCATAGACCTGAACTTATGCATCCTGTATATCCTGCCGTTTTTTCCGATTCTTTCTCCGCTATAAAACACAGGCCCTTTATCTTCAAAATAAATCAAAGGCGCAATGATTACATAGACGACTGCAAATATGGGAAGTCCTGTCAGCGCCAATAAAAATCCAAGCCATCTCTTAACATATTTTTCGTACATATCTATCGTTTCACTTTTATGCTGATTTTTTTCATCGCTTCTTCACAGATTTTTACCGCCCTGGCAGGCGTATCCGCCTGTGCAATGACGTATCCCACTCGGTCAAGGCTGCTCTTGATTTCGACTGCCTGATCTCCGACTTTGCGGTCAAAACCGATACGAATTACTCCTGGTATCTCCCCTGCTTCCTCTACACCTGTGATAGAAGTAATGCTTCCTTCTTCTGACTTTAAGAATCGTATGGCAGACGCCTTTTGATATTTATGCTCATAATCTGGTTTTTCACCCAAAGCAATCTTCACAACACCCTCCACCATATTGACGCCGGTGGAAAGAGGAACCAAATCTGTCGTCATATAGTCGCCTGCAAGACGGGCGCCTAACTCTACAACTTTAGCCCCGTCTTTGGTTACTTTTATTTCTGTGCAGGAGGAGCCGTTAAAGTTGCCAACCGCTAAATTAGCGGCGACTGCAACCCTTCTGATATCCTCCTGTACGGTGGCCGGAAGCTGTGAAGGCTGGCTGTGTCCCATCTCCACAAAATAAGGGGCGCCTGTCGTCAGTTTATCTGTAATCTGAATCGGATAACAGACACCGTCCACACTTAATGTTTCTACGCAGACCTCAACCCCTTCCATATACTCCTCTACAATTACATTCCCAGAATGTGAGCTTTCCTTGCTATAACGATAGGCTTTCTTAAGGTAATCCTCATCATAGCAGGAAAGCAGATTGACCCCTCGGCTGCCGGAATTGTCTGCCGGCTTTACAATACACCGATATCCAAGAGTTCTAATCTCCCTGACTGCCTTCATAAATTCTTCTTCGTTGGACGCCTGAAAATAGCAGGGAATCGGAACCTTGTGTTCCTTAAGGGCTTCCCGCATTAAAATCTTATCCGTAGCCCTGTACGCATTTTCAACACTGATTGCCGGAAGGTTTAAGGCTTCTGCAACCGAGGCCACCGTCCTGACAGGCAAATCTGTACAAAGGGTTAAAACACCGTCTATTTTCAAGCGTCTTGCCGCTTCTACCACATTGGGGATATCAATCGTGCTTATGACAACCTTTTCGTCCGCATATTGAAACCCTTCTGCACCAGGATTCATGTCTACTGCAATGACATATAATCCCATACTTTTTGCCTGCTTTATTCCAGGTATCTGTAAAGGGCTTGCGCCGAGAATCATAACTTTTTTCATCCTTATCCTCCTCGTATTAATTTTCCAAATTTTGAATCACTTCTTTAAAATTTGAAATAATATACTCTACATCTTCATTGCTTAATTTTGTATGAAGCGGCAATGTAATCAGATTTTCATAATACGCATAGGCATTTGGAAAATCTTTTATATCCCATCCCATTTTCTTATAAGCAGTCATCATTGGAAGGGGTTTATAGTGTACGTTCGTTGTTATGCCCCGTTCGGCTAATTTGACGATGATTTTTCTCCTTTGTCCGTCGGATGCTTTTGGAATCCGCGTAAGATACAGATGTCCGGAGGATGCGAAATCCTTTCCGTAATGAATCAAATGCTTCACACCTAATTCATCGCACATTTCATCATACCTTCCGATAATTTCCCTCCTTCTGGCAAGCAGCTTCGGGTAACGCTCTAACTGCATTAAACCAATGGCTGCTAAGATATCCGTCATGTTGCATTTGTACCACGCGCCTTCTATGTCATACTCCCATGCCCCTGCCCTGGTTTTCGCCAGGGCGTCCTTGCTTTGCCCGTGAAGGCTGTAAAGCTGGAACTGATGATAGATTTCTTCATTATCAATTTCCGGAATATCCTTCCATGTAGAAGCCCCGCCTTCTGCTGTGGTAAAATTTTTGACAGCATGGAAGCTATAATCAGAAAAATCAGCCCATTGTCCCGCCATTTTTCCATTTTTCACAGCGCCTAACGCATGGGCGCAGTCAGCGAATATCAATACCCTTCCAAGAGCCTGCTGTATTCTTGCGCCAAGACCTCCTCCTTCTTTTGGACGGAACAAATACTTCTTACCTTCAACAGCGGCATAGAGTTTATCATAGTCGGCAATCACGCCTCCTAAGTCTACGGCTGCTACCGCTTTTGTTCTTTCTGTAATGGCTTCTGCCACTTTGGCGTAATCCATTTCAACAGAATCCGGCTGGCTGTCTACAAATACAACCTTCGCCCCACAGTGAATTGCCGCCGACGCGGTGGCAGTATATGTATAAGCCGGAACGATCACTTCATCCCCTTCTCCAATACCACAGATTCTAAAATTCAATTCTTCTGCCGCTGTCGCCGAGTTCAGGCATACGACTTTGGAGGTATGGCAAAATTCAGCCAGCCTTTTCTCCAATTCTTTCGTTTTTGGTCCGGTTGTCAGCCATCCGGATTTTAATGTTTCGATTACCTCGTTTATCTCTAAATCAGAAATGTCCGGAGGACTGAAGGGTATGGCTCTATATTCCATCATGTTCATTTACCAATCTCCTTATCTTCTCCCAGCTTAATCCCCAGATAAATCTTCCGCTTCTCCCCCAGAAATTCCTTCTCCACACAGACATACCTCTTTCTAAGCCTCTGCCGGACAATATTTCTTAAATATACTCCTACCGCGCCGTCTGCCCTCACTATCGTCCCTTCGTCATCCACCTCCACCAAAGACCTGCGGACAATGTGTTCATCATTCTGTACATTTTTTAAAAATATTTCTTCCTCCTTTGACACGCAAAAAAATGTATCTTCTTCATCACTCAGCAGCTTTGTTAGCTTCGGCACCCGTTTTAACTCCAAATACATCTGCCTGGGGCTGTCTGTCACTACAAAAATATATGCCGGAAACAACGGACGTAAGAATGTCTCATATCCTTTTTCCGTCTTTCTGGCACATTCTCTATTCATACAAAAACATTCTTTATAATGCTTTTTGGAAATCATTTTCTGAATTAATTCTACCAGTTTTTCTTCATCCCCTGTTCGGGTCTGAATTACATACCACATTTCATCACCTCTTTACAGGTTTTTCTTATAAAAATGCAGGCTTCGCCATATCCACAGCTATAAAAGCTCTGAACTCTTTTTTGGCACCATTATTACAGACTCCCACCAAATCATGGCACTAACCACAACCCGATTTTCTGAACCTGTTTTTTTGATTCTTTCCTAGTTTTTCTCTACAATCTCAAGCCCTGCCAGAATACTTTCAGACACAGAGCCCTCCGGCGGTTTTAACCTTGCCAGCCGCTTATGCCTGTCAATCCGGCAGATGCTTTCCTCCATTCCCTGCAAGGGGCCATCCGTAATCAAGGTAACTCCATCCCGTATTACGCCTTTCGACATACCAAGATGGCGCGCTTCTTTGCACAAAGAGGTCAAGAATAATTCTTCCTTCTTCTGGACATGGAGAATCGCTTTTTTCTCTTGGAGGAGATTCGCCACTCCTTTATATTGCTGCCATTCTTCTGCCAGCGCTTCTTCGTTATCACTTTCCAGAAATACATAGCCTGGAAACATCAACTGTTTCTCCACACGCCATTTTCCTTGAAACTTACGCATTCTGTCATAAGTGAAAATAAATGCGTCCTTTAGCGCTGCCTTGGACAAGTTTCGTTTGACGGAGTTTAGAATCCTCCATTCATTTTGTCTTGGACAATAAAGTAGATACCAGATTTCAATCACTTCCTTCGCAGAGTAATCTACTCTGCGAAAATTTTTGAAAAATATTTATGGATAATTAAATGGTTTTTAAGATAAATACAGATTTCTCTGATAATAGACTTGAATAAATAGACTGTTTTGTTTGTTTTCCCTTCGTGATTTTGCAACAAATTTTTACAAAAGTAAATTAAGTGTTGATTTATTAGTTTAAGGTGGTTATAATAATTATGCTGTTAAAGCAAAAAATCGCAGAGTAGATTACTCTGCGATTTTTATAATTATAATTGCAGAGGCTGTAAAAAATTCTGTGTCTATGGGATGTGATCTTTTTGGATAAGAATT